>JANMTV010000223.1:0-2277 GCA_031390905.1 Ilumatobacteraceae bacterium | reverse complement strand
CGCGCCTACGAGCAGGTCGAATGGACCCGCGCTGTCAACGATCACTGGCTGGCGGTACAGGCTTACGAAGGATCGCTGCGGACGTTGGAGGCCGGCGATCCAACAGCTCTGTTCGCGGCGCTCTGCGCCAAGGAGGCCGTGGCCGAGTTGGCCGAGGCCACCCTCAGTCGGCTGGCGAGGGTGATCGGGGGCGGCACGTACTCCCGGCGTAGTCCTTTCGCCCACTGGTACGAAGACGTCCGCGCCCTCGGCTTCCTACGCCCACCGTGGGGTCTCGCGTACGACAACCTCTTCGCCCTGTCGTTCGCCTGACCCAACCGAGATCGGGATGATGATGACGGCGAGCGACCCGCCGACCAGGCAGACGACCGAACGGGCAATCGAACGTGCCGCCGAACTGCTGCGTGTTGCAACCGCATCGACCACGCGCCGTGAACGACGCCAGCAACGGCGAATGGCGGCGTTGGTCCAGGACCCTGACCTGCGAGCACTGACATTCGTCTTGACAGACGAAGTGCTGCGCTTCGCTGACGATAGGCGAGCGGCATCACGCTTTCGCTCGATCGTCGCCGACCTGGGCGCGCCACCCGCTCTTGGTTTCGTCGACCGAGCGTTGCTCCGCACCGGGGCCGTCTTGTCGAGCTACGTGCCCCGAGTGGTCATGCCTCTGGTCAGGGCGCGAATTTTTCGCGAGAGTGCTGGAGCCGTAGTGCCCGCCGATGATCCGGCGTTTGCCGCTCATGTCGCCAAGCGGGTAGGCGTCGGGTTCGGGTTGAACGTCAACGTGCTCGGTGAGGCGATCCTGAGCGACGCAGAGGCCGACGGTCGGATTCGGCAACTGCTGGATTTTATCGACCGACCTGACGTGAATTATGTCTCGCTGAAGATCTCGGCGGTGGTCGCCAATCTCGATGTGTTGGCGTTCGAGCACTCGGTCAACGCGATCTGCGATCGCTTGCGGGTCCTCTATCGGGCCGGTCAACGGTCGCGACCGCCGACGTTCGTGAGCCTCGACATGGAGGAGTTCCGCGATCTGCCGCTCACTCTGGCGGCCTTGAAGCGTGTGCTCGACGAGCCAGAGTTCGCCACGATCGATGCCGGCGTCGTGCTGCAGGCCTATATCCCGGATGCTCATGATGCATGTCAACGTCTCTGTGAATGGGCACAGGCTCGTCACGAGCGGGCAGGTGGGTCGCTCAAAATCAGAATCGTGAAAGGTGCCAACCTGGCGATGGAACGGGTCGACGCCGAGTTACATGGTTGGCCCCAAGCCCCCTACGAAACCAAGGCCGAGGTGGACGCCAGCTTCAAGCGACTCGTCGAGCATCCGCTCGATCGGCGCTGGTCAGGTGCGGTCAGAGTCGGCTTCGCCAGCCACAACCTGTTCGATGTGGCGTGGGCACTCGGCCTGCCAGGACGCCAACGGATCGAGTTCGAAATGCTCGAGGGAATGGCACCGGCCCAGGCGCGGGCCGTAAGGGACGAAGTGGGACACGTGCTGCTGTACACACCGGTCGTGCGACGCGACGACCTTGCGGCGAGCATCGCCTACCTCGCCCGACGCCTCGACGAGAACACCGCTCCGGAGAACTTCCTCCGATCGGTGTTTGCACTGACGCCCGGATCGCGGGAGTGGGATGCCCAGCGGGCGCGATTCGAGTCGGCGATCGACGGACGCCGCTCGGTCTCGACCTCGAGCCGACGACGACAGGACCGCTCGATCCTCGTCGAGGCGCAACCGCTCAGGACGTTCGAGAACTGTCCCGACACGGACTGGACACGGGACGTCAATCGAGCCTGGATCGGTAACCATCTTGACCAGCCAGGCACCCCGGAAATCCCGGTAACCCACACAATCGCCGAGATCGACGCGGTGGTGTCGACCGCTCGTGCTGGAGCGGCGAGCTGGGCGTCCACCACGTTCGATGAGCGCCGAGTCGTGCTCGGGCAGGCGGCGGCTGAGATGGAGGCCAGCCGCGGGAACACGCTGGCCCTGATGGCGCAAACCGCTTGCAAGACGATCAACGAGGGTGATCCAGAGGTGTCGGAGGCGGTCGACTTCGCTCGCTACTACGGTTGGTGCACCCACGCCATCGAGGAGCGTCAGCACTCCGGCCTGTCGTTCGCGCCAATCGGTGTGGTGCTCGTCGCATCTCCATGGAACTTTCCCTACGCGATCCCGGCGAGTGGTGTCTTGGCTGCGCTGGCGGCGGGGAACGCTGTGCTGCTGAAACCGGCACCCGAGGTGCGACAGGTTGCACACGAAATGGCGTCACA
>JANMTV010000220.1:0-2505 GCA_031390905.1 Ilumatobacteraceae bacterium | reverse complement strand
TCAGGATCACCAGCCAACAACACATCAAGTGTGTTACGAACTCCGTTGTCATCCATCGTGCACCTCCCCAAGATTGATTCGTTGACAGCAAACATATCGAACATCCGAACCCATTGCAACATACGTACGTTAGAAATATGTGAAGTTTTCTGTTGGATCGAGACGCACACGACACGCTGGCGATTCTGGACGTCGGGAATCACACCCACACGATCGAGGCAACCGCTCGCGGCACAAGTTCGGCGACCGTGCCGACGGAGAGCGGCGAAGTCAAAACCCTTCTCACTCGCAGTCATCACCGCCACTGCCGCCACATAGAGCGTAAGGACGTCCACGACCATCGTATTCCACCCGCCACCGTGGGAGCACATGCTGTTAACACTGGCGATTCCGCTCAAGCGCAGCATCAAGACGTCGGACGTTTGCTCGCCCACACACTATTCCGCCCGCAGCCACGACTTGATCGACGCTGAGCGCGCCGCATCGCGGCCCTTACGAGCGGGTCCGACAATCCCGGTGCCTGCGAACCAGTCCCAGCGTCCAAGGTCGCCGGTGGACGGACGCGGTCGGGCGACTGCACGGTCTCGCTTCGTCACACTCAGCGTTCGTCAGGTTGGAAATCCTGTTTGGCCACCGATGGGCAAGCAAGTTCTGTTGGCCCACCGGAGCTTTCATTTCGACTGCTGCGCAGTCGAAATGGCGCACCGTGACCATTGGTCGCCTCGCGTATCGGCTCGTCTCCGTTAACCAGCGGGGAATCGGGGTGGATATCTGGCACGATTGGGGACCGTGAAACGAGTATCTCAACGCCTTGCGGCGATTGCCCCTTCTGCCACCCTCGCTGTCGATGCGAAAGCCAAGGCGCTCAAGGCGCAGGGCGAGAATGTGGTCGGATTCGGTGCCGGCGAGCCTGACTTTCCGACACCAGCCCACATCGTCGAGGCCGCGGTCGAGGCCTGCCGAGCACCGAAAAACCACGTCTACACACCCGCAGGTGGCCTCCCCGAGCTGAAGGATGCAATCGCTGCCAAGACGCTCCGTGACTCCGGCTACAAGATCGACGGTAGCCAGGTGCTCGTCACGAACGGCGGCAAGCACGCCGTCTTCACTGCTTTCGCGGCGCTCTGCGATCCCGGTGACGAGGTGATCTGCCCTGCCCCCTACTGGACCACCTACCCAGAGGCGATCACGCTCGCCGGCGGCGTGCCGGTGATCGTCGAAACCGACGATGAGACGTCGTTCAAGGTCACGGTCGACCAGCTCGAAGCGGCCCACACGGAACGAACGAAAGTGCTGCTGTTCGTCAGCCCAGACAACCCATCAGGTTCGGTGTACACGCCTGCCGAGACGATCGCCATCGGCGACTGGGCGATCGAGCGTGGCGTCTGGGTTGTCACCGACGAAATCTACGAACACCTCACGTACGGTCCGCACAAGTTCTCGTCGATGCCAACGCTGGTGCCTGACATTGCCGACCAGTGCCTCGTGGTCAACGGCGTCGCCAAGACCTATGCGATGACCGGGTGGCGAGTCGGCTGGTTGATCGGTCCGAACGACGTCGTCAAGGCCTCGACCAACTTCCAGAGTCACGCCACATCAAACGTGTCGAACGTCGCCCAGCGGGCTGCCCTCGCGGCGGTGTCTGGCGGTCTCGCCGACGTCGTGATGATGCGCACGGCATTCGCTCGTCGCGGCGCCACGATGCATCGGATGCTGTCGGACATCGATGGCGTCTTGTGCATGGAACCACAGGGCGCGTTCTACTGCTTCCCGAATGTCAAAGGCCTGCTCGGTCGGTCATACGGGGGAGTGGTCGCCGACACCACGATGCAACTCGCCGACATCGTGCTCGACCAGGCCAAGGTCGCGTTTGTGCCGGGCGAAGCGTTCGGTGCCCCCGGCTACGCCAGGTTCAGTTTTGCGCTCGGCGATGCCGATCTCGAAGAAGGCATCCGCCGCTTCACTGCTTTCGTAAATTCTTGATTGGTGGCGGTTCGAGCGAGCAGGGTGGACGGGCTTCAGCCGTCGATCGCGTCGTCGTGATAGTCGTCGGCGACCTCGGTGGGCGAATCGCCTAGGAAATCGTGGCCGAATGACTCGAAGCCGTCTGCGCGGGGTGCCGGGTCCGCACTGAGATCTACGATCAGACCGCCGGCCAGGTCATCGGTGAAGAGTTCGATCCCATCGTCGGTGGCGGGCATCGTGGTCTGGATACCACTCGGCCCGTCTGAACCGACGACGCTGATCTGTTGTCCGTTGCTGTCATCGACCGGCACCGCCATGATCGCGCTGGCCGTGCTGTTGCGGGTCATTTTCTCGTCTTGGGATGGGGCGCCGAGGTAGCTGGATGAATCGCTTTCGTCGGTGCCTTCTGACATTTCCTGGAGGTCTGGGACGCCGTCGCCGTCGGTGTCGCGGGTCATTTTCTCGTCTTGGGATGGGGCGCCGAGGTAGCTGGATGAATCGCTTTCGTTGGTGCCTTCTGACCTTTCTTGGAGGTCTGGG
>JANMTV010000218.1:0-15145 GCA_031390905.1 Ilumatobacteraceae bacterium | reverse complement strand
CGATCCGCGAAGGCGGGCGTACCGTCGGCGCCGGCCGCGTCGTCAAAATCCTCAAGTGACCTGACGACAACGAACAACAATCGCAAACTGAATCGAGAACATTGACATGGCACAAAGCATTCGAATCCGCCTCAAGGCGTTTGATCACGAGATCATTGACCAGTCGACGAAGAAAATCGTCGAGACGGTCAATCGGACCGACGCCACGGTGCGCGGTCCGATTCCGCTCCCGACCGACAAGCATCGTTACACGGTCATCCGCGGACCGCACATCGACAAGACGTCGCGTGAGCACTTCGAGATGCGAGTCCACAAACGGCTGATCGACATCGTCAACCCCAACGCCAAGACGATCGATTCGCTTCAGCGAATCGAGCTTCCAGCGGGCGTTGACATCGAAATCAAGATCCAAGCCAGCTAACGGCATGATGCTGAACGAACACGGAGAGCCGGTGGCGAAAGCCACCGGCTCTCAGTGATTTCAGTACAGTCCTGGCTGTGAGGTTGATCACTGTTGCTGCAACTCAGATGGCTTGTACGGCTGATCATGCAGCCAACCTTGACGGGGCGGAACGGCTTGTCCGCGAGGCTTCGGCGGCCGGGGCAAACGTCGTTCTGCTGCAGGAGTTGTTCGAAGCGCCGTACTTCTGCCGCTATCAGGATCAGCGTTTCTTCGACTGGGCGCGACCCGCTGTGGGCAACCCAGTCATCGCCAGATTCCAGGCACTCGCAACCGAACTGCACGTGGTACTACCGATCTCGTTCTTCGAGCGCGCCGGGCAAACGCATTTCAACTCGGTTGCGATGATCGACGCCGACGGCTCGGTGCTCGGTGTGTACCGAAAGTCGCACATTCCTGACGGCCCCGGCTATCAGGAGAAGTATTACTTCTCGCCGGGCGACACCGGGCTGAAAGCCTGGCAAACGCGATTCGGTCGGATCGGGCTTGGGATCTGTTGGGACCAGTGGTTCCCCGAGGTCGCTCGCGTGCTTGCGTTGCAAGGTGCTGAACTACTGCTGTATCCGACGGCGATCGGGTCAGAGCCGCCCTATCCCGAGTTGGATACGAGTCGTCACTGGCAACGCACGATGCAGGGCCACGCCGCCGCCAATCTGATTCCGGTGGTTGCGTCCAATCGTGTCGGAACAGAAACTGGTGGAACCAACGACGTGACGTTCTACGGGTCGTCGTTCATCACCGACAACACCGGAGCGATCGTCTCCGAGGGTGATCGCGAGTCGGCGGTGGTGCTGACGGCGACGTTCGATCTTGACTCGTTGGCGACCCAACGTGTGAGACACGGAGTCTTTCGCGACCGTCGCCCCGACTTGTACCGGTCGATCATCAGCCTCGACGGGGCATCCTGAGATGCCGGATCTGCGCGCGCAACCGATCGCCAGCCACTTCATCGGTGGGCAGTACATCGAGTCGTCGGGGGTGGCGATCGAAAGTCGGCACCCGGCAACGGGCGAGTTGATTGCCACCGTCCATTCGGCAGACCCTGCGGTAATTGAACTTGCCGTGAGTACGGCACGAACTGGATTCGCCGACTGGTCGGCGATGTCGGGCACCGAGCGCGGGAGGGTGCTGCGGCGAGCGGCCGAAATCATCCGATCGCGGAACCGCGAACTGTCGATGCTGGAGACGCTCGATACGGGGAAGCCGCTGCAGGAGACCCTCGTTGCTGACGCCGCGTCGGGTGCCGACTGTCTCGAATACTTTGGTGGTCTGATCGCCAACGCGACGAGCGACTACATCGACCTGGGTGGATCATTTGCCTACACGCGTCGCGAACCGCTTGGGGTCTGCGTCGGAATCGGTGCGTGGAACTACCCGATCCAGATTGCTTGTTGGAAGGCGGCACCGTCGCTCGCTGCCGGCAACTCGATGATCTTCAAGCCGTCCGAAGTCACGCCGCTGACGGCGCTCAAGCTGGCCGAGATCCTTACCGAAGCCGGCTTGCCGGATGGTGTCTTCAACGTCGTGCAAGGAGCAGGAGATGTTGGTGAGACGCTCGTGCGGCACACAGGTGTTGCCAAGGTGTCGGTGACTGGTTCGGTCGCAACGGGCGAGCGGGTGATGGCGGGTGCCGCCGAGGGACTCAAACACGTCACGCTCGAACTCGGCGGCAAGTCTCCGATCATCGTGTTCGACGATGCCAACCTCGACAACGCCGTGTCCGGGGCGATGCTCGGCAACTTCTATTCCGCGGGTCAGATCTGTTCGAACGGGACGCGAGTATTCGTGCAACGTTCGGTCATCGGCGACTTCCTCGAACGACTCGTCGCCCGTACGGAACTGATCCGACTCGGCGATCCGCTCGATGAAGCGACGCAGATGGGTCCGCTGGTCAACGAACGCCAGTATCGACGAGTCCTCGAGTACATGCGGGTTGGTCATGATGGCGGCGCGAAGTGCCTCACCGGGGGAACGCCGGCGACCATCGCTGACCTTCCGGACGGTCTGTTCGTTCAGCCGACGGTGTTCGCTGATGTCACCGACGACATGCGAATTGCGCAGGAGGAGATTTTCGGCCCGGTTATGTCGGTGCTCGTCTTCGACGACGAGGACGAGGTCGTCGAACGCGCCAATGGCACCCAGTTCGGGCTTGCCGCCGGCGTATTCACCCGCGACATCCAACTCGGCCATCGAGTAATCGACCGTTTGCAGGCCGGTACGTGCTGGATCAACACATACAACCTGACCCCGATTGCAATGCCGTTCGGTGGTGTGAAGCATTCCGGCATCGGTCGAGAAAACGGTCACGCCGCGCTCGACCACTACAGCCAGATCAAAAGCGTTTACGTCGAGATGGGTGACGTCGAGTCGCCGTTCTGAACGTGTGGTGTCTGAGTCCAAACGTCAGGCTATCCACCAACTGTGCGCCATGAGCTCTGCGACGACCGGTTCAGTCAGCAGGGCAACAGCCCAGTCGTCGTCATGGTGGTAGCGGACCTCGTAGTGCGCTTCGGGAAACGAGCCACCGACGGCCACGCTGGTCGAACCGCGTTCAGTCATCCAGCGAGCCGCTTCAGCGTCGTAGCGTGATCCGGTGAACACGACTGCTCGGTAGTCCAGCGTTTTCGTGAGATACACATCGACATGATTCCAGTCGCCGGTCTCGCAGCCGTCGGCCCGTCGCCGGGGACCCTCACGGAGCATCAACGCTCCCTGCATCGCCGACGACAACCGCTCGGCAGGGGCCAGGAACCATGTACCGTCTGGGCTGTCGATCGCCTCGACCACACGAGCGAGCCAGGTCTCGGATCGATCGAGCAAGTCGGCGCTTGCCGTCGTTGCGTTGCGCACGATCGTGACCGCGTCGATCCCGCCGACCAACCGTTGTTCGAGCGCCAGTAGCGCCCCGATCGTGTGACGGTAGGACCGGCAGGCCACGCCACCCACTTCGTCGCCGGCCAGCATCTCGACGACGTGGTCGGCGTGTTCGGTGATCGCCGATCCGGCCTGATTCGTGAGCGCCACCACGATGCTGATGCCAGCGTGTCGTTCGAGGGCGTCGAGCGTCTCGACCGATCGACCCGAGGCCGAAATCGCGATCACGACGAGATCGGGAGCGGCCGGCCAGGTCGCCGCCGTTGATGCCAGTTCGGCCACCGCATCGACACCTCGTGCGCGGAGGCGCCGAGCACAGACGTCGGCGGCAGAATAAGACGAGCCCATTCCAGTCAGCAACAGACGTCGTGGCGGCCGGTCGATCGGCCAATCCAGATCGCCGGTCTGAATCGCCGTTGCGAGCGAGTCAAGCGAGTTCGGCACCCCGTCGAGATCTGCACGAAACAGCGCTGGGTCCATCACGAGTCGCCGGTGACTTGGAACATCGCAGCCAACGTAGCGGTCGGCGCGTACGACCAACGCGGTAGATGACGGGCGGCGTACACTAGCTCGTGTAATTCTTGCGCTGCCCGCAAACCGGGAAGTAGCCGAGCGTCGAGTCGGTCGCCGAGCCCGCCCGCATCCAACGTTGAGCGGTAGCTGCTGAGCGTCGACCGGATGCACGAGGAGATCACCGGCTCGAGTTGCTCCGTTGCCGACGGGCGGCGCTTCTGGGCGATCCGGCCGGCGTGATCGATCGACTGAATCAGCGCCGCGAGATCGATTGCGAGCGGCCGCAATCGGCGTCGAGAAGCGCCGTCGAGCAGCGGGTTGCCGTCAAAATCGGTGATCGTCAGGCGATTGTCGACTCGTAACACCTGCCCAATGTGGAGATCACCGTGGATCAGACCCACCGGGGTCGGTCCGCATGGCATGGTCTCGATCAGCGAGCGGATCTGCAAGTCGCAGTCGGCGAGAATCGCTCGTGACTGGCGATCGGTGACCTCGGCGGATGCTGCTGCCAGAAGCGCTCGACACCGATCGCGTTCGTACTCGACGTCGACCTGACCGTCGAGATCGGGGAAGATTGCTGACGGCGTCGCAAGCGCGAGATGTAGTCGGGCGGCGAGCGCCCCGACCTCGGCAGCGGCGGGAATCGGCGCTACGAACTGAGTGGCGTCGTCGACCGAGTCGGTGAGCGCATCGACGAACCAGTCCCACCCGTCGAGCGCTCCAACGACGAACTCGGTGACGACCGCCAATACGCGACCATCCGACGCCTCGACTCCGAGCAAGCTTGGCATGTCGACAAATCCGACGGCGTCGAGATGGGCGAGCAGATCGAGGCCATGATGGGGTTCGCGAACCGGTGGAGTCAACCACTTGACGATCACCGACTCGTCGACTATAACGCTGCGGTTGGTCTGGTCGACGGTGATCCTGCGCTCGGCCCCGTCGCTCACGCGTTCCGGTGCCAGCCGCCGCACCAGATCGGCCGAACTGCCGTCGGACGGATAGTCGTCGCCCGAGCTGATCCACGTCATGCCGGGCGGAATCCGCTGCGCTCGACGGGTTCGGCGTGCTTGACCATCACATGGTGGCCATGCGTGAACTCGAGTACGGAGTCGTGCCCCATGTCCTTTCCGAATCCGGAAGCACCTCGACCTCCGTGGGGCATCTCGCTGGCGATCGGCAGGTGATCATTGATCCACGTCACACCCGCTCGAATCTGATGGGCGACTCGCAAACCGCGGTCGACCTGCGAGGTCCACACCGACGAGGCAAGGCCGTAGCGCGCATCGTTGGCGAGCGTGATCGCCTGGCGTTCGTCGGTGAACGGCACCACCGTGAGCACCGGCCCGAAGACCTCGTCCTGGACGATCTCTGAGTCCTGTTTGGCCCCGACGATCAGAGTCGGCGTATAGAACCATCCGGCCCGATCAGGAGCGGTTCCACCTTGGACCACCTGCGCACCCGCGCTTTGAGCGCGACGTACGAAGCCATCGACCCGGTCACGATGTTCGGCGCTGACCAGCGGCCCGATGTCAGCGGTCGGCTCGTCGGGTCCTCCGACGATGATGTTCGACATCGTCTCGCGAAGGGCGTCGACCAAGTGGTCGTGCGATGACGCCTCGACGTACACCCTTGTTGCCGCGGTGCAGTCCTGCCCCGAGTTGTACGTGGCCGCCAGCGCGGCAGCACCTGCCACGGCATCGAGGTCGGCGTCGGCGAACACCAGCAGTGGTGCCTTACCGCCAAGTTCGAGCTGCACCCGGATCGGTCGTTCGGAGGCGAGCCGCATGATCCGCCGTCCCGTGGCCGTCGAACCGGTGAACGCGATCATGTCGATGCCGGGATGAGCCACGAGCGCCTCGCCGACCTCTGCCCCACCGGTGACGACCGAGAACGCGCCTGCAGGAAGTCCCGCTTCGATCGCCAGTTCCGCGAGTCGAATCGCCGATCGGGGCGTCGCAGGGGCTGGCTTCAGCACAACCGTGCAGCCAGCCGCCAGGGCAGCGCCCGCCTTCCACACCGCCATCACGAACGGAAAGTTCCAAGGGGTGATCGCCGCCACCAAACCGGCCGGGCGGCGCACGAGCATCGAGGTATAGCCGGTGCTGAACTCGCCGGCTGCCGTTCCGTGTAGCGATCGCGCCGCCGATCCGAAGAAGCGCAGATTGTCGACAGCGAAGGGCAGCTCGCCGTCGCGCATCACGGTCCACGGCTTGCCTGTCTCTTCGACGTCGAGTCGCGAAAGTTCGTCGGCGTGGAGTTCAACCAGATCGGCGAGCCGGTGCAGCACGAGTGCCCGCTGAGACGGCAACGCACGACCCCACTCCTTGCCCGAATCGGCAGCCGCAGATACGCGAGCTTCGATCTCGTCTGGGGTTGAATCGGCAATGGAGTCGATCGCCAAACCGCTTGCAGGATTGATCAACGTGCGTATCATCGCACCATTCTTCACTGTGGTCGAAGCACCCGATGCATTCGACGTCGAGAGGTTCGCCATGACCAAATCCCGGACTTTCCTATTCATGCCGGAGAGCGCCTACGGCCCGACCAACAACTGCATTGGGATCGGAATGGTCTTGCGTGAACGCGGCCACCGCGTCGTGTTCGCGGCCGAGCGTTCGTGGGCCGGCAAGCTCGAAGCACTTGGGTTCGAGGAGGATCTTGTCGATCTAGCGCCGCCGATCGAACCCGACGCGAGCGGTATGGAGCCGGATGCCGGACAGTTCTGGACCGACTTCATCCGCGACACGTCGCCGGAGTTCCGCAAGCCGACGATCGAGCAACTGTCGACATTTATCCAGCCAACCTGGCAAGCGCTGATCGACGGAGCGCGGTACTGCGAACCACAGTTGCGCGAGATCCTCAACCGGGCGCGCCCAGACGTCGTGATCGAAGACAACGTCAACTGCTTCCCGGCCCTCGTCACAGCCGGGGTGCCGTTTGTGCGGATGATGTCGTGCAACCCGCTGGAAGTGGGAGGGCCGGACGTTCCGCCTGTGTTCTCCGGCTATCCGATCTCCGACCGCACCGATTGGGCGGCATTCCGCTCAGCGTACGATTCGACGCATCGCCCGATGTGGACCGACTACGACGAATGGGTTCGCTCGTGCGGAGCTCCACAACTCCGAGATCTCGAGTTCATCAACCGGAGTGAGCATCTCAACCTGTATCTCTATCCGGAAATCATCGACTACACGGTCCAGCGACCACTCTCAGATACCTGGCGCCGACTCGACTCATCGGTTCGTTCGACCGATCAACCGTTCGAAGTTCCTGAGCAGCTGAGTGAACGGGATGGTTCGTTGATCTACCTCTCGCTCGGGTCGCTCGGGTCGGCCGACGTCGAACTGATGCGAAGACTTGTTGACGTGCTGTCGAGAACCCCGCACCGTTACATCGTGTCGAAGGGTCCGTGCCACGACCAGTACGACCTCGCCGACAACATGTGGGGTGCGCAACAGGTGCCTCAAACCAACGTGATTCCGCTCGTTGACCTGGTGATCACTCACGCGGGAAACAACACGACCACGGAATCCCTTCACTTTGGCAAGCCGATGATCGCGCTCCCCTTGTTTTGGGATCAGTACGACAACGCCCAACGAGTTGACGAGACCGGATTCGGCGTGCGGCTCGACACGTATCGGTTCTCCGACGATCAGATGCACGCCTCGATCGAACGCCTGATTGGTGACACGGTGATGCGTCGGCGGGTGGCAGACGCGGGCGCGGCGATTCGTTCCCGCCCGGGAACACAACTCGCCGCCGACCTACTCGAACGAGTCGAGGCCTGATCAGCCGGCCGCGATTGTTGCGGCGATATCGCCTGACGAGTCGCCTGAACGTCGGAGGACGCGGATCGTGACGAAGGCGAACAGCATCGTGACCAGGAACAACAACACACCACCGGCACCGACGTTCGGCTTCGTCGATGATTTGACGGTTCCGAGCAGGTAGAGCGGGAAGGTCGACGAGTCTTGCCCGACGAAGCTCGAAACGATCACGTTGTCGAGGCTGAAGCTGAACGACAACATCGCACCGGCCAGCAGCGCCGGTGCCATCAGCGGGAGTGTGATCTGTCGGAACGCACGCGCCGGCGGCGCACCCAGATCGGCGGCAGCTTCCTCGAGCGATTCGTCGAGCCCCTGTAGCCGGGCTCGCACGATCAGCGTGACGACTGCCGACGAGAACAGTGAGTGGCCGATCCAAAGCCGGATCATGCCTCCCCGGATACCGAACACGCCGGTCTCGAATGGTCGGTTGAAACCGCGATCGAAGAACCAGCTGAGCAGCGAGAAACCGTCGATCACCTCAGGAGTAACCATCACCAAGAGGAGCAGGAGCAGGAAGACTTTGGTCCATCGGCCTGGCTTGCGCACGAGCGCCACGCCAGCCAGGGCCCCGATCGTGACGGCGATCAGTGTCGAACCGATCGCGGCCTTGAACGAGTTGATGAGTGTTGCCCGCAAGCTGAGATCGGACAGCAGTTCGCGGTACCACTTGAGGCCGCCGAACTCCTTCCAAATGTTGAAGCTGTTGCCGCCGTTCATCGAGTGGGCGACGACGAAGCCGATTGGGATCATCAGAAAGATCACGACCAGCCATGACCATGCGGCGGTCAGCCACTTGCCGATATCTCGGGGCTGCCGGTTGTGCTTGGGCCGGCTCGTCGTGCTACTCGTCGTGGTGCTCATGTGCTCTCCGGGATGTCGACGCGACGGAGTTGCTTGAGGACGTAGCGGATCGCCGCCACGATCAGCCCGGCCGATAACACCACCGTCAAGATCAAGATGATCAGGATCGCCGCCGCGGCAGCACCCTTCGGCACGTCCTGGCCCTGGATTGCGAAGTTATAGATCGATGCACCGATCATGTTCCCCTTGGCGCCACCCAGGATCGTGGCAGTGACGTAGTCGCCGGCCATCGGGATGAATGTCAGGATCGCACCGGCCGTGATGCCGGGCGCGGCGAGTGGCGCGGTAACCGAGAGGAACGTTCTGATCCGGCCGGCACCGAGATCTTTGCTTGCCTCGCGAAGGGCTGGCTCGATCCGGTCGAGCGATACGAAGATCGGGAACACCATCAGCGGCAGGTAGTTGTACACCAGCGCCAACATCACTGCGCTGCGGGTACCGATGATGTCGATCGGCGCGTTGCGGATGCCGTTGTCGACGAGGAACGTGTTGAGCACACCGAACTCGGAAAGCACGATTTTCCATGCCGACGTGCGCACAAAAAAGCTCATCCAGAACGGCACGATCACCAGCAGCAACATCAAACCCTTCATCCGTGGGCCGGCCTTGATGGCGATGTAGTACGCGACAGGAAGGCCGATCACGACACACAGGAGAGTCGCCGTGCCTGCGATCCTCATCGTGCTGAAGAACACTGACCGGAAGTCGTCAGTCCAGACGTCGCGGTAGTTGTCGAAACTCAGCTTGTCGAGCCGGACATACCCCTTTTCACCGACCGCCGGCTTGTAGCCGAAGCTGTTGACGACCATCAACAACACCGGCAGGGCGAAGAAGAAGCCGTACCAGACGAAGGAAGGAAGGGCGAGCAGGTACTTCGGAGCGCGCAGTCGCCGCATCCCCCGCGGCGTCTGCGCTACAACCGATGACCCTACGGCCGACGGCACGGAGGATCAGGCTCCCGCAGCAGCCTTGACGGCGTTGTAGATCTCGACCTTGCGGTTCTGCGTCTTGTCGCTGATGATGCCCTCTTCCATGTCCTTGAGTTGCTCGTCGGTGATGAAGATCATGTCGAGACGCGGTAACTCGGCATCGGCGGCCAGCTTGTCGGTGCCCTTGACCGTCATGTTGTACCCGATGTACGACAGATCGCGGAAGGCGATGTCAGGCTCGAGCATCCAGTTGATCCAGGCGTACGAGCCGTCCGGGTTCTTGGCGTCGGCCGGGATCGCGTAATGATCCATCCAGAGCTCGGTCATCGGCGCCCCGACGACCCATTTCCACGGCTCGGGATCGCGCCCGGCTTCCTCGAGCCGCACGTAGGCCTGGCGAGCGTCGCCGTTCCACGCCATCGACATGTTGTAGGCGCCTTCGGCCAGCGCTGTCGACGGGTACGAGTCAAAGGCCTTGATATGTGGCGCAAACTCGTTGACGAGGAATTCTTCGGCGGCGTCGAGATCGGCCGACTCCTCGGTGTTCCAGCTGATCCCGTTGGCCCAGAAATATGGTCCGAGGATGTTGTCCGTGGTGTCGAGCGCCGACGTCTCACCGCTTGCCTCGTTGGCGGCAGCGTCGAAGTAGTCGGTCCAGGTCGTGAGTTCCCGTGTGATCACGCTCGAGTCGTAGATAAAACCGGTCGTGCCCCAGTCACGAGGCACGGCGTATTCGTTGCCAGGATCCCATCCCTTTCCGAGGTAAGCGGGGTCGATGTTGCCCCAGTTCGGGATCTTCGACTTGTCAAGCTTGGTCAGCAGTTCCTTGGAGATCAGCTGCGGTAAGTACGGCCCTGTCGGCACGATCAAGTCGAAGCCGCTGCTCCCGCGGGTGGCTTCGAGCTTGGCGATCAACTCTTCGTTCGATGCGTAGAACTGCACGTTCATCGTGATCCCCAGAGCGTCACCCGCTTCGGCAACCAGGTCTGGATCGTGGTAGTCGCCCCAGGTGTAGAGCGCCACGGTTCCCGACGCCTGGGGTGCTGAGGCAGCGCCCGTCGGTTCGTCGCCGGTGGCCGAAGCGGTTCCCGTCGCCTCCTTGTCATCGCCGCAACCGATCAGCACGAGACCGGCCCCGGCGCCGAGCGCCAAGAAGTTTCGTCGGCTCACGATCTGACTGTGAAACTGGCGTGGTGCCAGGATTCTGATGTCTTCCATGGTTATTGCTCCCCTTGGTGCAGTTGCTGGTTGATTCGTAGATGTTGGCGTCGGTTGCCGGGCTGATGGTGGATCATCGCAATGCTTCGGCGTCCGCTGGGTCGACGAGCACAAGGTCGGCCTGCGCTGCGCCAAACGAGTACACGTCGTCGGCTGACCAGTGGCACCAGACGGGATCACCCGGCGCCACTCGCGGAGCCTGCGCCCGAGGCAGCAGGGCGACTACGTCACGCGCTCCGGTGTGGACGACGTACTGCAGCGTGTCGCCGAAATGCGACACGCTGGCGACCGTACCGGTCGCCACGTTGTGCGTCAATTGTGGATCCGTGCTCGTGATGACGAAGCACTCCGGCCGGACGGCGGCGAGAGCCTGTTCACCGGCAGGCACACGCACCTCGGGCTTCGATGCCACGAAGATCGTCCCGTCAGACGCCACGATTCCCTCACTGCTGGCGATGCCCTTCCAGAAGTTGTTGCGCCCGATGAACCCGGCCACGAACGCCGACGCCGGCCGCTCGTACACCGTCTCCGGATCGGCCAACTGCTCGACGTGCCCCTCGAGCATGATCGCGATCCGGTTACTCATGCCCATCGCCTCCTCCTGGTCGTGCGTCACGAAGATGAAGGTGATCCCGAGTTGGCTCTGTAACAGCTTGAGCTCGATCTGCATTTCTTCTCGGAGTTTGCGGTCGAGTGCTCCGAGTGGTTCGTCCAGCAGCAGCACGCTCGGACGATTGACGAGTGCGCGGGCGAGCGCCACGCGCTGCTGTTGTCCGCCAGACATCTGGCGCGGTTTGCGGTTGGCAAGCTTGGTCATCTTGACCATGTCGAGTGCCTCGGCTACACGGGTCGAGATCTGCGACTTGTTGACGTGCTTCTGGCGTAGTCCGTAGGCGACGTTTTCGGCGACGGTCATGTGGGGGAATAGGGCGTAGGCCTGAAACACGGTGTTGACGTCGCGCTGGTAAGCGGGAATTCCTTGCACATACTGACCGCTGATCCTGATGTAGCCCTCATCAGGCTGTTCGAACCCGGCGAGCATTCTGAGGGTCGTCGTTTTCCCGCAGCCGGACGGTCCAAGTAGTGAGAGAAACTCGCCCGGCTGGACGATCAGGTCGAGATTGTCAACCGCGATCATCGAACCAAATCGCTTCGTGACTCCGGTCAACTCCACCGAGCCACGCTCACCAAACGAAACATCGTCGTCGCTGGCGGGCTTTGTCGACTGCGACACGTTGTCTCCCCGAATATTCATCGCGGGCAGCTCGCCCGATCTGCTGCTAGTGGTCTCGAACCGAGTGTAGGCATGCTTGCGTGGTTCAGAAATCGTTCACACCGAACCGTTTCGTGGATGTAACACTGTCATCGTTGCGAGCTGGACGCCAACACGAGTTCAAAAATGCGAGAGCCATTCCGTCACTGCCGAGCGAACCGGTGCACAGGCTTGGTAGACCAGACACCGTGACATCGATTCCAGAACGACGGTCTCCGTGGGGCCCACCCGCGATCGACCTACCGCCGACACCTGTGGACGATTCACAACCAGCACGTCCGAGGAAGAGGAAGTGGCTGCATCGCATGGCGGTGTGCATGGCGGTCAGCCTGTTTGCCATCGCAGCCGGCACATGCGGGGCTCTCATTGGTCAAATGCTCGAACGCGATCAGCGGCCGCCGCAGCGGGCATCCGACGCGGCACTTGAAATCGGCGACGTTCGCGATGGCGATATGCCCCGAATCAACGTGGCAAAGGTTGCGGGGTACGTGGCACCGTCGGTGGTGACGGTCAGCGCTGATGTCGAGGACGAGTTACTCGGCCCTGGGGGGTCGATCGGGACCGGGGTGATTCTCACAACCGACGGCGAAATCCTGACTAACGCTCATGTTGTAGAAGGGGCGACAACGATTCGGGTCCGGTTGGCCGGCCAGACTGAGCCGATCGCGGCCACGCTGCTGGCAACCGATGTCGGCAACGACCTGGCATTGCTCCGGGTCAGCGGCGACGGCTACGAGGCGGCGACGATCGCCCACCCGGACTCGGTTCGGATCGGTGACGACGTGGTGGCGATTGGTTTCGCCCTTGACCTTGACGGTGACCCGTCGGTCACGCTCGGCATCATCTCGGCTCTTGATCGCACGATCGTGTCAGGCGATGGGGCGCTCGACGGTTTGATTCAGACCGACGCCGCAATTTCCTCCGGCAATTCGGGCGGGCCGCTTGTCAACTCGCTCGGCGAGGTCGTCGGGATCAACACAGCCGTCGCCCGCGGCGACTCGAACGTTGCCGCCAGCAACATCGGGTTCGCAATCTCGATGGCCGAAGCGATTCCGGTTATCGAGTCGTTGCGAGCCAAGGCTGAAGGTGTCGAACGCAATGAGGGCTACATGGGCGTCGGGGTCGATGACCGACTCGACGGGGGCCAAGGTGCGATCGTTGCCAACGTCGAACCGGATTCGCCTGCCGAGTCGGCGGGAATCATGGTCGATGACCTCGTGATCTCGATCAACGAGGTGGTCGTTGACGGTGCCGCCGGAGTTGTCGCCGCCGTACGAGATAGCGAACCGGGCGATCAGGTCGAAATCGTCGTGCTGCGGGCAGGTCAAGAACTGCAACTCACCGTGACTCTGACCGATCGACCGGAATCTTGATTGACTCGACTTGATCGACTCGACTGGCTAACGCTGAATCCGAAACCCCACGTTGGGGCTGCGTTTCGGCCCCGATAGCATTCGAGAGCCGTCCTGAGAGCGATCTCTGAACGGAACAGATTATTCGTAACTGATGTCTGTGTGTGCCTCCCGGTTCGCCGGAAGGGACCTCACAGCAACCTCTCAGACGAGTGCTCCGCATGCCGTTCGGCAAGCGGAGCATTTGCGTGAGTGACACGTGGATAGCCGCAAGGCTCGATCAACAAGCAAGGACAAGGCCGCCATGGCGCAAACAGTGATTCTCGGCGAAAAGGTCGGGATGACGCAAAAGTGGGTGGATGACAAGGTCATCCCCGTCACCGTGCTCCGTGTAGAGCCGATGCGCGTCGTTCAGATCAAGACCAACGAACGCGACGGATACACGGCCCTTCAGGTCACATACGGGCACCGTGATGTCAAGAAACTCAACAAGCCGGCAGCCGGCCATTTCGAGAAGGCGGGCGTTGCCCCCGGTAAGCAACTCGTTGAGTTGCGGCTCGACTCGGTCGACGGATTCGTAGTCGGTCAGGAGATCACCGTCGAGTCGATTCCTGCCGGAACACGCGTCGATGTCACGGCGACCAGTCGTGGTAAAGGCTTCGCCGGTGCGATGAAGCGGCACAACTTCAAGGGCCTCGGCGCAAGCCACGGTACCCACAAGAAGCACCGTTCGCCCGGTTCGATCGGCCAGTGCTCGTTCCCTGGACGTGTCTTCAAGGGCATCAAGATGGCTGGGCACATGGGTCATGAACAGGTCACCACGTTGAACCTCGAGGTCGTCGAATCAGACGCCGAGCGCAACGTGCTGTTGATCAAGGGTTCGGTCCCTGGCCCGAACGGCGGCACCGTTTCGGTCCGCAACGCCGTCAAGATGACCGCAACGTCGAACCGGAAGGGAGCCTGATTCTCATGGCACAAATCACCCTCAAGAACGTCGCCGGCAAAGATGCCGGCAAGGTCGACCTCGATGACGCCACGTTTGGCATTCAGCCAAATGTGCCGTGCATGCATCAGGTCGTGACTGCTCAACTGGCCGCCCGCCGTGCCGGTACGCAGAGCACCAAGACCCGCGCCGAAGTACGCGGTGGCGGTCGCAAACCGTTCGCTCAAAAGGGCACCGGCAACGCCCGTCAGGGCTCGATCCGAGCACCGCACTTCAGCGGTGGTGGTGTCGCTC
Organism: Ilumatobacteraceae bacterium; assembly: GCA_031390905.1. GTDB lineage: Bacteria > Actinomycetota > Acidimicrobiia > Acidimicrobiales > Ilumatobacteraceae > Ilumatobacter. Next base: position 598 of record JANMTV010000218.1, on the reverse strand, counting down.
TCGGGCCCAAGCCACGTAAGTACGGCCAGAACACACCAAAGAAGATGATCAAGCTGGCGCTCCGTTCGGCCCTGTCTGACCGAGCCAACGAAGGCAAGATCATCGTCGTCAGCGAGTGGGGCTGGGACAAGCCGAACACCAAGACCGGCAAAGCGGCGCTCGCAGGACTCGGCGTCAGCGGCAAGGCACTCGTGGTCGTCGGTCGTGATGACGCCGCAGCGGCGTTGAGTTTCCGAAACCTGACCGACGTCCAGGTCATCGCCCCAGGCGAACTCAACGCATACGACGTGCTGTGCAACGACTGGATCGTCTTCACCGAGTCAACGCTCCCCGTCGATACCCCCAAGCCCCCGAAACCAGCCAAAACCGAGGCCGTCGCAGTAGCAGCGAAGTCAGCAGCGCCGAAGTCGTCCAAGAAGCCGAGCGCACCCGACGAGGGAAGCGCCAGCGACGAGTCGGACGGAGGGAGCAGCCAAAGCGAAGCGGAGGCCAGTCCCGACCAAGACAGTGGTGTCAGCTGGCTTGGATCTTGATCTCGATGTCAACGCCGGCCGGAAGCTCGATCCGCTGGAGCGAATCGATCGTCTTGGCGTTGGGG
>JANMTV010000205.1:0-15210 GCA_031390905.1 Ilumatobacteraceae bacterium | reverse complement strand
GGCTCGGCCATGAAGTCGTCATGTTCGATCAACAGTTCGCCGCTGAACGCCACCTGACGCGCTCCATCATCTTCGTTCTCGGGATTGTTGCCGATCTCGAGATACTCGACGATCGGTTGGCCGTCGTCGCCGGTCGGCCAGTCGGTGATCTGCAGGTGGAGCGGGTTGAGCACGGCCATCCGGCGCTGCGCCGTCTGATTCAGCTCGGTCCGGACGAACGACTCCAACAGTTCGATTTGGTGACGGCTGTTGGTACGAGAGATTCCGATGTATGCGCAAAATTGACGGATCGCCGCCGCCGGATATCCGCGGCGGCGCAGGCCGCGCAACGTCGGAAGTAGCGGGTCATCCCAGCCGTCGACCGTGCCGTCGGCGACGAGTGTTGCCAGCTTGCGCTTCGACGTAACGGTGTGGGTCAGTTCGAGCCGGGCGAACTCGGTCTGACGAGGCCGATCACCTGGCAACGGAAGTTGTTCGAGATACCAATCGTAGAGATCCCGGTGGCTGTCGAACTCGAGCGTGCAGAGCGAGTGAGTGACACCTTCGATCGCATCGCTCTGACCGTGAGCCCAGTCGTAGGTCGGATAGATCACCCACTGGTCGCCGGTGCGGTGGTGGTGACCTCGCCGGATCCGGTACATGATCGGATCGCGAAGCTGCATGTTCTCGTGCTGCATATCGATCTTGGCTCGTAACACATGCGAGCCGTCGGCGAACTCGCCAGCCCGCATCCGGCGAAAGAGTTCGAGGTTGTGCGCCGGCGGGGCGTCGCGGTGGGGCGATTCGATACCTGGCTTGCCGTACCCGCCGCGCTGTGCTCGAATCGTCTCGAAGTCCTGGTCATCGACGTAGGCCTTTCCGTCAACGATCAGCAGTTCGGCCCACTTGTACAGCTGTTCGAAGTAGTCGCTGGCGTACAGCGGCTCGCCGTCGATCGGATACCCGAGCCAAGCAAGATCGGCGATGATCCCGTCGACGAACGAGGAGTCTTCGGTGTCAGGGTTGGTGTCATCGAATCGCAGGTTGCAGACGCCTCCGAACTCGTTGGCGAGTTCGAAGTCGACGGTGATCGCCTTGGCATGACCGATGTGGAGATAACCGTTCGGCTCAGGTGGGAATCGGGTCTTCACCCGACCGCCAAACGTCCCGTGCTCGATGTCGTGGCGAACCAGTTCGCGAACGAAGTCCGTTGCTGTCGACTGATCCTCGTCCAACTCACTCATACCGGCCCAGTATGGCGTCATTCAAATCGCGTTCATGTCGCGATCAACACATGTATGCCGTGTCTATCGCGACATGAACGGGATTATTGGGAGACGATGGAGCGGATCTCGTCGATGACCGCGATCACTGTGTCGAGGTGCTGCCGGTGGGGGACACCTGGTTGGGCGAACCGATCGAATCCGACGCTGAGATGCGAGAAACCGAGCGATGCTGCCTGATCGGCTTTGGGCTTCCACGAGTCGGTTCCATCAAGGTAGAGGCGGCCCCAGACAGGCATCGTTGTGGGGTCACGACCCTGTTCCTCGCAGATCTGGAGCAGTCGCGCGACGCGCTCGCCGAGTTCGAATCGGTCGAGCCCGGCAGCAAGTAGCGGCATCCATCCGTCGGCCGACCGAGCAACTCGGCGAAGTGCGCGGTCGTTGCCGCCCGTACCCATCCAGATCGGAATCAGACGATCAGGACGTGGGTTGATGCCGACGCGATCGAGCGTATGGAACTCGCCAGAGAACGTCACGAGTGGCTCCGACAGCAGTCGGCGGAGCACGACGACCTGCTCGTCGATGCGTCGGCTACGGGTCGAGAAATCGGTTCCCAAACCCTCGTACTCGGCCTCGTTCCAGCCGAGCCCAACCGAGACGTTCAGTCGGCCTCCAGACAGTCGGTCGACGGTGGCGATCTGCTTGGCGACCAGCGCGGTTTGGCGTTGCGGTAGCACCAACACGCTGCTGACGAACTCCAAGTTGATCGTCAGTGCCGACAGATGCGAGAACAGCGTGAAGACCTCATGGAAGATGCTCTCGTCCGTGTACGGCGGCGCAGGAAATGGTGCGCACGCATCGATTCCGACTCGCTCGGTCGGGGCACCGAGTACATGGTCGTACGCCATCATGTGATGGAATCCGGCCTGATCGGCGACGATCGCCCACTCCCGAATAAGTTGAGCGTCGGTGCCGCTGTCGGCCTGCGAAAAGACGGTCCCTACATGCATCAGGCGACCGTAACTGAGGTGGAGCCCGGCGATCATGTTGAACTGATCGACGACGCGAGCAACGGACTGCTCGTCGTGTCGGTGCCTGATTGCACATCGTCACGGAATAACCACGCAACGGCCTCCGAAATCGCGTACCTTAGGGACATGACAGTACGGCGGAATTCAGTCCTCTTCGGAATTAGCGCTCTGATAGTTGCAGCGTGCGGTTCGAGTGATGACTCGACACAGGAAACATCCGACAGCGCGACCGCGGAATCATCAGAGAGTTCTGCTGAAAACGCCACGCCGACAACGCTCCCGACGGATGTCACGACCCCGACGACTGAGCCGGCGAACGGGAATCCGACCAGATACGACAACGTGCAACCCGCCGTCGTGCAGATCGAAGCGCAAGGCGCGATCCGCGATCCAGAGGTCGGGTTCTCCACGGTCGGCGGACGCGGGAGCGGCTTCATCATCAGCGCGGACGGACTAGTCGTCACCAACAATCATGTAGTCACGGGGGCGGCGACGCTCGAGGTTTTCGTCGGCGGAGATACATCCAAGAGCTACAACGCCACGGTGCTTGGTGTGTCCGAGTGCAATGACCTAGCCGTGATCCAGCTCGTCACCGACGATTCCCTGCCTTATCTCAGTTGGTTCCCTACGGAACCGACAGTCGGGCTCGAGGTGTACGCCGCTGGCTTCCCGCTCGGTGACCCCGAGTTCACGCTCACGCGAGGCATCGTGTCGAAGGCCCAAGGTCTCGGCGAGACGAGTTGGGCGTCGATCGACTACACGTTGGAACACGACGCAGCGATTCAGCCCGGTAACTCGGGTGGTCCGCTCGTCACCACCGACGGCACGGTTGTGGGTATCAACTACGCCGGCGGGTCGCCGACCAATACCGAGCAGTTCTTCGCGATCGACAGTTCGCTTGCTCAGAAAGTTGTCGAGCAGTTGAAGCAGGGCGATTTCGAATCGCTCGGTATCAACGGGCAGATCGTGAACGACGAGGAACTCGGGATCACCGGATTGTGGGTCCTCGGTACTGCTCCCGGTTCGGCCGCCGACAAGGCGGGGATTGCCGCCGGCGACATCGTGACATCACTGAACGGTTTACCGATCGGCGACGATGGTTCGATGAGCACCTATTGCGATGTGATCCGTACCTCGGGTACCGGAAGGCCAATCGACGTCGAGGTGCTCCGATTCGACACGTCGGAGATCCTGTCTGGCCAACTCTATGGTGATGGCCCGATCGTGCCGACGTTCTCATTTGCCGACGAGATCGAGGATGAGGTTGCCGTTGATACCACGGGGGCCGCGGTGTACAGCGGCTACCAGTCGCTGATTGACGACTCTGGCACGCTTACGATCGACGTGCCTGTCGAATGGGCGGATATCAACACCGCTGCATTGGTCTTCGATGATGGAAGCACGGCGCCGCAGATCACCGCGGCGACTTCGCAGGCTGATTTCAACGGTAGCTACTCAGCACCGGGGCTCTTCTACACGGTGCTCGCTCCAGTCGCCGACATCGCCGCCGCAATCGACAACTTCGCTCCGGCGCCCGACGCTTGCCTGACCGACGGCGGTCTGATCGACTACAGCGACGCTGTGTTCACCGGTCAGTACCACCTGTGGGCTGATTGTGGTGGCGTCGGAGCAAGCTGGGTCGTGCTCGTCGCTGTCCCGGCCGACAACTCGTATACCGCCGTGATCGGAGTGCAACTCGTTACCGAGGCTGACCTCGAGGCGCTCGACAAAGCGTTCGCCTCGTTCAACGTCACTGGCTGACTACAACCACGATCTGAAGACAGCGCCGTCGTGGCCGGGAACGATCCTGGTCCCGGCGGCCTGTTCGCGTCGCAGTAGAGCGAGTGAAGCACGCTGCTGATCGAAGTCGTAACTGAACGGTGGCAGCATGCCGTCTTCAAGTGTGTGGCTGAAGTAGCAGGCGTCGGCGGCAAGGATCACGGTGCCGTTCGCTGTCTGAACCTGTAGTGATTGATGCCCGCATGTGTGACCGGGCGTTGGCAGACAAACGACGGTGCCATCGCCGAAGATGTCGTGGGTACCGTCGACTTGCACCACGTCGTGCCCGAGGTCGTACATCTCGACGACGTAGCCGGCGTCGGCACCGTCGAGGGCGGCCGCCCACTCGGCCTGTTGCACGATCAGCCGAGCGTTGGGCAGTTCACACAGGCCGCCGGCGTGATCGAAGTGACAGTGCGAGAGGACGACAGTGAGCGCGCCGGACGGATCGATGTCGTGATCCGCCAATCGTGGGCCGACGGTTCCGCCGGCGGTTACGACGGGTTCGAACAGTCGACTCATGGCACCGAGCGATTCGCTCCCGTGTGCCAGCGACGGATGCAATCCTGTGTCGAACACCACCGTGCCGTTCTGGTGGCGGACGAGCCATGACGGAACCGGAATCTCGATGATGTCGCGAGAACCTCCGTCGAGCAGAACCCGTTCTTGCTGGCGCAGCAAGCCGCAATCGAGTGCAGTGATCGTTGGTGCCATCGGCACAGTCTGGCTGAGGGGAGACCGGTTAGGTTGCAACGGAAATGAGCCTGCTACCCGCCCTCGACGGAATCCATGGCGATTCACCTGACGCCGTGACTGTCGACGGAGTGGTGACGTCGTGGGAGAGGTTGGCGGCACGCGCCGATGCACTCGCCGCCGGTATCTCCGGCGCCGGCGTGGTTGCCGTACCCGGCACGTCGACGCTCGATACGGTCATCGCCGTGGTTGCCGGACTTCGGTGCGGCGTGCCGATCGTCCCGGTGCCAGCGGACGCAGGCCCAATCGAACGTGGGCACATACTCCGTGACTCTGGTGCCTCGGTTGTGATCGGCGACCCCGATTGGCCAGAGGTTGGTTTGGCACGCGTTCCAGTGCCCGAATCGGCGAGATCGTCAGTCGGTTGGGCCGACGTCGCCGCAGACGAGCCCGCACTCATCATGTACACCTCCGGCACGACAGGGCTCCCGAAGGGGGCTGTGATTTCGCGTCGGGCAATCGCCGCCGATCTCGATGGTCTTGCGGATGCCTGGCAATGGACGCCAGGAGACACGCTGATTCATGGTCTGCCGCTGTTTCATGTACACGGGTTGATCCTCGGCGTACTCGGAGCACTTCGAGTCGGGTCCAAGCTGCGTCACACCGGCCGTCCGACGCCTGATCGATATGCCGCCGCACAGGGGTCGTTGTACTTCGGCGTGCCGACGGTGTGGTCGAGGGTGGTTGCCGAGCCGGCACTCGCTCGGCAGTTGTCGAACGCCCGGTTGCTCGTTTCGGGGAGCGCAGCGCTACCGGTTCCCGTCTTCGAGCAGATCCGCGACCTCACGGGCCAGCCGCCGGTCGAGCGTTATGGCATGACAGAGACGTTGATCACCCTGAGCACGTTGGCCGCCGGTGAGCGACGTGCCGGCCACGTCGGCTTGCCAATCGAGGGAGTGGAGACTCGGCTGATCGCCGACGACGGGTCAACGGTTACACACGATGGAGAAACGATCGGCGGTCTACAGGTCCGTAGTGCGACATTGTTCGATGGCTATCTCAACCTTCCCGACAAGACTGCCGAGTCGATGACCGATGACGGCTGGTTCATCACCGGTGATGCCGCCACAATCGGCCACGACGGCTTCCATCGGATTGTTGGCCGCGCCTCGATCGACATCATCAAGACTGGCGGGTACAGGGTTGGTGCCGGTGAGGTCGAGTCGGCGTTGCTGTCACACCCGGCGGTGTCAGAGGTGGCCGTCGTCGGTCTCCCGGATGATGATCTCGGCGAGCGAATCGTGGCCTACGTGGTCGGTGCCGACACCGATTCTGCAGCCTTGATCGACTTCGTGGCATCAACGCTGTCAGCCCACAAACGGCCGCGTGAGATCCGCTTCGTCGAGTCACTACCGCGCAACGCAATGGGCAAGGTCCAAAAGCAACTGCTTCGATAGTGAACACGTTCGACGGGTGCTGGCGTGAGACACTGGGCCAGTGAACCTGGTTGTTGGCGATGGTGGATTGGCGCGATGCAGCTGGGGTGGGTCGAGCCCTGACTACGTGACGTATCACGACGCCGAATGGGGCTTCGGCGTTACGGACGATGTCCGATTGTTCGAAAAGATCTGCTTGGAGGGCTTTCAATCCGGTCTTTCGTGGCTGACGATTCTTCGCAAACGCGAGAACTTTCGCGCCGCCTTCGCCGGGTTCGACCCGGAGACGGTGGCAGGCTTCGGGAAGCGTGACGTCGAGCGATTGTTGGTCGATGCCGGAATCGTGCGGCACGGTGGCAAGATCCGATCGACGATCAACAACGCCGCACGCGTGATCGAACTGATTGAGCGACACGGATCGATGGCGAACTACTTCTGGCCGCATGCCACATTTCTCGACGAGCCACCGACGACGGTCCCTGCGCTCACTGAAACCTCGACGATGTTGTCGAAGCAACTCAAACGGGCCGGCTGGTCGTTCGTCGGCCCAACCACGATGTACGCCTTCATGCAGGCGATGGGGCTCGTCAACGACCACGTCGCTGGATGCTGCGCCCGTGATCCGGCTGAACGAAATCGTCGGACATGTGCTGCCAGGATGGGCGCATGAGGCGCCGCGCACTGGTGTTGATCGGATCGCTTGCGATGATGAGTTGCACGCGCGAGATTTCGAGTGTCGATGTCGGGTCGAGTACGACCACTTCGATAGCCACGACGATCACCAACGGCATCCCGCCGACGTCCGTCACCGATCCATTGACGTCGCCCAATCAGAGCACGATCGCGTCATCATCGAGCACCACAACGACGACCACAACGACGACCACAACGACAACAACCCTGCCTCCGATCCCGACGACGACCTCATGCGAACAAGTCGTTCACATCGGTGACTCGACGTCGATCGAACTGTTCTCAGCGGAACAGGTGGGCGGCGCGGAGAACACGCTCGATGCGCGATATCTGGCTGTCGGCGTCGATGCCGTGTATCCCGACAATGACCGCGCCCGCTCGATTGTCGAGCTCCAAAACCCTGCGCAGGTCAACGCCTACGACGTTGCGTTGGCGGTCAAGGACAACGGCTACGAGGGTTGCTGGGTACTGATGATTGGCACCAACGACGCTGCCAACGTCGCCGCCGGATCGACGGTCGGCTACGACGATCGGATCAACAAGATGCTGACGCTGATCGGTGACGACCCGGTGCTCTGGGTCGACGCAGTGACACTGCTCGCCAGCGATTTCTACAGCAACGCCGGGATGCAGGCTTGGAACGGGTCGCTGTATCGGCTTGCGGCAGATCACCCCAACGTCGCCGTACTGAGATGGTCAGAGGTTGTCAAGGCGGGGTGGTTCGCCCGCGACGGGATTCACTACAACACGACCGGCCACACCCAACGGGCAGCAATCACAGCAGCCGCGTTGGTTCAGTACTTCCCCGGCTAGCAATCAGCGTTGCGGTTGTCGGATGCCGCGGAACTCCCAATCGCCGCCGAGCGCTGTCGAGACGACTTCCTCAGAGCCGCTCGGTTGAGCTCCGAGATCGGTGCGGATCGGGGTTGGACCCGTGACGATGTGGTTCTCGAGTCGTCCGAGGCCCTCGACTTCTACCGCCACCATGTCGCCCGGTTGCACCGGGCGGCTATTTGCCGGCGTACCTGACAGCAGCAGGTCGCCTGGCTCCAATGTGATGTTGCGGGCAATGTCTGCAACGAGATAGTGCATATCCCATTCCATCTCGTCGGTATTGCCGTTCTGCACGACGTCGCCGTTAACCGTTGTGATGATTTGCTTGCCCCGGAAGTCCCAATCGGTCACGACGCCGGGCCCGACCGGGCACAGCGTGTCGGACCCCTTGACCCGCAACATCGACCCGGCATCTGTGTCGCGAAAGTCGTGGAGTCCGTAGTCGTTGGCGACCGAGTACCCGCCGATGTAGTCGCCTGCTTCGGTGGGGGAGATGTTGCGGCAGGTGCGGCCGATCACGATCGCGATCTCACCCTCGTAGTTGAGCCACTGACATCCGTCTGGCCGTACGACGGCGGCGCCGTGGCTGTTGAGGGCGCTGACGGGCTTTTGGAAATAGGTCGGCGCAGGTGGCAGTTTGCCCATGAACTCGGCGACTCGGCTGCTGTAGTTGAGATGCACGCAGATGATCTTCGACGGTCGCGTCGGCGGGAGGTGAACGGCGGCCGAGGCGACCACCGACCGCCCATCGCCAGCCATCAGTTCGTCGGCGCGGCGAGTCACTTCGGTTGGATATCCGTCGAGCAGTATTCGTCGATACTCAGCCACGAGTGGTTCCCCTTGCGTTGAGCTGCACCAGTGCAGCAAGTTGTTCGTAACCAAACTATCTTGTCATGCCATGACCGAACTGAACGGATTCCTGTTCCCTCGAACGGCGTCTGGTGCATCATCCTTGTTGCCTCCGCCGCCGTGGCACTACTCGGGTTCGATGCTGACCTTGGAGTACAGGGCCGACCCAGCTGCCGTCGCCGAACTGCTCCCGTCGCCACTCGAACTTGCCGACGACGACCCCGGCGCGGTGGCGATCATCTGGGCCGACTGGCAAAGCTGCTCCGACTCGTTCAACGAGCTGCTCGACCCGATTCGGTCGCAATACCTGGAAGTCTTCGTGGTCGTGCGCTGTAAGTATCAGGGCCAGCACTACTCACGATGCGCCTACATCTGGGTCGATCGTGACTATGCGATGGTACGTGGGCATCACCAGGGGTACCCGAAGAAGCTCGGGTCGATCTTTATGACCCGCCCCGTCACGGTCGGCCGTGCCGGCCCTCGGTTGGAACCGGGTGGCCGCTTCGGTGCGACGTTGGCTGCCTACGATCGTCGCCTGATCGAGGCCACGTTCACGATCACTGGGCCGAGTGATCACGCCGGACTTGTGAACGCCCTGCCGATGATCCACAACCGCTGGATGCCGGCGATCGAATCGGATGGCACCGACAGCCTCGACGAACTCGTCACGATGCGCGGGTACGACGCCGAGATCGGGCGCAGTTTCACTGGCGACTTCGAGTTGGCACTCGGCGAATCGCCGGTCGAGGAACTCACCCGCCTGAGGCCGATCGAACTGATCGCCGGCTACTGGCGCGAAGTGGCCGTCTCATGGAAAGCGGGCACAACGCTCGAACGTCACCTTCCACCCGCGGTGCCGTAATCCGAGGGTCCTGCCCGGCTACCGGCGGGTGATCTTGACCGGGAGGTGTTTGATTCCGGCGATGAAGTTGGAGCGAAGGTATTGCTCGTCACCGATTTGTTCGATGGTGGCGATTCGTTTCACCAACTCTTGGAACGTGACCCGGATCTCCATTCGAGCCAGCCACGCACCGAGGCACAGGTGCGGCCCGCCACGGCCAAACGCCAAGTGGTCGTTGGGTGTACGTGTCAAGTCGAGCGTGTAGGGGTCGGCGAACTGTTCCTCGTCGAAGTTTCCTGAGCTGTAGTACACGACGACCCTGTCGCCAGCGCTGATCTGCTTGCCGCGCATCTCGATATCGCGAGTGGCGGTGCGTCGAAAGTGAGTCGTCACCGTGGTCCAACGCAACAACTCGTCTGTGGCCGTGCGCCAAGCGGCATCGTCGGCCTGGCGCAGTTGACCGATCAGGTTCGGCCGCTCGATCAACGCTTTGATGCTGCCCGCCATCGTGTAGCGGGTTGTGTCGTTGCCGGCGGCCACGAGCAGGGCGAAGAAGTTGTTGTACTCCAACTCGGTCAACGGCTCGCCGTCGGTTGTCGGCTCGAGCAGCTTGGCGATCACGTCGTCGGTTGGGTTGGCGCGTCGGATGTCGGCCGTGTGTTGGGCGTACTTGAACAGTTCGAGGCCGGCGGGGGAGCGGAATGGCATCATCCGAAACTCGTCGGTGTCGACCAGATCGACGACGTGTTGGGTGAACTCTGGGTCGCTGTTGCCGAGCAGTGCGTCGCCGAGTTCGACGAGTGTGTATCCATCTTGATCGGGTGTGCCGAGCAGCCGGCCGAGCATCCGCATCGGTAACTCGGCGGCGATCTGCTCGACGAAATCGAACTCGTTGTGTTCGATCGCACGCTCGATCACCTCGACTGCCAACTCGCGGATCTGTTCCTCGTAGGTCTCGACGATCCGGCGTGTGAAGACCCTGCTGACCAGACGTCGCAGCCGGGTGTGTTCTGGTGGATCCATTTCCATCATCGTGCGTCGCGCCGCCGTCTCGTCGGCATCCATCTGTTCGAGCCGGATGCCTGCTCGCGACGTGAACGTTTCGACGTCGCGGCTGACGTCGATGATGTCTCGGTACTTGAGCACAGCCCAATATCCGCTGCCATTGCTCTCATCACACCAGGTGACCGGCTGCTCGGCTCGCAGCCGAGCGAACGTGGCGTGTGGGACGCCGTTCGTGAACGTGTCGTGGGTTGTGATGTCGGCGTAGGCGTCGGTGTTGCGAAATGGTGCAGTCATCGATGATCGTCTCCCTGTGCGCCCATCATTCGGATGATAGTTTGGCACCGAATGAAATGTGAACAGTGGGGTGCATGTTTGGTGAGATTGATGGGTGAGATTGATGGGTGAGATTGTTGGCGCGGCGATCGTGGCACACGTCCCGACGATGGTGATGTCGGAGGCCGATCGGCGCGAGATCAACGGCGGTGACGAGATCAGCCTGGTCCCGGCGCTGCATCGAATGCGTGCTGACGTAATCGACGCACTCGATGCCGACACGTTCATCGTGTTCGACTCGCATTGGTTCACGACGTTCGAGTTCATCGTGACATCGCATGATCGGCGCTCGGGCCTGTACACATCCGACGAGTTGCCGCGCGGCATGCGTCAGGTGCCGTACGACTTCCCTGGTGATCCTGAGTTGGCGAATCTGATGGCCGAGGAGGCTGCCGCGGCGGGATCGTGGCTGACGCCGATCGACGACCCCTATCTACCGATCCACTACCCCACGGTGAACCTGTTGCCGTTCCTGCAGGGTGACGAACGCTGGCTCTCGGTCTCGACGCCGCAGTCCGGTGAACCCGATGACTTCCTGTTATGCGGCGGTGCTATTTCGCGGGCGATCGAGCGCTCGGATCGACGTGTCGTGCTGCTCGCCAGTGGCGCCTTCAGCCACAAGTTCTGGCCGCTCACGCAACTCCGTGCACATGAGCCGTCTGACCCGATTCACATCCGCACCGAGGCCCATCGTGCCGCCGACCTGGAACGGTTGGCGTGGTTGTCGGAGGGTCGTCACGACCGCGTGCTCGACACGATGGACGACTTCATGAAGTTCACTCCGGAGGGTCGATTCGGTCATTACTTGCAGATGGTTGCCGCAATCGGCGGGCGCCAATGCAAGTCGAGGGGTGTCATGTACGGCGAATACGAGAATGCGGTCGGCACCGGCCAAGCGCACATGTGGTTCGCTCGCCCTGAGGCGGGCTGGGTGTGAGGCGCTGGACGTGAGCCGGCGTCCGCTGATCGGGCTTCCTGGCCGTCGCACGTTGATCGGCAAGGTCGATGGTTTCCCGCGCTCACTCGACCACCTCGATGCCGATCTGTATTTTGCAGACTACGCCAGAGGCGTCCTGGCGGCAGGCGGCATGCCGGTCCACATCCCCCTCGATGTCGACCCGTCAGAGGTGATCAGCCACCTCGACGGACTCGTGTTGACCGGTGGAGCCGATGTCGATCCGAGTCGGTACGGCAGCGAGAACGAGGCGTCGGTGACCGAGCAGATTCGCGACGAGATCGAATTCGGATTGCTCGACGCAGCGTTGAGCGTTGACTTGCCGGTGCTCGGCATCTGTCGCGGACTGCAGCTACTGAACGTGCACGCCGGTGGCAGTTTGCATCAGCACGTTCCCGAGCACGCTCGCTATGACATCGACCCCAGTGGTGATGCGCATCTCTTGACGATTGAGCCCGATACCGAGCTGTGGTCGCTGTTCGGAGCTGAACATCGGGTCAACTCTCTGCATCATCAGACGGTCGATCGAGTTGGTGGCGGCTTGGTCGTTTCGGCCCGGTCAGAGGATGGCACGATCGAAGCCGTCGAGATGGACGGTCGTCCGGTGATCGCGGTTCAGTGGCATCCCGAGCTGATGACGACGACCGACCCAGTCTTCGCCTGGCTCGTTGAACGCGCCGGACGTGGGTAGGTGCCTCAGAACTCCTCAGAACTTGGCGATGTCGGTGATGAACCAGTCGACGAGTTGATTCGTGCGTTGCCGAACTTCCGGTTCGCGAGCGCTGGTCTCCTCGAGTAACTCGGCGAGGTTGATCCCTAGGTCGTCGAGTTCTTCGGTTCCACTGAGATCCATCCAGTAGTCGAGATGGGCTCGGGTCACTTCTGGGTGGAACTGGACGCCGAGGTGACGGCGCACGGTGAAGGCCTGCACACCAATCTGATCTTGCGCCAAGACAGTGGCGTCGGTGGGCGGTTCGAAGCAGTCGTAGTGCCACTGCATCCAGGGTCCACTCGGCATGCCGCAATCGATTGCGATGTCGAGCGGATGCCAGCCGACCTGCGGCTGACTCGAACGAGTGACCCGGCCGCCGAGCGCGGACGCCAGTGCTTGGGCGCCGAAACACACGCCGAATACGGGCACATCGGCGTCGTCGGCTAGCCGGAGGAAATCGAGCTCGTCGCTGATCCAACTGCCGATTCGATCAGTGTCGTACACCGACCATATCGAACCCATCGGAACGATCAGGTCGTAGTCGGTTGGGTCACCAAGCTCGACGGCCGATCCAACGGGGTCATTCGCCACCGTCGTGATTTCGAACCGGTCGAGGGTGAACCCGTGATGCTCCAACCGATCGCCAACAAGCACCGCTTCCGAACCTGGATCGTGGACGATGACAAGCGCTCGCATGCCGCAAGAGTGTAGAGCGCCGAGTCAAGAGGGCCAGCGTGCCCGCCGATGAACTCTGCCCCACCTCGCGGGCACTCCAATCTGGATTGCGTTTGCGTTTCCGGGCCGATTGGAACTGGCCGACCTGACCTGGTGCCGCGTCAGGCAACGTTTGCGCGCCTGACGTAGTCGCGTGGGGCTCGGTCGTAGGCGCTGCGGTTGCGCCAGATGATGTACCGCCGGATCATCGATGCCTGTTCGCGGTGGCTGGTGTGGTCGGTGCCGTCGAGGGTGAACTAGCGCAGTGCTTGGAACTGGGCTTCGATCCGGTTGAGCCATGACGAGTACGTCGGCTGGCGGTACCTGCTCCATAATGGGCCCCAGAGTGCGAGGTGCTGAGGAGCGGCGACGATGGACAACGAGATTCAGCTGATCAGTGACGGCGATGGACTGGCGGTCATCGGGAATCCGACGGATGTCGAACGCTTCCTGGTCTCGGAGGGGCTGTCGTCGAAGGACCTCGGATTGCCCCGCCTCGGAGCTGCCTTCAGTGCCGGGGCCGCCCGCGCGCATGGACGGAGTCGACCTAGCGATCAAGGAGGCCATGAGCGTCCGAGCGACGGTGGGCCGGGTCTCCGAGGTCACGTGGTCGAAGGTGCAGAACTCGTCGGCGACGATCCTCGAAACCCAGGGGTACGCATTGCGTCAGCTCGGAGATCTCGCGGAGAAGATCGAGCAGAAGACCAAGGTCGGTGATCTGGCCAAGACGGCCAAGGAAGCAGAGGCGGAGGTTCAGAAGTTGCTCGCTGTTCTGGCTCGTTGCTTCCAACTGCATGACGCGATGGCCGTACTCGAACTCGACCGCGTGCTGGACGCGTCTCCGGACGAGCTAGACCGGCATCGCCTCGGACTGAAGGGTGCCCGACGGGACCGGCTGGAACTCATCTCACAGAGCACCGAGCGTCTGTTGGCGCGCTTGATTGCGGCTGCTGGCACGGCCAACTCGAAGGTGCTGCTAAACCCGACCGAGTCCCCGGCTGTAGTCGAGTCGAGCAACCGCGTCGCTACCTGCGTCGATGACTTCCACGGGCTGCTTGGTATTGAGTCTGGTCGCCAGTCGTCGGAGGCGAGACGATGGGTGGACGCGGCCACTGAGCGTTGGGACAAGGTGCGCGAGACCGGAGCAGAGAGCATTGATACCGTCAAGCACTTCGGCAACGAGACCCGCGGCCAGGCCAGATCGGTGAGGGACAAGCTCTCCGACAGGATCGCCGAGCGAAAACTCCGTCGGCGCGAACACGACGAGGAGCGCGACGAGTAAGGCTGAGCGAACGCCGTCCGTCAGCCGTGTGGGGTCTCCAGTTTGGTGTGGACCAGTGAGACTCTCTGGCTCGCTATGCCTCAACCGGCTCGACCACTACTCCAGCGATCGCCGCACGCACCTCTACTTGATAAGTGCCGCATCGGGCGACCTGGAGCAACCTGGACGACTTCAGCGTGCAAGCGTTGCCTGACGCGGGACACTAGTCCTGTGTTGGCTCGGCCTCGACCGATGGCCAAGTTGGAGCGATCGTTGTTCGAAAGGCGGTCGACCTCGATCTTCTGATCCGGAACTTCCAATGGCATGCCTACAGCAGCCCTTCGGGCGCGCTGACGCCAACTTCGACGATTCGAGTCTCGTAGCGCTGGCTCGAGAACCGCTTCAACGCGACCGAACGTGCCGAGCGACTTCGTCCGGCTGGGCGGTGACTGGTTCGCTTCAACGAACCCGGTCGACGTGTTTGGGTCGCGGACGAATGCGTCGGTGGCGGCGCGGTCGGCATCTTGGTGACGATGACCTGAGCGAACACGGAGGTGTGAATACTTCGGAAAACTTTGCAAATATCTAACGTACGTATGTTGCATCTCGTTAAGATGTTCGATAAGGTTGCTGTCAACGAAGCAGTCTTGGGGAGGTGCACGATGGATGACAACGGAGTTCGCAACACACTTGATGTGTTGTTGGCTGGTGATCCTGATGTGATGGACCGCGACCAGTTGGCCGGGTTCGTCACACAGTTGGGTCGTATCCGGGGTTGGTGCGCGGCGGCTGAGGTTCGGGTCAGTCGCCGGACGAGACAACTCGCTGCCGAAGGACGCTCCGAGCCGGCCGCGTCGTTACTGACCGATAGC
>JANMTV010000103.1:0-24954 GCA_031390905.1 Ilumatobacteraceae bacterium | reverse complement strand
CGTTGACCTGCCGACCAGGTCTGCCACGTTCACGGCGAATCCCGGTGACGCGATCTCATGCCGCTTCACCAACGAGAAGCTGCCGACAGTCGTGATCCGCAAACAGTCGCTCGGCGGCACCGACACGTTCTCGTTCAGCGGCGGCACGAACGGCCTTCCGCCCAGTGTGTCGTTGAACACCGGCACTTCGAATCCGATCAGCTCAAGTGCGATAACACTGACTGCGCTCAACGTCGCCACGAGCATCACCGAGACCGTCCCCACGAACTACACGTTGACCTCTGCTGTTTGTGTCGATGAAAGTGCTACCCCGGTCTCGACCTCGCTCGCCGGCGGCACGCTCACGATCGACCCCTCAGCTGTCGTGGGCGGCACTGACCTCACCTGCACCTTCACCAACACTCGTAAGAGCGCCCAGGTTCGGCTCGACAAGGCGTGGGTCGACGCCGAGGTCGGCAACGGAGTCACGCTCAGCGCCGTTGGCGGCACCAACGATCCGACACTCGTGGCGGTGGCCGACACCACCAATGAGGTCGACGCCGGCACAGCGGTCACCGTGTACGCCGGCGAGACGCTGACGCTGTCGGAGACATTCGATATCGGCAGTGCGACCAACTACACCACGGTCTTGGAATGTTCCGGTGCAAGCGATGGCAACCCCGCCGACGGGTTGTCGATCGTGGCTGTAGACGATGGTGCCTCGGTCGTGTGTACGTACACGAATACCGGTTTACCGGATATCAACGCCACGAAGGCAGCCGGCAGTGTGAGTGGTCCGACATCTGCGGGCGACTACACCGTCACCTACGTCGTGACCGTCGCAAACACCGGAATCGCCCCAACAACATACGGCAGCATGATCGACACCCCGGCATTCGACCCCAACCTGCAGATCAGCGGTGCCACCTGGACCACCTCGGCTTCAGCCGGGGCTGGGCCAGCCGGAGGCAGTGCGGTCGGAGCCGGCCCGTACACGCTCGCCACTCCGGCCACAGCGATCGGCCCGGCGCGGTCGCATACCTACTCGATGACGGTCACGTTCTCGTACCTTGCGTACGCCGCTGTATCGCCGTGCGGTGCCGCCGGTGCCGGCTTGTACAACAGCGTCACCCTCGCCTCAGGCGAGTCGTCCACTGCTGACAACGATGCCTGTGTGCCGCCGCCTGCTCCACCCTCGCCGAGCGTCGTCGTGGTCAAGACAGCCTCCCCGACCACGGTCACGGGAGCTGGACAGAGCGTCGACTACTCGTTTGCGGTCACCAACGATGGCAACGTGACGTTGACGGCGGTCGACGTCGCCGATCCCTTGCCCGGTCTCAGCGGTGTCACCTGTCTGGTGACTGTGCTCGCCCCGTCTGCATCGACGACATGTACGGCCACGTACACCACCACTCAGGCCGACATCGACGGCGGTGTGATCGACAACACGGCAACGGCCTCCGGCGTCGCCCCGAACGGTTCGTCGGTCAACGACACTGACAGCGAGACTGTAACTGCAACCCAAACCGGGTCGATCGATGTCCAGAAGTCGGCCTCACCGACGACGGTGAGCGTCGCCGGCCAGACCATTGACTATTCGTTCCTCGTCACCAACAGCGGCAACGTGACGTTGACGGCGGTCGACGTAGCCGATCCGCTGCCCGGTCTCACCGCTGTCATTTGTCCGGTGACCACACTGGCCCCCGCTGCGACAACGACATGTACGGCCACGTACACGACGACACAGGCTGACATCGACGCTGGCGCGATCAACAACACGGCCACTGCCAGCGGCACACCGCCGGTCGGTCCTGCAGTCACCGATGCCGACACGGTTACCCTGCCAGCCGCCACGGTGTCCGCGATCTCGCTCGTGAAGGCCGCAGCACCGACCACCAACCTCGTGGTCGGTAGCGTGTTGGCGTACTCGTTCCTCGTCACGAACACCGGCAACGTCACGCTGACCGGCGTCGGAGTCAGCGATCCATTCCCGGGCCTCTCCCCGATTGTGTGCCCAACGACAACGCTCGCTCCTGCTGTGTCGGTTACGTGCACAGCGACGTACTCGGTCACATTGGCTGACGTCGATGCTGGTGTGATCTACAACTTGGCCACCGCTTCCGGTACTCCGCCGTCCGGCTCACGGATCGAAGCAGACGACACGAACACGGTCAACCTCGTGCAGAGTCCTCAGATCACGCTGACAAAGACTGTCGCACCCTCGACCGTGGGCGCTCCCGGTTCGAGCGTCACGTTCACCTTGGTCGCAACCAACACGGGCAACGTCACGCTCAGCAACGTCGTCGCCAACGATCCGATGCCCGGATTGTCGGTCGTCAACTGCGGTTCGTTCGACGGAACGCTCGCTCCGCTCGAGATCGTGACTTGCACCGCTTCGTACGTCGTCACACAGGCGGATATCAATCGCGGATCGATCTCGAATATTGCAACTGTGGTCGGCAGTTCGGCTCTCACCGGTGTGTCGGTAGCCGATACCGGCACCGTGACAGTGGTCGTCAGCGCACGTCCCGAGATCCGCCTTGTCAAGAGTGTGTCGCCGACTGTTGCGGCCGTTGGAGCGCCCGTCACCTTCACGTTCGTCGTGACCAATGTCGGCAATGTCAGGCTCACGGGGGTTGCGATCGCTGACCCGCTGATCGGGTTGTCAGCGATCTCATGTCCAGCGTTTGACCAGTTGCTTGAGCCGGGTGAGTCAACCACGTGCACGGCGTCATACCTGGTACGAGCGACGTCGTCGGGATCGATCACCAACCGGGCCACGGTGTCGGGTGTCGTTTCAGGCACCACGACGACGGTCGATTCGTCCTCGACAGCGGTGCTTACGGTCAGTCGACCGGTCTTCCCGGCGACTGGCGCCGACTCGATGCCGCTGGCCTGGTTCGGCGGTCTCGTGACCGTGTTTGGCTGGCTTGTCCTGTTGGTCTCCCGCCGCAGGATCAAGGCTTGATCGTTCAGCGATCAAGCCAACGACACACTGGCCCTGATCCAAGCTGAGAACAGTCTGCCGGCCGCCGAAGAATCAGCCGAGTTCGCCGTCGAGTTGACGTCCACCGCGACCGGCCTGTCATGCGTTCCCCGCGTCGAGCGTCGTACTGTCTAATTGGGTGCTAGGCGACGCCGAATACCTCGGCGACGATGATTAAGTCAGTCCCTGGTGGCAGCCCGAGTTCGATGTCGCCCGCATCGCCGAAAGCGAACGTTGGCGGCATCGCGATGATCCGAAGTGTCCCGACGTGAGCACCTTCGAGGCCCTTTCCGAGACCAGGAATCGGTGATTCGTCACCGATCGGCACCGGCACCAGTTCGTTACGCTCCCAGGTGTTGTAGAGCACGGCCTGGTTATCACCGCGCACCAGAAGCAGGTGTACGAGCGCTGTGTTGCCCAGTTCGACGAGCGCTCCGTCGCCAACGGTGACGTCGGTGATCGTCACGTCTGTTGCACCGATCGATGGTGGGATATCGATGTCGGTCGGAGCCTGATCTGGGGTAACCGGCGGGACGACGGCGCGGACCTCGAGCACGAACGTGAGCGGATCACCTGGCCGAATGTCGCCACCAGGTGGATTGTCTCCGTAGGCCAGTTCGGTGGGAATATCGAGCCGCCGCACCGTTCCAGACTGGGCACCGATCAACCCGTCGTCCCAGCCCTTGATCACGCTACCGCGTCCGATTGCGAAGTCGAGCGGCTCGTCACGTTCGTAGCTCGAGTCGAACTGCACCCCGTCAACGGCTCGAATCCCTGTGTAGTCGACGAAGACGGTGTCACCTGCCACGGCGACGTGCCCGGAACCCGTGCGCAGATCCTGAATAACCAGCGTCGTGGGAAGCTCACAAGGTCGAACGGCAGGTGGGATCTGGCCGTCGGCGAACTCGATCGGCCGTCCTTGCGTCACACAATCGTCTGGCGAGAATGGGGCAGCAACAGTTGGTGCCGCTGATGTGCTCGGGATTGCTGACATGACGGTGGTCGGCGTGGTGGTCGGCGTGGTGGTCGGCGTGGTGGTCGAAGCATTTGAATCCCCGGTACCGCACCCGACGATTGCCGACAACGCGCCAGCGAGCAGCACTCCGAACGGAAACCGGTTGTGTACCACGATCAGCGACGCTACTGCGGCGATCCGATCAACGGGCGGCGAGCCAGACCGCTTCGGCCTCACCGATCGGCGTCGATGCGGGGCCATTCACGAATGGCCAGAGCTCCTCGGCGATCCGCCGGTAGTTGCCGGTCGACCCGAGTTCGCCGAGTAGGGCGTACAACCCAAGGTTGATTCGCTGGATGAATACGAACGCCTTCGGCACCGTTGCGTACTGCGAAATCGGGCTCGATCGATCGAACGTATGGCGAACGATACTGCTGGCGTACTCTCCCGTCCAGGTCATCGTCTTGTCGACGCGCACCGGTTCGTAGAACTGCTGGAAGTAGGCACCGACGGCTTCCGTGGTGACCGGGGCGCCGGGCTTCAGCATGCCGGCCTGTTCGACGATCGAACGAAACTCGGTGTCGTCGTTGTCGACTGCCGCCGACTTGACCATCGCCGCGAACGTGTGCAGTTCGTCTGGCGTGAAGTGCTTGACCAATCCGAAGTCGAGAAACGTGACCCGTCCGCCGCCGTGGAACAGGTAGTTCCCGGGGTGCGGGTCGCCGTTGAACGCCCGCATGCGGTACAAGCTGCGGAACACGAAACGAAAGATCGTCTCGCCCGCCAGGTCGCGTTCATGCTGATCCCATGTCAGCAGTTGATCCCAGTCGGCTCCGTTGATCAACTCCGACGTCAACACCCGCCCACTCGAAAGGTGCGGAACGATCTCTGGAATGTGCACATATGGATGACCGCGGAAGAACTCGGCGAATTCCTGCTGATTGTGCGCCTCGCGTCGGTAGTCGAGCTCCTCGGTCAGGCGGTCCTTGATTTCTTCCACCATCTCGTCTGGGTCGAGTCCGCCGAACCCTTGTTTGAGGATCACGCCAAGCATGTCGGCATTCTTGAGGTCGCTCTCGATCGCCTCGGCGACACCGGGGTACTGCACCTTGACAGCGACCGGAATCTCGTCGCCGGTGGTGGGGTCGATAGCCACCGCACGATGGACCTGACCGATCGAGGCCGCTGCGATCGGCACCGGATCCCATTCGATGAACAGTTCCGTTGGAAGCTTGCCGAGCTCGTGCTCTATCACGCCGGCAGCCAGGTCACCTGACATCGGGGGAGCGCTTGCTCGGAGCTGCGCCAACGCGACCCGCATCGGCTCAGGCAAACCTTCGTCGAGATAGCTCGCCATCTGGCCGAGCTTCATCAGAGCGCCCTTCATTTGGCCGAGTTCGCTGGCGACCTGAGCGGCGGTCGTGATCTGACGTCGCTCGTCGAGTTCGATCCGCCGTTCGGCCGACGCGAACACCTTGCGAGCCGCCGTCGACACGTAGGTACCGCCCACCTTGGCGCCGAGTTTGGCGACCTTGGCCGAGCGCCCGAGGCGGCTGGTTCTCACGCTTCGATCCGATCGACGACTGACTGCACAGCGCGCAACAATTGCGGTACGAACTGTTCGGCGTTGGCGACGACAGCATCGTGGGATCCGTTCACGCGGTACACATCAGCACCCGGAATCCATTCGAACAGCTTGACTTGGCGTCGTAGCGGCACAACGTTGTCGATCATCGTCACGACGATCGAAGTCGGCACGTCGACGTCACGAATCCAGTTGGACGACGAGAACTCGCCGATTGCCTTGCCTGCTTCGAGGATCATCCGCCAGTCGTGACTGGCAGCCTGTTCGATTGCCCACGGACCCCACGATTGGCTCTTGCGCTGCAGATAGACCTGATCGGTGATCCAGGCGCGTGCCTGCGACGGCGTCACTCGGGCGAGCGCCGCTAATCCGGTCAGCCCGATGAACGACAGCCGTTCTGGCCGACTACCGGCGAAGTATGGTGCCGTGGCACAGAGCACCAAGCCATCGACCCGATCGCGATGACGCTGCCAGACCAGTTGGGCGATCGGACCGCCCATCGAATAACCGACAGGGATGACCGTGTCGATGCCGAACCCGTCGACAACGGCGATCACGTCGTCGGCGCAGTCTTCCAGTCGAAACGACTTCTTGCTGCGCAGTCCACGGGCATGACCACGGTGGTCGAATGCAATCACGCGACAGTGTTCGGAGAGGGGTCCGTAGCAGGTGAAATAGTTCAGGTCAGCAGTGGCTGTCCAACCGTGCAGCAGGATCAACGTCGGCGAATCCGGCGGACCAGCGATATCGCGAACGAAGACGGTGCCGAGCCCAGGTAACTCGACCTCGCAACCAGGCGGAAGGTCGGGAGCATCGGTCGCGTTCGATTCGTTCTCGCCCGATCGGCTGGCGATAGTCAGATCGATTCCACCTTCAAAATCTTGACCTTGAGCTGACCGTTGGGTGCCTGGTAGCTGATCACGTCGCCTTCGTTGGCACCTTGCAGCGAACCGCCCAGCGGGCTTGATGCGCTGATCACGTCGGCACCGTCAATCTGTTCTTCGAGGTTGCCGACGACGTAACGCTCGGCCATGTCGTCGCTATCGCCGTCGTACACGATCGTGTAGACGTATTGGTCGTCGATGATCTCTGCGTTCTCGAGCAGGTATTCGAGCTGGCGAATGCGACCCTCCATGTGACCTTGTTCGTCCTTGGCGGCGTGATATCCGGCGTTCTCCTTGAGATCGCCTTCTTCGCGCGCCCGCTCGATCTTGTCGGCGACCACGATCCGGCCGCGGGTGGTCAGATCTTCGAACTCAGCTTTCAATCGGTCGTAAGCCGCCCGGGAGAACTGCTGAATCGCCATAACCCCAGAGCTTACCCAAGCGCCGGTTCTGTCGGGGTGTAACCGCTCGTCTGCACGTGCCGGTGATCTGACCGGGGCAGACAGTTTTCGCGGATCTCGGATCTCCCTCTAGATTTGTCGCCCTATGGCACACAGGATTGCAGTTATCGGTGGGGACGGCATCGGCCCCGAAGTCACGGCAGAAGCGATCAAAGTGATGTCGGCGGCGGGCGTCCAGCTCGACATCACCGAGTTCGATCTTGGCGGGGCTCGGTACCTGCGAGACGGAGAGATCCTGTCGGATTCGGTGCTCGATCAACTGCGGGCGTTCGACGCGATCCTGCTGGGCGCGGTCGGTTCGCCCGGTGTGCCCCCTGGAGTTATCGAGCGCGGACTGTTGCTCAAGATGCGTTTCGAGTTGGATCTGTACATCAATCAGCGACCCTTCAACGGGATCGCGCCGGGTCACACCGAGGCACACGACTTCGTCGTGATCCGCGAGAACACGGAGGGACCGTACGTTGGGGAGGGCGGAGTGCTCCGCAAGGGCACGCCGAATGAAGTCGCCACGCAGGGTTCTGTCAATACGCGGATGGGCGTCGAGCGATGCATTCGCTACGCCTTTGAGTTAGCCACGACGCGGCAGCGAAAGCACGTCACGTTGGTCCACAAGACCAATGTCCTCACGTTCGCAGGGAATCTTTGGGAACGGGCCTTCAACGAGGTTGCTGCCGAGTACTCGACAATCGGAACGGCGTACAACCATGTCGACGCAGCCTGCATCTACTTCGTACAGGATCCGCATCGGTACGACGTGGTGGTCACCGACAATCTCTTCGGCGACATCCTCACCGATCTCGGCGGTGCAGTATCAGGCGGGATCGGATTGGCGTCCTCCGCCAATCTCAATCCGGCCCGCACCGGGCCGTCGATGTTCGAACCGGTGCACGGTTCGGCCCCCGACATCGCCGGCCAGAACAAGGCCAACCCGACCGCAGCGATTCTGTCGGCGGCCTTGATGCTCGACTACCTCGGGGAGTCAGCGGCCGCAGATCGGATTCGCGCTGCCTGCGCCGATCCGATTGCCGGCAGCACGACCTCCGTTGGTGACGAGATCGCCTCGCGTCTAACCACTACTTGACGGGAGTCGCCCGCCGATGCTCCGCGAACACAATCGCCGTCGGCCCAGACAGTGCCCGGCTAATCGAGTAACCCTGGAGCGCTGTGCATCCGCTGCTTCTCAGGAACGCGGTCTGGGCTTCTTCTTCGACGCCTTCGGCGACGGTTTGCAGGCCGAGATTGTCGGCCAGTCCGATCATTGCCCGTACTAGCGTCCGACTGGCGTGATCGTGCGGCAATCCATCGACGAATCGTTTGTCGATCTTCAACGTGTTGGCTGGAACGTCGAGGAGATGGCTCAGGCTCGAGTAGCCGGTGCCGAAGTCGTCGATTGCGATACCGATGCCCATGTCACGCAACTGCCAGAGGTTCTCCATCAGATCGAGGTCGAATGCGAGCACATCTTGTTCGGTGAGTTCAACTGCGAGCGCGGTCGGTCCGATTCCGTGTGCGGCGATCACGTCCCGTAGGAACTTCGGAAGATCTGGGCGGCGAATATCGATCGCAGAGAGGTTGATGTGAACGGGTTCGATCGAGTCGAAGACGTCGTGTAGCTGTCGTGCAAACCGTGCGCTGGCGACGATTACGGCGTCGGTCATCTTCGTCGTCAGGCCGTCGATGGCGATCAGGCCGAGGAAGCGATTCGGCGGCAACACTCCGTGCTCTGCGTGCTCCCATCTGACAAGCGCTTCCCAGCCGACTATCGCCGATGTCTCGCACGAGATGATTGGCTGGAACCACGGAACGATGTCACCAGCCGCAAGAGCCGGCCGGACTTCCTTGAGCAACGTTCGCCGATCGTCAAGGGGGATGTCGATCGTCAACGTCGACTTGGCACGCATCACGCGTTCTTCGCGGACGATGCCGGATGCCTGCGCGATCAGTTCGTCGAGCCGATCCCGTTGACCGACCACGGTTGCGATCGACAGCGAAGCCATCATCGTCTGGCGGTCGAGTTCGATCGGCTCATGGGTTGCGCCGATCAACACTGAGCGACACTCGGCAACATCAGCATTGGCGTCAGTTCCGATCGCCCGCACCACGACGAACTCGTCGCCGGCACCTCGTGCCACGGCATGTTCGGTACCGGCCGCCGCCTTGATTCTGTTGCCAATCGTCTTCAACGCCTGATCGGCGTTGGCGACCCCGAACAGTTCGTTGATCGCTGCCAGACGGGCCACGTTCCCGACGCCGACGACAATGTGTTGGTTCGAGTTGGGACCGATCATGGGCTGGACGACGCGGGAGCGAAGCCCATCTCGGTTCAAGAGCCCGGTCAACGGATCGTGATGCCCGAGCGTACGCGCCAACGAGTCGGCCAGTTCACGGTTGTCATTGGCGACCGTGAGGTTCTGGCGGAGTGCAAGATGGAGGGCATTATGGAGCGAACTCAGCGCTCCGAGGAGGAGACTGACCAGCGCCACGAGCCAACCGCTGGGGAACTCGCCGATCAGCATGCCGAACACTGCGGGCGACATCAACGCAGCAAGTGTCACGATGAACAATGGTCTTGACGTGGCGGTGACGAACACGATCGACGCGAGGACGGCCATCACGACGATCAGCGAGAGCCAAGTCGACCGTTCGGTGCCTTGGAGGCGACAGATCAATGGCAAGGTGCCCCACACAAGACCGAAACTGGCAAAGTGTGGAGTGTTACGGCGGACGAACGCGGTGTCAGGTTCCGGTGACGCTGATCGCCGCTTGTTGTCGATTGTCCCGAGGTAGGTGCGAACCACGTCGACACCTGCCAGCGCCGCCCACCCAAGTAACCACGATCGAGGAAGATCGTTCCATAGCGACGCGACCACCAGCAGGATTGCGGGAGGTAGCGCCCAGAGCGTGCGGGTGACGTGGTCGACTACGATCGCGTTGAGGTCTCGGTTAACGCTGTCGGACCCCTGCGGCGACATGACAATCAACTGTAGCTGTGTGCCGCGAGCGTGATCCGGTTACCTCTAGCACCACCTCAGTGGGTGACACGGTTGCCTCACGAGTGCGAGACTGAGAGTATGCCGATTACCCCTACCCCAAAGATCTGGATGAATGGCGAACTCGTCGACTGGGAGAACGCCCGGATCCACGTGATGACGCACACGCTTCACTACGGCACCGGCGTGTTCGAAGGCATTCGAGCCTACGAGACATCGCAGGGTCCGGCTGTGTTCCGGTTGACCGATCACATCGAGCGACTGCACAACTCAGGCAAGATCCTCGGAATGGAGATTCCGTACTCGGTCGAGGAACTGATTGCGGCAACGAAGGCCACTGTCGCCTCAACCGGTCTGGCGTCATGCTACGTCCGTCCGATCGCCTACTACGGATACGGCGAGATGGGTTTGAACACCATGCCATGCTCGGTCGACGTGGCGATTGCGTGTTGGCCGTGGGGCGCCTATCTCGGCGACGATGCCGTCACCAAGGGTGTCCGGTTGAAGACGTCGTCGTGGACCCGTCACGATCACAACACGATGCCGCCGGCCGCCAAGACGACCGGCAATTACGTCAACTCCTCGCTCGCCAAGGTCGAAGCACTCAAGGCCGGGTACGACGAGGCGCTGATGCTGGCTCCGAACGGACTGGTCGCAGAGTGTTCTGGCGAGAACGTCTTCGTGAGCCGCAAAGACAGGCTGATCACGCCGCCGCTCTCGGCTGGAGCGCTTGAGGGTATTACTCAGAACACGGTCATGTTATTGGCCCGTGAACTCGGGTATGAGGCCGTGTCCGACAACCTGGCTCGATCCGATCTCTACATCGCCGACGAAATGTTCCTCGTCGGAACCGCGGCTGAGGTCAGCTCGGTCAATTCGGTCGACGATCGCTCGATCCCATGCCCAGGCCCGAAGACCCAGGCAATCGCCGATCTGTACGGCCGAGTCGTGCGCGGTCAGGAAGACCGCTATAAAGATTGGTGCGAGCTCGTCAGTTAACGACCCCCGCGTTCATGTCGCGCTCACCACCTCCATGACGAGTTCAACGCGACATGAATGCGGTTTTTTTTTTGGGGGGGAGGGGCTACTTCACGGCGGTGAGCAGCATTTGGATGAACAGGGACCTGTCTGCTTTGGTGACGACCAGCGCGTTCGGTTCGTGGCCCATGAAACCGAGCAAGTCCATCACGACCATGCCGCGAGTCAAGGCGCTGTCGGTTTCGACTGCGAGGTGCAGGTAGCGGGTTTCGGTTGCGATCGCCGGGTTTATCGCGTATGCCATGGCGATCGGGTCGGGGAGATCGAAGCCGGCCAGCTTGGTGTCTTGCGCGCAGAACTCGGCAACGACCCGGTTGACATCGACGACGAATTCGCCGACCGAGGAAATTGTTCTGATCTCGGCTGCCAACGCCGGTTCGATTACGGCGTAGAAACGACTGATATCCCAACCGACGAACTCGATTGGCAGGTTGGCGGCGAGCACGACCTCGACGGCGTGCGGGTCGGCCCACATGTTGTATTCGGCGACCGGATTCATGTTACCGACGTGATCGGCAACGGCGCCCATCACGACGCAACGATTCAGCCGAGCGGGGAGCGTCGGGTCCTTCTGGAGCGCCAGTGCAATGTTGGTGAGTGGTCCCAACGTGACGAGCGTCAGTTCGCCGGCGTAGTCGTGCGAGGCCTGGATCAGGGCATCAACGGCATGCCCCTCGTTCGGCACTCGCCCTGCGAGTACGAGCCCGTAGTCACCCATCCCGTCGTTCCCGTGGACGTGCTGCGCAGTACCGAGCGGCAGTTGCAGGGGAACGTCAGCACCGACGTACACCGGCACGTCGTTGCGACCGCAGAGTTCCCGCGTATACAGCGCATTCTGAACCGCGGAATCAAGCGGCACGTTGCCAGCGACGACCCCGATCCCGACGACATCGATATCCGGATGGCGCAGCGCCATAACCAGCGCCACAGCATCGTCAGAAGCCGTGTCAGTATCGACAAAGAACGCCCGATCGCTCACAGTCTGAGTTTGTCAGGTCCGACCGTCACGTCTCGGAATAGCGGCGTTCGAGGTGGACCGGGACACCCGCCCCAAAAAACTCGTTCATGTCGCGTCAGACACGGGATGTGAGGGTTGAGCGCGACATGAACGGGTTACTTGGGAGTTTGGCGACGGCGTTCGGCCATTCCGGCGAGCGCTTCTTTGACCATTCGCTGCGCGACGTTGACCGTCAGATCGCTGACATCGTAGGCTGGAGCGACCTCGACCACGTCCATACCGACGACCTCGTGATCGATGGCGAGCTGGCGGACCATCCGCAACAGGTCGACGGGTGCCATCCCGCCGGGTTCGGGCGTGCCGGTGCCGGGTGCAAATGCCGGGTCAAGGCTGTCGACATCAAGTGAGATGTACAGCTTGTCGGCCTTGCTGAGCGCTTCGGCGATCGCGTCGGCCATGACTTCCTTGAAGCCGCGCTCCCAAATCTCCTGCATGGTGTGCCACACCATGCCCTGTTCCTTCATCCATGCGAACACGTCGGCTGGCGGCCAATAGCCGCGCAGGCCAACCTGCACGAACCGATCGCCAGGCACGGCCCCCGATTCGATCAGGCGCCGCATGGGAGTCCCGTGACTCGCCAGGTTGCCGTCGATGATGTCGGCAGTATCGGCATGAGCGTCGAAGTGGACGATGCCAACGTTTCCGTAGCCGTGAACGTCGGCGACGGCGGTGGCTGCCGGCCAGGTGATCGAGTGATCGCCGCCGAGAATGATCGGCACGATTCCCCGCGAGGCGATCTCATAGACCCGTTTGCGGATGTTGGCATGGCTCGCTTCGGTTTGACCGTGCGGACAATGTGCATCGCCGTAGTCGATGACTTCGAGGTAGTCGTAGATCTCGATCCCAAGGTCGAGGTGATACGTGCCCGATTCGTACGCCTGCGAGCGAATCGCTCGCGGGCCAAACCGTGCACCTGGTCGGTTCGTGGTTGCGAGATCGAATGGTGCACCCACGATGGCGACATCCGGCTGCCAGGCGTCAAGCTGCTCAGGGTCGGTGAGGAACGGTCGGTGAGCGAATGTCGCAATCCCTCCGAACGTGTATCCCAAGTCCAGCTGTTTGCGCATCCCTGGGGAGAGTTCCCGTTGCGGCTCAGGTCGGGGGTCTGTCACGGGGAGAACCGTACCCGAAAACCTGAGTAGCCCCGGGCGGTGCAGCTAGCTTGCGCTTGCGCACCCTCCCGGGGCTACCCGAAGGTTGGAGCGATCCACCACCGGTCGATCTTTGGGCGTTAGCCTTCGTCTCGAACCGAATACATCGCCCGTCGCGCCTTACGGCTCGGCGGGCGATGGCCGTTTGGACCCGACTGCCGTTCTCCCGCTCCCCTCGTCGCTTCCCGCCCGGTCCGCTCGGTTACCCGAACTCCGTTGCCGGACACGACTTGGCTCGCAGTTCCCTTCAACCCTCGCCTCCGGCGGCTCCATCGTTTCGGTTGCCCGACCCTCCGTCACCCTCCATCGAACCCGGTTGCAGGTTTCCCGACCCGTGGCCCTCGACGCCGTTCACGCTAACCCGGTAAACCGTGCCATCGTTCAGCGCCGCCTTTCCTTGAACGTGGTCGCAGTTGGGGTGCTTCCTCGTCCTAAGTCCGGAATGCCCTCTCGCCCGTGGCCACCGGTTACCCGGCAACTCGGTACTCAAGAGCACATGGCTTCTCGCTCCGACCGGAACCGCTTTCGCCTCGTGAACTGGGTCCGTTTTCCGCTTCCCTCCGCTGCGCGGTTGCCCGTGCAATCTTCGTTCTGCAGACTCGGTCTCTCAGCTCCGGTTGACACGCGCTTTCCGGTACGAGGCATACATTCGCGCACGCATAACCCCAGGTCAAGAGGTATTTTCGTATCCACATAGTTATCCCCCAAACTTTTCGTCAATCCCCAAAGTTTCACGAGTTGTCCACCGCCCGTCCACAAAGATGTCCCCAGGATTGGGCTCGCTTCGGCCGATTCAGCGTCACAGTCTGGCATCGCAGTTTGGTGCTCCCATTGACTGTCAAGTGTTGTTCTGGCTGCGCCGATACACGAGTACAGCGTGCGTCACGCTGATCTGGACGATTTCCGGAATCAGGCCGAAGGGAGATGACAGCCGCGATGGACAAGCCGTTGACCGTCGGCGTCGTCGTTCCAGTCGGAGGCGGCTACTTCTTTGGGTCGATACTGGCGGGTGTCACGCGGCGGATCAGCGAGTTCGGCGGCAAGGTGATCGCGCTTCAATCTCTTGATGCCGGGATGAGTGGCGACTCGGTCGAAGCAACCAACAATCCGCCGTTGATCCGAGATACCGCCTGGTCGCATCTTGACGGTGTCGTCGTGACCGTTGGCGGTGCATCCGCGGCAGACGTTCAACGATTCGAGGATGCCGGGATCCCTGTCGTGCTCGCCTCGGTGACCCTTCCAGGCGTCGATGTTCCGGTTGCCGTAGGGGACAACGTCGCCGGAGTTCAGCAGGCAATCCAACATCTGATCGGGCACGGTCATTGCCGGATCGGATTCGTCGGCAACCTCGATCAACCGGACATGAAGGCTAGGTACGACGCCTACCGGGCAGTGATGGTCGAGTCCGGCTCCCCGGCGCACGATGACTGGTTCTTCGCGGCGACCGACAACGCTGAACCGGGTGGTGCCGCGGCTGCGAGCGCGATTTGCGAAAGCGAACAACATCTGACTGCTGTGTTGTTTGCCACCGATCGCAATGCGCTCGGCGCACTCGAGGAGTTCAGAGCTCGCGGTGTCGATGTGCCCGGCGAGATTGCCGTGGTCGGGTTCGACGGGATCGAAGGTGGTTCATTCAGCAATCCCAGCCTGTCAACCGTGAACCAACGGACCATCGAGATAGGCGAACTTGCGGCGTCGCTGCTGCTCGATCGGATGCTAGGGCGAGCCGTCGAGATGGCGACCCATGTCACGCCATCGACGTTCGTGCCGCGCGTGTCGTGCGGATGCATCGCCAGACGAGACGACTCGATCAGAAAGACGTCGCCGGATCGAGATGCCGCCGTCGCCGAGATCCTCGCGGCGTGTGCCGCATCGACGGAACTGCGAAGCCAGCGTGACCTCGCTGAGGCGACCGACGCGTTTGTCGATTCGCTGATTGCCGCGGGCGACAACGGCAAATGGCCATCGCAGCAGGAAATCTCGTCGTTCGCCGAGGCGTTGGGCGGAGCAGGCGCTGAGCCGGAGGCGATGCGGCAAATCGGTGAGTGTCTTTCGAAGTTGGTGGTCGATGGCCGTCAGACACGTGGCACTGGCTTCGTGTCGGCCGGGGCTGCCTTCGCAATTGGGGACATCAACAGCGCGTTGTGGCGCGGGTACGCCAGAGAGTCCCTGCAGCGATGTGCCTTCCGCGAGCAGTCGCTGTGGGAACAGTATGAGGTCGGCGTGCAGATGTTTGACGGCAAGTCGAGTGCCGGCAACGACCTCAACTGGCTGGCATCGACGCGGGTCAAGGCCGGGTGCCTGGCCCTGTGGAGGGGCGATCCAATGGACGGCCGCCTGACCGTGGTCGACTACTACGATCGTGATGCGAACCTGGCCGCGCCGCAGAAGCCGGAACTCGACATCAAATCATTCCCTCCCCGGGCGTTGATTGACGCCGCCGACCACTCGATCGACGAGGTCACGTTCGTGATTCCCGTGCGCTCCGGCGGGAACGACTGGGGACTGCTCGCCGTGGTAGCAGGAATAGACACTACGACTGGCGCAGGCCGGGAGCACCACAGTCAGTGGGCATCGCTCCTGTCTGGTGCATTCCAACAGCGGGCGATGCTCGCACGCGTCCAAGCCAGCGAGGAGCGCTACGGGCTTGCTGCGCTGGCGACGAACGATGGATTGTGGGATTGGGACATCGCCAGAGGGTTGGCGTACTTCTCCGAGCGATGCAACGATCTACTCGGTCTCGGGACGTCGGCTGGGCTGGCGTCGCTCGATCGGTGGTTTGGCCGCCTCCATCCGGATGACAAACATGAGTTCAAGACCCTGTTGAGTGCTGCTGCGATTGGGCACCTCAAACCATTCGAGATGGAGCAGCGCGTCGCTGACGGGGACGGTGGCTATCGCCGAGTGCTCTGTCGGGCCTTGCCCGTCGGCAACAGCGACAATACGGCACAACGCGTGGTTGGCTCGCTTGCCGACATCGAAGTTCAGAAGCAGCTCGAGGAACGGCTCCGGCACGGCGCAATGTATGACGGTGTGACTGGGTTGCCGAATCGCCAGCACTTCCTTGATCGGCTGACCGAATCGATTGCTACCGTCCAGGCATCGCCTGGCCGGTCGTTCTCAGTGGTCTTCCTTGACCTCGACGGATTCAAACTCGTCAACGATTCGCTCGGGCATCTGGCGGGTGACGATCTGCTGGTTGAGATCGCCGACCGTGTGCGTCGGATTGCCCGCGACACCGATACGCCAGCCCGATTCGGTGGTGACGAATTCGCTGTGTTGCTGAATGACGTGACACTGAATGAGGTCTCGGCGATCGTTGACCGGATGCGTCTGGCCATCACGGAACCGATCGAACTCGAAGGACATACGGTGCAGGTCACGGCGACGTTCGGGATCACACAGAGTTCCGCCGGCTACGTAGACCCTGAGGATGTGCTCCGCGATGCTGACATCGCGATGTACCGGGCCAAAGCGACCGAGCGCGGATCGTGCACGATCTTCGACGTCGAAATGCATGCCCATGCCGTTGCCGAACTGGCGTTACGGGCCGAGCTCCGCCAGGCATTCGAACTCGACGAGTTCGAAGTTCATTATCAACCGATCTGGTCGTCTGACATGGACGACACGCTTCATTTCGAGGCATTGATTCGGTGGCGCCACCCCGAGCGCGGGCTGCAGTTTCCAGGTGCCTTCCTGTCAGCCGTGATGGAATCGGGTCAGATGGTTCGGCTCGGTCGGTGGGTCGTCGAAGCGGTCTGCAAGCAGTTGCACGATTGGCATCACGAGACTGATCAGACCGTTCGAGTTTCCGTGAACGTTTCCCACGCCGAGTTCTGGGATCGGCAACTTTCGTCTCACATTCGGTCCTGTCTGCAGCGCTACATGATCAAGCCAGGGCAGTTGATCGTCGAGATCACCGAGGACGTGATTGCCGGCCAGGTGGCTGATGTGATGGCTGTCATGGAGTCGCTGCGACGCGCCGGAATCGTGCTCCACATCGACGACTTCGGCACGGGGACATCGTCACTACACGCCCTGTGCGGCTATCCGGTGCAAGGCCTGAAGATCGATCAGTCGTTCGTATCAAAAGTCGGAACGGACGTTCGGATGGAGGCCCTGGTTCGGGCGATTGTCGAAATGGGGCGCGCCCTAGGCCTCGAAGTCATCGCCGAGGGAGTCGAGCGATACGAGCAGTTCACCTTTCTGCGCGACGTTGGATGCGACCGCCAACAGGGTTTCGCGCTCTCGCGTGTACTGGACCCGACGGCAGCATCGGACCTGGTCAGAGGTATCGGGACGATGGATGTCAGGGTTGGCTCCGATTCTTTCGTTGACGATTCGCCCTGGATCGGGTTGAATAGCTCCTGATGCGCAGCGAACTCGCCAAAATCATCATTATTTCCTAGAGCACGTGGTCTCGCCACGTGCTCGCTCAGCCGCCCCCGGGCGGCTTTTTTGTTGCCCGAATTCAGACCGTTACATGAAAGAACCGCGATGACCAAGACAGTCGAAATCTTCGATACGCGACAATCTGTCGAAATCTTCGATACGACCCTCCGCGACGGCCTCCAGGTCGAGGGCGTTTCGGCGACCGTCGATGACAAGCTCCGGATCGCCGAGCAACTCGACTACCTGGGCGTCAACTTCATCGAGGGCGGATGGCCCGGTGCCAACCCGAAAGACATCGAGTTCTTCGCTCGCGCGGCGACAGAGCTGAAGCTGACCACGTCGACGTTTGTCGCCTTTGGATCGACTCGACGGCCTCGCGGTAAGGTCGACGAAGACGCCACCTTGCAAAACCTGCTCGACGCCAACACGTCGGCGGTCTGCATCGTCGCCAAGAGTTCCGACTATCACGTCACCGAGGCACTCCAGACGACGCTCGACGAGGGCGAGGCAATGATCGCCGACTCGGTCGAGTTCCTGCGTCGGCACGGCCGGATGGTGCTGGTCGACATGGAGCATTTCTTCGACGGTTTCAAGGCCAACCCCGAGTTCTCGTATCGAGCCTTGGAGGCCGCGATCGTGAAGGGTGCCAGCCATGTCGTGCTGTGTGACACGAATGGCGGCTCTCTGCCGCACGAGATCGAGGAAATCGTCGCATCGGTCTATGCCCACGTCGGCAACGATGCAATCATCGGCATCCACTGCCACGACGACACCGGTTGTGCCGTGGCCAACTCGATGTCGGCAGTGCGCGGTGGCGCGCGTCACGTACAGGGCACGCTCAACGGTCTCGGGGAACGCACCGGTAACGCAAACCTCACGTCGATCATCCCGAACCTGCAACTCAAGCAGGACTACCGCTGCCTGCCCGAGGGTCGCATGGAGCGGCTTACGGTCGTGTCACACCGGATTGCCGAGACACTCAACCGAGCGGTCAACCCGCAGGCCCCATATGTCGGTTCGTCGGCGTTCGCCCACAAGGCTGGTCTGCACGTGAGTGCGATCGTGCGCGCCAAGGACGCCTACGAACACGTCAACCCTGAACTGGTCGGCAATCGCACCCGGTTCGTGGTGTCCGAGATGGCTGGTCGGGCGACGATCCAGATGAAGGCCGACGAACTCGGCCTGGTCATAGATGGCCCCGCGGTGAATCAGGTGATCGATGACCTCAAACGGCTCGAGCATGAGGGCTACCATTTCGAG
The DNA here is from genome assembly GCA_031390905.1 of Ilumatobacteraceae bacterium. Taxonomy (GTDB): domain Bacteria; phylum Actinomycetota; class Acidimicrobiia; order Acidimicrobiales; family Ilumatobacteraceae; genus Ilumatobacter. Next base: position 6,255 of record JANMTV010000103.1, on the reverse strand, counting down.
GCCGCCGACGCCTCGCTCGAACTGCTGATGCGTCGGTCAGCTGGTTGGACGCAAGAGTTTTTCAGGGTCGAGTCGATGCGCGTGATCACCGACGAGCTGTCAACGGGGGAGTTCAACACCGAAGCCACGGTCAAGGTCTGGGTCGGCGAGGAACGTCACGTGTTCACCTCTGAGGGCAACGGCCCAGTCAACGCCATCGACACGGCGCTGCGGCGCGCAGTGCAGAAGGCCTATCCGCAGATTGCCGACGTGCATCTGACTGACTACAAGGTCAGGATTCTCGATGGCGGAGATGCGACGGGAGCGGTCACACGAGTGCTGCTGTCGGCCACCAACGGTGTCGACGATTGGACCACCATCGGCGTCAGTCCGAACATCATCGAAGCCTCATGGCGGGCCCTTGAGGAGAGTCTGATCTTCGGCCTGCTCCACGCCCCGGCACCCACCTGACGGGCGATGGTCTGCTCCGAGCTGCACCGTCCAGACTCGGCCGCGTTTCGTGCGATCGCCAACCGCTGATCCAGTGGCACGTCGGCGTGACCAAGTCGAGTGGTGCCATACACGTATGGCGTGATGGCTGCGAGTGGATGGCTGACGTCGGGCGGCGGCATGGTCGTGCACGCTATGCAGTTACGGTCCGGCAGCTACGATCAGCCCCGCTATGGCAGCCCCCAAGTCAGCTCCCGCCGGTGTGCGCGAATCGCAGTACTACCACTCGCCCGACGTCGTCCCCGACGCCTGGAGTCCGGTGCGACCTGGCGTCGTCGACGGGCTCCAACCAACCGGCGCTCGGATGGGCGCTCAAGGCCCTGACCAGGGTTTCGCGCTGACAATCGCTTCCCGACTCTCTCCGAAGATCAAGCTGCAAGCCAACGAGCGACTCGACGATGCGATTCGTGGCTGCCTCGGAATCGCGCTGCGCCGTGCATCTCTGTTCAGTCGGGCGCCTGTCATCCACGATGTGAATCTGGCGTTCACGATCTGGGGTTACTTCGACGAGTATCCGCCGGCGGAACTCGTGATTCGCCGCGGGGAATTGTTCGAAGGCGTCGGCAACGTGAATCACCACTATGCCGAGGGTCGCCGGATTGCAGACATCGTTCCCGAATCGACGCTGCGCCTCTCGCCTGAGCAGGCGAAGACGATGTTTGCCACCCGTTGGCGCGATCTGACCGGAGCCTGGTGAGTCGAGCTCACGCCGTGACGGCGTGAGCTCGTAGGTCGCTGAGGTCGACAAACTCCAATGCCGATACGTGCGTGCTTTCGAGCACGACGGGGCAGGCCCGGCCAGCCTCGGCCGCTTCGCCCCAGCGGGCGGCGCACACACACCATTGATCGCCGTCGACGAGGCCGGCGAACCCGTACTCCGGCATCGGCGTTGATAGGTCGTTGCCCGCCTCCTTCGAGAACAGCAGAAAGTCGTTGGTCACTTTGCAACACACCACATGCATGCCGGGGTCGTCGCCACGGTTCTCACAGCATCCTGTTCTGTAGTAGCCGGTGATCGGGTCATACGAGCACGGCATCAGTTCGGTTCCGAGCACATTGATCTGCTGCATGCCCCTATCAGACCACGTAACCTCATCAGCATGCTTGATCCAGTGATCCGCGACCTCGCCCAAGGCCCGAACTTCGGCACAATTTGCGTGAATCTGCCGAATGGTCAGATCCTGAGCCACGTGATGTGGGTTGACGCTGACGACGACCACGTATTGATCAACACCGAGGTCCATAGGGCGAAATTCAAAGCGATCGAAGCCAACCCAAACGTGACGGTCTCGATTTGGAAGGTTGACAGCCCTTATCAGTATGCCGAGGTTCGAGGACGTGTTGTCGAAACAGTTCGAGGCCCCGAAGCACGCGCCGGCATCGATGCTCTCTCGCAGAAGTACACGGGGCACGACTACCAGCCACCGATCCAGAGCGAACGGGTCATCGTCAGGATCGCTCCCGATCGCCAGCGAACGCAGGGCCTGTGAGCGGCGTCGATCCGGTCGTCGGCGTGGTGATGGGCTCAACCAGCGACTGGCCGACGATGCAGAAGGCGGTCGAGGTGCTGACCCACTTCCACATACCGCACGAGGCGCGAGTGATCTCTGCACATCGGATGCCCGACGAGATGTTCACATACGCCGAGTCTGCCGCGGCGCGTGGCCTGCGGGCGATCATCGCTGGCGCAGGCGGGGCGGCACACCTGCCAGGGATGCTCTCTGCAAAGACGATCGTGCCGGTACTCGGCGTCCCCATGTCGTCGGTCCACCTTTCCGGCCAGGATTCGTTGCTCTCGATCGTGCAGATGCCGGCTGGTATCCCGACGGCGACCTTCGCGATCGGCGAAGCGGGTGCAACCAATGCGGCGCTGTTCGCGGTGGCGATCCTGGCTGCTGATCGGCCGGAACTGGCGAAGGCGCTGCAGGCCTACCGGGACGAAAAGCGAGATCTGGCGGCGGCCGCCACGCTTCCTCCGGAATGACCTCGTTGCCCGCCATGCCGATCCTCCCTCCCGCCACGATCGGCATGTTGGGGGGCGGCCAGCTTGGTCGGTACGCGTTGATCGCCGCCCGCATCATGGGGTATCGCACGATGGTGCTGGAACCCGATCCGCACGCTCCGGCAGGCAAGGTCGCCGACGTTCACTTGGTTGCCGAGTATGACGATCTCAACGCGCTGACACGCCTCGGGAACGAATCCGATGTCGTCACCACGGAGTTCGAGAACCCACCTATGGCGGCGCTCGAATTGCTCAACCGACACACACGTGTCGCCCCATCACCGCACGCCGTCGGAATTGCGCAGGACCGGATTCGCGAGAAGCAGTTTCTGGCCGAGCAAGGGTTTCCGGTCGGCTCGTACGCTGTGGTCGATACGCCTGACGCTGATCCGGCGATCCGGTATCCGGCAATCCTGAAGACGGCTCGACTCGGGTACGACGGCAAGGGTCAACGGCTAGTCGCCGATCCGTCTGAGATGCGAGCGGCCTGGCGTTTGTTGGGCTCGGTGCCGTGTGTGCTCGAACAGGCATTGCCGTTGCAGACCGAAGTCAGCGTCGTGGCCGCCCGCACCGCTCAGGGAGGGTTTGCCGCCTACCCGGTTGTCGAGAACTCGCATCGGAACGGAATCCTTGACCTCACCGTGATCCCGGCGCACGTGTCGTCTCGGCTTGCCGACCGCGCCATCGGACTCGCTCAGGCGATTGCTGATGCGCTCGACTACGTCGGTGTGCTGACGGTCGAGTTCTTCATCGTCGATGGCGAGTTGTTCGTCAATGAACTGGCGCCGCGCCCGCACAACAGCGGGCACTGGACGCTCGACGTCGCCCAGACCAGCCAGTTCGAACAACAGATCCGTGCGGTGTGCGGTCTCGGGCTTGGTGACACCTCGATGACGCAACCATCGGCAGCGATGGTCAATCTGCTCGGTGACCTGTGGGCCGATGGAGAACCGGCATGGGAGCGAGCATGGGACACGTCGCACTCGGCTCTCCACCTGTACGGCAAGGCTGGCGCACGATCCGGTCGCAAGATGGGGCATCTCACAACGTGGGGGTCGACACGCGGGGCCGCTGAAGTGCTGGCGGTCGACGCCCGTGCGGCGATCAGCCGCCGAGATTGACGCCGACCAATTCGCCGATCAGGTAGGTCAGACCGCAGGCCACGAGCAGAATCACGACTTGTCGACCGATCGCGTACACCACGCGCATCTCGGCAAAGCGCCCGATCAGCCAGCCGACGATCGCAGCCGCCACGACACCGATCAGCAACGAGGCCATTGCCGCATTGAACCCTCCGTCCACAAACCAGGGCAGCACGGGAAGCAACGCCCCGAATAGGAAGCACACCAACGAAATGGCGGCCGCGTTCCCGGCTGATGGCAGGTCGTCGGGATGTACCCCAAGCTCCTCGCGGGCATGCACGACGAGCGCCGATTCCGGCTGTTGCATGACTTCGTGGGCTGCTGCGGCCGCCCGTTCCGTACCCATTCCGTGGCTTTCATACATTGCTGCCAGTTCTTGGGTCTCGAACTCGGTGTTGTGTTCGAGTTCACGCCGTTCGATCTCGAGTTCACGTCGAATCAGGTCGTTCTGTGATGACACCGAGACCCATTCGCCTGCCGCCATCGAGATCCCGCCCGCTACTGCACCAGCCAGGCCAGCGAGCCGTACAACCGTTGTGTCGACGCCGGATCCAGCGAACCCGAGGATCAGGGAGACGTTCGAAACCAGCCCATCACTAACGCCAAACACGGCGGCACGCGCCAGTCCGCCGGCCACGGATCGATGACCTGGATGGGGTTGGCGGACCCGGGAACTCACCGGGACGACGTTACCGCTCAATCGTTCGGGTTGCCGTTGCCGTTGCCCGGATCGTCGGGCTGGCCGTTGCCGTTGCCGTTGCCGTTGCCTGGATCGTCGGGTTGGCCGTTGCCGTTGCCGTTGCCTGGATCGTCGGGTTGGCCGTTGCCGTTGCCCGGGTTGGTTGGTGGGGTTGGTGTCGGGTGCGTGTCGGCTGGCGTTGTCGCGTTGGGGTTGCCTGGATCGTCGGGTTGGCCGTTGCCGTTGCTGCTACCTGGATCGTCGGGTTGGACGCCGCCGTCCTCGGACACGTCGGTCTTGCCGCAGTCGGATTGCGCTGCCTGACTGACGACTTGGCCCTTACCTGGGCCAGATTCTGTGGCTTGCGCAACGCTCGAAACGGTCTGCCCGTGGTTGCCTTCGGCGCAGACAATTTCGTCGGACGTGTTGGCAGGGTCGTTTTCGGATGGCTGAGGGGCGATCTCGATACTCGGATCGTCGGACTCGTCCGATGTGTCGTCGCTCGCCTGTTCGTCGTTCGATGAGTCGTCGGTCGAGCTGACTTCGTCGTTCTCGTTCTCGTTCTCGTTCTCGTCGTCTTGACCGTTGGTAGTTGGTTCGTCGTTCGTAAGGACCTTGTTGGCGACAGCCTGGAAGAAGCCAGGGCCGGCGGCCACAAGACCGCCGACCCCGAGACTGGCCACTGTGACAGCCGCAATGGCGATTCCACGGCGCGTTCGACGTCCGACAACACGTGCGTGAGTTGTCGAGAGGACTTCGAACATTGCCGTGACAGCGGCCGCTTCGCCGACCTGCTCTGCGGGAAGAGCAGGGGATCGCAAGGCCGCAATCAACGCATCCGAGTTGTGATCTTCGCTGGTCACGTTGAAGACATCGTCGGTCGGGTTTGATTTGTTACAACCGTTGAATCGGATGGTGGATCGGATGCGGGCTTGGATGAGGGTTCGGCGAGTCGTTTCAGGCCGCGATGGACGAGCACTCGAACGTTGCCTTCAGAGGCACCCATGATGGCTGCCACCTCGGCAATCCCCAGTTCACCGATCACTCGTAGCAGTACCGCTTCGGCTTGATCCGATGGCAGGGTGCGAATGATGGCGAGCGCCCGGTCGATCGCCGCCGCTTGGTCGGCGACGATCTGGGTGTCAGGGGCGTACTCCGCAATCGTTGTTTGGTGGTCACGTCGGGTGCGAGCCTCTTGTCGTTTGGTCGAGCGAATGTCGTCGATCCGTCGTCGGGCCGCAATCGTGAATAGCCAGCGTCGAAAGTCGTACTCGGAACCTTCGAATCGCGACAGGCTCGAAGCGACTTCAACCCATACGGTCGAGGCGAGATCCTCCGGCTCGGCCATACCTTTGCCACGGAAGTATCGGAGCAGCAGATGGTTGTAGGCCCGCCACAGGTGGCCGAGCGCGTCGGCGTCGCCAGACCTTGCGCGTGCGATCACCTGCTCCACAATCTCTAGTATCGACCATTCGGGTGACGAACTTCAGCCAGACTGCGCTCGATCGCGCGACGTGGGCTGTGACATTGGGCTGGCGATCGAGGAGAGTGGGAGCGGTGGACGAGGGATCTGTGCCGGTGATCCGGCGATTGGGTGTGTTGGCGGCGTTCCGAAGGCCAGAGGACTTGGCCTTCGCCGAGTTCTTGCCTGGCTACTACCACGAGCTTCCAGAGTTCGATGTCGACGATCGTCGCGACGAGGACCTGTATTCCGTAGCCGCCGCGCACTTCAGGATCGGCCAACGGCGGGCTAGTGGAGAGACGATCGTTCAGGTACTCTCGCCTGATCGCCAGCGTGACGGCTGGCACTCCGAGCGATCAATTGTGTTCATGATCACCGACGACGCTCCGTTCCTCGTCGACACGGTGCGAATCGTGTTGGAGCGACACTCGGTGACAACTCATCTACTCGTGCATCCCATGCTGCGAGTCAGGCGCGGGCC
>JANMTV010000043.1:0-26329 GCA_031390905.1 Ilumatobacteraceae bacterium | reverse complement strand
CTCGTTGGCTGAGGCCTTGAGCACCACCCCGTCGCGGTCTACTACCGATCGAATCTCACCGAGGTCAGCCGGGGCGAGAACCCCAATCCGAAGCAATGCCAGGTCCAGATCGCGATCCGACCCAGAGGCGGCATGCCGCAGGTCAGTCATCGAAGTCGGAGCAATCTGGTACACGCCTGTGCATCGGCAGACACAGGTTCGCGCTTGAACTCGTGCGTCTCAACGGTGCCGAGTCACGGACGCGATCGGCGAGTTGAGCGATTGTCATCATTTCTGCTTCAGTTCTGACTATTGTCAGCCGATAAATCACCGGCTACAAATCGAACCGATGGGTGTCGATGCGCTGTCGTGAATGCGCCACATTGGTGCGTCGTATCACCAGCGAGAACGAGCAAACCCGAAGTGCCCGAAGCAATCTAGATAGGAAATCGTGTCGAACCGCCAGGCATTCCGCAGGATTGCAGTCCCACTCGTCGTCGCAGCATCGCTAGGAGGGAGCCTTTTTTTCGACCAGTTCGACGCGATACCAATCGTCTCCGCCGCACCGACCGGCTCCGGCACGATCAGCGGTGACGGTTTCTCGGGCGCTCCGCGATCGGGTGTATTCCGCGACATCGACGCCGATGGGACATGGGACGCCGGCGAGCCCGGCCAATCAGGTATCACGGTGAGCGCCACGTGCGTTTCGGATGACGGCACCGAGGCCAGCTCATTCGACGACACCTATGCCCCAGCCGCCACTACGACCACCACTGCCGATGGCTCGTTTACCCTGAGCGGTGCGAACGTTCGCGGCTTGTGTCGCGTCGAGTTCTCGATTCCGGCCGCACTGCAGACCTTTCTTCAACCGGGCGTCTCCGCGACGGGGGTCGCCTCACCGAATTCTGCTGGTTCGTTCGTGCAGTTCGTCGATGCCCGCCTGAACCCAACCGTGACGGCCAGCGTCAACAATCCTGCCGATTACACGAATCCGACCAGCACGCCGCGGGTTGCTGTCGGACGTCAGGACACAGGCGACTCCGATTCGATCGTCAACCCAGGGGCTGCGACATTCAACACGCTCTACACCTTGAACTATGACGCAACTGGCCTGACGGGGTTGGCTCAATCGGCGGATATCGGATCGGTCTGGGGGATCGCCTACCAATCGTCGTCGCAGACGCTCTACACGTCGGCGATGCTCAAGCGCCACTCCGGTGTAGGCCCGGCCGGATCCGACGCGATCTATGCTGTTGGCTCGGCGGTGCCCGCCGCCTGGTCGACACCGTTCACCACTGTCGACACCGATGGTGGGGCGATCCCGTCGAACGCCACGCGTGGGCTTACGACGCAGGCTGCTGCGAGCGATGACGATGTCGTCTACGCCCAGGTCGGCAAACTGAGCTGGGGCGACCTCGACATCTCTGAGGACGGAACCACGCTGTACGCCGTCAACCTGCTGACCAAGACGGTCCAACCGATCAACGCCGACACCAAGGTTGCGGGCACAGCGATCACGATTCCCGATCCATCCTGCACCAACGGTGTGTCCCGACCGTGGGCGCTCGAGGTCAACGACGGGTTGATCTACGTCGGTGTCGTATGTGACGCCAGTACGGGCGTCGCCGCAAACCTCGCCGCATTCGTGTTCGCCTACAACCCGACGTCCGCGACACTGCCGCTCGGGGGCGTCCCTGCCGGCTTGGCCCCGTCGACATGGTCGGTGAACCTGATCGAGGAAGCAACGCCCGGCGCTGCTGGTATCCAACTCAACTATGCGAAGGGTTGCGCGCTCGGCACGACGGATGGGTGCCTGTGGAACCCGTGGGACGACACCTACACCGACGCCGAGTTCTTCCGGGCGGGTTTCGCAGCGGTCAAGCCGCAACCGATCCTGAGCGACATTGAGGTCGATGACGACGGCTCGTTGCTTCTGGCATTCGCCGACCGTGTCGGGAACCAGTTCGGATACCGCAATCGCCGGCCAAACAGCGCCGACCAGACCGCCAACCTCGAGGCTGTGATCGGCGGCGACATTCTGCGCGCTGGAGTGCCCAGTGCAGCTGGAACCTTCGTACTTGAGAACGACGGCGCCGTCGCCCAAGGCCCACGGCTCGGTGGCGGCACGATCACCGGCAACACGACGAACAACCAGGGTCCAGGCGGCGGCGAGGTCTACTCCCGCGAGGACTTCCCTGCCGTGCCTCACTCTGAGACTTCGCTCGGCGCGCTCGGCAAGGTTCCTGGCCGATCTGAGCACCTGCTCGGGATCATGGATCCGTTCGACACTGACTCGGGTGGCATCGGTTGGTTCCCGACAAGCGGTGCCCCGCGGACCACCAGAATCGAACTGTACGACAGCACTGGATCGTTCGGCTTCGGGAAGGGTGGCGGCCTCGCTGACATCGAAATCTTGAGCGAGTTGGCCCCAGTCGAGGTCGGCAACCGCGTCTGGCAGGACGACAACGGAAACGGTATCCAGGATCCCGCCGAACCGCCGATCGCCGGCGTCACGGTGCAGATGGTCGTAGGCGCAAGTACCTACTCGGCTGTTACCGATGCATCGGGCCATTATCTCTTTTCGTCGATCGCTCGGACAGGCGCCACGACGGTGCCTGAGTTGGCAGCAAGCAACTATCGCTTCGCGGCAGGCAACGATGCGGTCACGATTCGGATCCAGAACGCGACCGGTGTCGGGCAGCAGGCTTCGCTTGTCGGTCTTGTTGCTTCCGAAGCCAACGACGCCACCGGTAATGCCGCCAACGTCGCAGGCAGCAACGCCAGCGACAGCGACGGAGTCATAGCCGGTTCAACGGTCGCAGTAACGTTTACGTTGGGCGCCTTGGCGGCCACGAACGACGTCAACGCCCAGGCGGGCGACAGTATCGATCGCGAAGGTTTCAACCGGCACATCTTTGACTTCGGGTTCGTGCCGCGCGTCTCGCTCGGAAACCGAGTCTGGTTCGACACCGACAATGATTCGACCCTTGACGCTGGTGAACAGTCGGTAGGCGGTGTCGCTGTTCAATTGTTCTACGACGCCGACGGCAATGGTGTGATCGACGTCGGTGAACAGTCGCCCGTCGCGTTTGACACCACAGACGGCAACGGCTTGTACTTCTTCGACCAGTTCACCGACTCGGGTGGCGCCCCGCTATCGACGCCTCGGTTGCTGACGGCGGGCAACTACGTCGTTGGCATCGCAGCTTCGAACTTCGGTGCCAGTGCGCCACTTGTCGGATACCTGTCGTCGGGCACCTCGATCAGTGCCGCCGGCGTGATTTCGGAGTCTGGTGCGCCTGATCCCGACACCACGTCGAACGTCGACGACAATGGCACCAAGCAGATGGCCGGTTTCTACGCGGGTGGTGTCCTGTCGGCACCCGCCACCGTCACCCCTGGCCTTGAGCCGACATCCGAAGAAGCCGGAGTGTTCGACAACAATGACGCTGCGATCCCCGATTCGAACTCGAATCTCACCGTCGACTTCGGTTTTTACACTCAGTCTGTCGGCAACCTCGTGTGGATCGACAACGGACTCGGCGGCGGCAACGACGACAACGGGCTCGTCGACGGTTCCGAAGCCGGACTCAACGGCGTCGTCGTTCGGCTGTTCTCGGCTGATGGGCTGACCGAGATCCTGGTCGGCGCAGACGGTGTCCTCGGATCGGTCGATGACGGCTCCGGCGGCGTCGTGACCAGCGGCGGAGGAACCTACGCATTCCGCGGGTTGCCAGAGGGTAGCTACATCGCCCGGATCGTCGCACCTACCGGTTACACGTCGTCCTCCGATCCGGTGAACGGTGCTGTCCCCCTTGCAGCCAACTCCGACGACAACGGCGCGGGGACGGCAGGTGGGACGATCTCGTCGACAGCGTTCCTGCTTGATCCCGGCAATCCGGCGAGCGGAAACGTCGTCACCAACGCCGATGGATCGACCGCGAACACACGCGTCGATTTCGGCCTGGTTCAGTCGTACGACCTCACGATCGTCAAGACCGAGTCGTCATCCGGACCGTATGTTGCCGGCTCGCCGGTCACATTCTCGCTCGTGGCGTCGAACCTCGGCCCTGGTATCGCGCTTGATGGGCTGACCGTCACCGATCGACTTCCGGTCGGCCTCTCGTACGACACAACGCCGGCCGCCGGTGGTTCGCAATGGACGTGTGCGGCAGCAGTCCTCCAAGAGGTGACGTGCACATGGATCGGCCTGATTGCTGGTCTTGGCAATGACATCTTGGCATCGGGAGCCTCTCTGCCGGCGATCACGATCAGCGCCCTGGTCGACACTCCGGCGCCGACCGGTTCGCTCGTCAACTATGCCGTCGTCGAGCCTTCGCCGAATCAGAGCATCCCCGAGACCAATCTGCTCGGCACGACGCCTGACAAGTTCGAGGACGGAAACCCGGCGACCGGGTCGAACAATGACGACTCGGAATCGATCTCGCTGCTTCCCCTCTATTCGTTGGGTGATCTGGTGTGGGTTGATGCTGATCGTGATGGTCAGTTTGATGCTGGTGAGTTGCCTTCGGTTGGTGTGACGGTGGCGTTGTTGAATGGTGTTGGCAGCCCGGCTGTAGACGCTCTCGGCGGTCCTGTGCCACCGACCGTGACCGACGTGAACGGGCGCTACCAGTTCGACGAACTGGCGACAGGTGATTATCAGGTTCGGTTCTCGTTGCCTGCTGGTTATGTGTGGACGTCGTCGAATACGGGTGGCGATGGGCTTGATAGTGATGCGGTTGCTGTGTCTGCTGGTGCGGCGACGGCGACCACGAACGTGTTCACGTTGGCGGCGACTGCGGTGGTTGATTCGGATACGAATCCGAATGTGCGGTTGGTGACCAACCCGACAATCGATGCCGGTGTCGTGCCGCTCCTTGCGGTCGGTGACTTTGTCTGGCGAGACGTTGACCACGATGGTGTGCAGGATTCCGGTGAGGCGCCGGTTCCGGGGATCACCGTCACGTTGCTGACCACGGGTTTGACTCCTGCCATCGACGCGTCAGGCACCCCAGTCGCGGCAGCCGTCACCGACAGCGCTGGCCGGTACGTGTTCGACAACCTGCTGCCCGGTGACTACGTGATCAGGTTCAGCAACCTGCCGACGGGGTTTGAGTTCACGGTGCAGGGCGGCGGTGGCGGATCCGATTCGAATCCGTCGGCCACTACGGGTGTGACTCCTGTCTTCGCCTTGTCGCCGTCGAGCCCGGACGTTCGCCCGGTTACAGGATCCGACGGCGTGACCGTTGCTTCCCTGATCGATCCGACGATCGATGCCGGTATCTGGAACCCGTCGGTCGATGGCCTCGTTCCCCCGCCGACGACCGTTCCAACAACGACCGTTCCACCGACCACAGTGCCACCGACAACAGTGCCACCGACCACAGTGCCACCGACAACAGTTCCACCGACAACAGTTCCATTGACAACAGTCGCACCGACAACCGTGATACCCGCCGTCGGTCTGCCGCGGACCGGTGCCGACACGGCACCGTCCATGCTGTTTGGGGCACTTGCACTTCTCGGAGGTGGCTTGCTGGTCTCGATCACTCGACGCCGACGCGAGTCGTGATCCAACGACGAATGGTGTCCGTCCTGTCGTCGGCGTTGCTTGCCATCTGTGCTGGTTGCGTCGGCGGCGACGCCGACCAACCCCAGTCCAGCCCTCTCACTGATGAGCAGGCTGGCAGGCTGGCCAACGTGTTGTTCGACAATCTCGACAGCAAGGGCGCAACCTTTCAAGCCAACGCTCGTTCCGCCGATGGGTCGACGATCAACCTCGTCGGTGAAATCGATTGGGTTGATCATCGTGGTCATGCCGGCGTGACGGCATCCGGTGTCGAGGTTGACCTGGTCGAGATTTTCTGGAGCGAGGCGGAGGTGCTCGAACGTCGCCCCGGGCTCAACGCACAGCTCCTCGATAGTGAAAACGTGGACACGGATTTCATCGCCCGGCCAGCTGCTGGTAGTCGTGCACTCGACCGGCTGCTGGCAATCGTGACGGCGTTGGCCGGCCCTCAACGCGACAACCCCTTGCTGATCAAGCAGGAGCCGGGCAGCATCTACCTGCGTGCCGACGAACTTCGCGGTCGAAACGTCGACGTGATGCGATATGGCGAACACAACGTGTACTGGATCGATCGACAAACCGGATTCCTGCTTCGACTCGAGGATCTCGGCCTGCAGAATGGTCAGCCGTTCGTGATCGACATCATCAGTCGCGGGCCGCAGACGATTGTCGGTCCGGCCGCCGCAGTGGTTGTCCCGGCCGCCGAGCTTGGCACGCTGTACCCGTTCCCGATCTCGTGAGAGCGAACCGCCGCGTGCCGGTCGTCGGTAGTGACCACTGAGGCAACGCTAGGGTCGGTCTCCGTGCCGAAGAATTGTGGGGTGAAGTCGGCAATCCGGCTCGTCACGATGCTGTCTATCGCCGCTGTGGGTGCGGGATGTGGCGACGATCCGTCAGATGCGGCTCCGACAGTGATCAGAGTGCCTACCGATGCTGCCTCGATCGCCGGAGCTGTCGGGTTGGCGGGTCCCGGAGACACGATAGAGATCGCTGCCGGCACGTACTCGGAGTCGGTGAACGTGACGGTTCCTGGGATCACGATCCGCGGGGTCGATCGCAATGACGTGGTGCTCGACGGCGGCCACGCACTGTCGAACGGATTCAACGTCACGGCCGACGGCGTTGCGATCGAGAACTTGACCGTGCACTCGTTCACGCAGAACGGGTTGCTGTTCAACGGCGCAGCCGGCGAGCTGGGAGACGGCGAGATATACGGAACTGAAGACGCCGTGCTGGTCGGTTATCGAGCGTCATACGTCACGGCATACAACAACGGCCTGTATGGGATCTACGCCTTCTCGGCCCGGGATGGGTTGATCGAACATTCCTACGTGTCGGGCCACCCGGACTCTGGTGTCTATGTTGGGCAATGCAAGCCCTGCGATGTGGTCATCGATGACGTCGTCGCCGAGCGCAACGCGATCGGCTACTACGGAACCAACAGTTCGGGGGGCGTGTATGTCGTCAACTCGGTGTTCCGCAACAATCGGCTTGGACTGGCACCGAACAGTCAGAAGGTTGAGCGACTGTCACCGCAATCGGAGACCGTCGTCGCCGGCAACATCATCGCCGACAATGACGATCCCGTCACGCCGGCGATCCAGGGTGGCTTCTTCGGTGGCGGTGTCGCCGTCGGTGGTGGTACGCGGAACACGATCGTGCGCAACCGGATCGAGGGCAACGACCTGGCCGGAATCCTGATCGTGTCGCTCGGAGAGTTCCCGCCGCGCGAGAACGTCGTGGTCGGCAACCTGCTGGTCGGCAATGGGATCGACTTGGTCTACGCACCCGATGACACGACGACATCGCTGGGCAACTGCATGAGCGGCAACACATTCACGACGAGTATGCCGGCCGACATCGAAACCGTTTTGGGATGTCCGGGAGGTGAACAACCAGTCGAGGTGAGCGCGTTGGTCACGATTGCGGCACCTCCGGGCGTTGACTACCGAACGATCGCCGCGCCGGGATCGCAGCCGACAATGCCCGGCTCGCGTACGCCAACCGGCGGAGCTGGAGTCGTTCCACCCGCTATCGACATCGAAGCGATCGCGGTCCCAGCCGATCCGAGCGGTTGAACCGCTAGCCGATGTCGGTGCGGCAGACTAGGTGACCTGATCGGCGGCGATGCTGGCCGGATCGATTCCCTCGGCCTCCGCAGCGACGAACGCAGTGGCCTGGCCGATCCAATCCTCACGATCGACCCTGCCGTCGTGGATGTCGGGAAGAATGTCCTGTAGCCGTTGCACTGTTGACTTGGCAAGTTGCTCGAACGTGTGAATCCCCGCATCGTTCAGGATCTGCTCGATCGCTGGTCCGATGCCGACCAGCAGCTTCAAGTTGTCGGACACGGTGGCAGTGGCAAAACGTTGAACGGGAACCGACGTTCCGAGCGGGGCATCGGGGCGTGCCAGCTTGCGTTCGCCAGCCTCGATCGCATCGAGTAAATGGATTGCCAGGTCGGCGACCTTGACCTGATCCTCCTCGACACCGGCACCTTTCACGCCGTCGTCCATCATGATGTAGCAGAACGGACAGGCAGTCGCGATCCGGGTCGCGCCGGTTGACAGCGCTTCAGCGGCGCGCTCGTCGTTGACCTTGGTGCCGATCGTTTCTTCCATCCACATCCGTGCGCCGCCGGCACCGCAGCACATCCCCTTCGTGCCGTTGCGTGACATCTCGACGACTTCGATCCCTTTGATCGAAGCGACCACCTTGCGGGGGGCGATGTACACGTCGTTGTGACGTCCGAGATAGCACGAATCGTGATAGGTGATCCGCTCCTCCAACGTTGCCTGGCTGACGTCGAGCCTGCCGCTGTCGATCAGCTGCTCCAGCAACTGGCTGTGATGGATTACCTCGTAGTTGCCACCGAGCTGCGGGTACTCGTTTTGAAGCGTGTTGAAACAGTGCGGGCATTGGGTGATGATCTTCTTGACGCCCATCCCGTCGAGCATCTCGATGTTGGGTGTAGCGAGCATCTGGAACAGGTACTCGTTGCCGCTTCGTCGCGCGGAGTCGCCGGTGCACATTTCGCTCGGGCCGAGGATCGCAACGTCGATGCCCGCCCGCGACAGCAGCTTGGCCATCGCCTGAGTGACCTTCTTGTTCTTGTCGTCGAAACTGCCCGCGCACCCGACCCAGTAGAGATACTCGGACGTGAACGGCTCGCCAGGGTCGACGACTCGCACGTCTGCAAGGTCCTTGGCCCAGTCGCCACGCTCGCCCTGGTTCATACCCCACGGGTTGCCCTGGTTTTCCATCGCCCGGTAGGCGTTGCCGAGCTCGGCCGGGAAACTCGATTCCATCAACGACAGGTAGCGCCGCATATCGAGGATCTTGTCGAGGATCTCGATGTTGACGGGGCAGATCTCGTCGCACGCCTTGCATGTCGTGCACGCCCAGACCTCCTCTGACGTGATGCGCTCGAATACGGAGTTGACGCCGATCTTGATATCGATGTCGGTGCCGATCGGCGGACTGACCCGCGGGTTCCCCGTGGCGGCCATCACCTCGCCGACTTTGAGCACGATCTCACGTGGATCGAGCGGCTTGCCGGTTGCGTGGGCGGGGCACACGCTGGTGCAGCGACCGCACATCGTGCAGGCGTCGGTGTCGAGCAACTGCTTCCATGTGAAGTCCTCGATCACCGATGCCCCGAACGTTTCGAGTTCGGTTTCCATCAGGTTCGGCATCGGCTTCATGGCGCCCTTCGGACGGTCCTTGTCGCGCAGATACATGTTGAGCGGCGATGTAAACATATGGCGCAGCATGGTGATCGGCAAGATCGCCAGGAACACGATGAAGCTGACGACGTGCACGATCCATGACCACTGATGCCACGTCTCCAACACGCCGAGCGACAAACCATCGACGGTCTTCGAGAGCGGGTATCCGATGAAGCTGTACTGCTCGAAACCTTGATCTTGACCGGCAACCCGACCGAGCGCGATACGGAACATCTCTGACGTGAACCCGGTCACGCCTAGCACTAGGAACGTCCCGAGAATCACAGCGTGTTCCGGCTTGGTCTTGATCCGGATTCGATATGGCTTTTGGACGTAACGCCGAGCGATCGCCCACACGACGCCTGTGAGGAACATCGCTCCGGCAGCGTCACCGACGAACGAATACGCTTGGTACGTTCGGCCGTGCAGGAATTTCAGATCCTCCGGCACCTGATGATCGACTTCGAGCACCGTCGTAACGCCCAGCAACAGTAAGAAGCCGAAGTACATCAGTGAATGCATCAGACCCGCAGCCGAATCACGCAGCAGCGTTTGCATGTACGCGCCGGCGCGGAAATCGCCTGCCCGCTTCTTGACGTTCTTGGCCGTGGTGCGACGTTGGGCCGGCTTCCCGCGTTCCCAGTTCTTCATCCGGTTCGAGAACTGGAACGAACCCCACACGAGCATCAGCGGAATCACGGTGTAGAAGGCCGCCTTCAGCGGCCCTGGAATGTTGCCAAACACCTCGCGGTGCCATGCATTCTCGTTGGGCCAGTCGGTGATCAACGGCACGATTCCCGAGATCAGGGTAAAGGCGGCGATCCCGATCCCGAGTGCGAGTGCGAGCTGGTGAGGCTTGATCCGCTTCGGACCAGGATCGGGCGCGTCTGAGGTGGGTGCGTGCGTGCTCATGGCGTGCCCCAAGTTAGACGATCCGAGCTGACGCCCTAATAGACGACTGGAACGGATGAGCGTAGGTCAGCCGTAGGACTGACGGTCTTGATCGCGGATGTGGCCTGCGAGCGCACTGAGCAACTTCATGGCGATCGACGGGTTGGCCTCGAGTACGCCCCGGAAATGGCGCTGGTCGAGTACGAACAGAGTGCAGTCAGTGTCGCACGTAACTGTTGCGGTGCGTGGGCCATGGTCGAGTAATGAGAGCTCACCGACGACAGCACCGGTCGTGAGTTGGGTGATCTTCTTGCCGCTCCGGCGGACCGTGACGGTGCCGTTGAGAATCACGAATGCCTCGCGGCCCATCTGTCCTTGATCCACAACCATCGTGCCGGCGGTCATCGTGATCTCGTCACCGGCCTTGGCGATTGCTTGAAGGTCCTTCTTGCTGCATCCGGAAAACAGCGGGACCTGCTGGAGATGTTCGATCTGAGCCGATTTCGACGCCATGCGCTGAAGATTAGCCGGGCTAACGATGGCTGCGCGTCGTCAGGCGCTTCCGGCTTGGGCGGCGACCGCTGCTGCTGCGGCCGCCACTGCTTCGGCGTCACCGAGATAGTCAGCTGCAATCACGCCGAGGCGATCATCGAACGTGTATTGGCGCGGCGCTCCGGTGGGAATGTTGATGCCGGCGATGTCAGCGTCGGAGACATCCTCAAGGTGCTTGAGCAAGGCCCGAAGCGAGTTGCCGTGCGCTGTGACGAGCACGTTGAGACCGTTCAGTAGTTGTGGTGCGATCACGTCATACCAGTACGGCAGCACGCGCTCGACAACATCTTTCAGACATTCAGCGGCAGGCAGCACATCGGGCGGCAGCAATCGGTAGCGCTGATCGTTGATCGGATGCTCAGGGCTGTCGGTCGCAACGGGCGGTGGCGGGACGTCGAAGCTGCGGCGCCACACGTTGGTCTGTTCCGCACCGTGACGCTCGGTTGTTGCCTTCTTGTCGAGACCCTGCAACGCGCCGTAGTGGCGTTCGTTCAAACGCCAGTGACGTTGAACGGGTAACCAGACCTGGCCCATCGCTGCGAGGGCGAGATGGTTCGTCATCACGGCGCGCGTCTGCAGCGAGGTGTGAGCGAGATCGAATTCGAGACCAGCGTTGGCCATGGTTACGCCGGCTGATGCGGCCTCGTGCTCGCCGAACGGAGTCAGCGGAACATCGTGCCAACCGGTGAACAGATTCTCGAGGTTCCACGTCGATTGCCCGTGGCGAAGGATCACAAGGGTGCCGGTCATGCTCGACAGCGTAGAAGTCACGTGTCGTGATCGGGCAGGGGATCTGGCGGTGAGGCCCCACGTTCGGCGAGCAGTGCCGTCATCACCGCAATCTCGTTCGTCTGAGCGGCAATGATCTTCTCGGCAAGCTGTTGGACCGGCGGGGTTTCGGCGAGTTCGAGCGCTGCCGTGGCCATCTGCACACCACCCTGGTGATGCGAGATCATCAGCTGGAGGAACAGATTCTCGGCTTCGACGACCGGCAGCGTCGAGATTGAACGCACCTCACCCTGCGTCGCGATGCCTTGCATCAGTCCCTCGACCGAATGCCCCATCCACGCCATCGCCGGTTGCTCGTCGTTGAGTGGCAGGGCCCACGCCTCCAGCCAGCCTTG
The DNA here is from genome assembly GCA_031390905.1 of Ilumatobacteraceae bacterium. GTDB lineage: Bacteria > Actinomycetota > Acidimicrobiia > Acidimicrobiales > Ilumatobacteraceae > Ilumatobacter. The sequence goes on along the minus strand of JANMTV010000043.1, from coordinate 14,483 downwards.
CATGATCCCGATTTGGGCATTGTCGACCGCCTGAATGTGATGCACGCGCATGTCGCGGGCGAATCCTTGATCCGCCGGACTGACGAGGTCAGCCGTCAACCAACCGCCTTCCGACTGATCGTCGTTGGCGACGAGATATCCACCGAAGGCGCCGATGCCCAACGCCGCCACCCCCAGTGACGATGCCGACGCGGATCGGTCGCATCAGGCCTGGAGCGGCTCTTCGTCAGCGGTGATGTCGAGACCACCTGAGCATGGTGCGCCCGGTTCCGGGTTCTGTGGACCGTTCTCGAATGCCTCGATGAAGGCGTCGAGGCCAGGGTCGTCAGCACCGGTCAACGTGAGCTGTTTGCCCCATGCCGAGGCAACCACTGGGCTCGGCAGATCCGCACGTGGACTGACTAGCACGAACGGGTGCCCGTCGACTTTGGTCCTCAGGGTGGCTACTTGATCGGTAGGCAGGTCAGGGTCGTAGGTGAGCCAGACCGCACCGTGCTCCAGCGAGTGCACGGCGGCCTCGTCGCGAACCGGTATGTCGTAGAAACCGCAGTTCTGCCAGAACGGAGGAGCGAGGTGATCCCCGCCGACCGGTGGGTTCTGTTCGTAGATCAGCGGCAGTTCGTCGAATCCTTTGTGGCCGTTGGTGAGCCCCTCGAACGTCTGCACGTCGGCCAGGGGATCGAGGTCGGACTCTGGTTCGGACGCTAGCTCGGAAGCTTCGACGCTTGATTCGGTCGTTTCCGCAGGGCTGCCGCTACAGGAGGTCAGGCCGATCACAGCGGAGGTGATGATGAAGGTGAGCAGTCGTGTCACGGCCTCAGTCTGGAGTGGTTCACTGTGGGTTAGGCATCGGAAGCCTGCTGAACCGTGCTGTCGTGCGACAATCAATGGCGATGCACGTCCCCGCCAAAGTCGACTATGCGGTTCGCGCCATGTTGGAGCTGGCTGACGCCCATCCTGTTCGACTGAGCCGCGAGGAACTCGCTCGTCGCCAGAACCTGCCCACGCGCTACCTCGAGGCGATCTTGCGTGAACTGGCGAACTCCGGACTTGTCGCTGGGCATCGCGGGGTGGCGGGTGGGTACGAGTTGAGCCGGCCTGCGAGTGACATCACGATTGCCGACGTGTCGCGCGCCGTCGATGGGCCGTTGGCATTGGTCGGACACCTTCGCCCGGGTCAAGTCACGTACGACGGCACAGCGCAACATCTTGGCGAGTTGTGGGTCGGCTTGCGCGCCGCGATCCGTTCGGTGATGGAACACGTCACGTTGGCTGATCTCCTAGACGGCACCCTGCCGCCCTCGATCAGACTCATGGTCGAAGATGCGGATGCCTGGCTCGAGCGCTAACTACTTCCCCGGAAATAGTGGGTGTGTAGCCGGTGCTGGAGTGCGGGCACGCGCCAGCTGCGAGGCTTATGCCGCAACGCTTTGACCGGTGATCGCCAGCACCTCTGCTTTGGCGTCATCGGTGCGCCGCCGCAGCCACGCCCCGATCGAATGCCGATAGGCCCGAGCAGGGGTGGTGCGGTCGGTGAAGGCGACCTTCACGCCGGCATTGGCGAGCCGTCCAAGCCGTGACGCGATCCGACACGTCGCCGCGGTCAACAACCCAGAATCGGGCACTGATTGCGACGTCGTCGTCGTCGACGACGATTCAGAGCACCTCGTCGGGGCGTGCAGGCGGTGAAGTCGGGCGAACATTAGCGAGCGTTGATGGCGCGCAGGCGTTCGAAGCGGGGACGCACGACGTGGGTGAAGGTCGCAGCCCGATCAGCTTGCGGCGCCTTGACCGCTTCACCCCACAGCGTGCGTCCGACCATGAACCCTGAGCAGCCCGCGCCAGCAGCGACGGCGAACTGATCGACGAAATCCTCGAACGAACCCCCGCCCGAGAGCATCGCCCCCACGACGCGGTGCCAACTCGATTCCCCAGCCGGGGACTTCGCACACGCCCCAAGAAAGTGGGGCACCAGCGAGCCGCTCCATCACACTCATGCCCTGCCCCTCGAAGCATGTCGTTTGGAGCACTCTCACATCCCGACGGAGGACAGAATTAGAGCGCTCTAATTTCCTGTCGAGTACTATGACGCCTGTCACAGCAAGAGGTCAAGACCCCATCTTCGGACGCGCAAGGAAGGAGTTCACACGACGATGACCCAACCAACCATGCAGCATCATGTTGTCGCTCCGACTCTGGTCGTGCGGCGAACGAGCGGCCTTTACGTCGAGACTTCGAGTGAGCGCGAGGTTGCGTCGTGATAGTACGAGTGGGTGTGCTCGGAACGAGTTGGTGGGCCGACTCGATGTACCTCCCGGCGTTGACCGCTCACCCCGACGCCGAGCTGGTCGGCGTCTGCGGACGTACGGCTGCAACAGCTCAGGCACTGGCGACCCAGTGGGCGATCCCGTGGGCGTCGACCAACAGCGACGAGTTTCTCGACCCCCAACGGCTCGATGCGGTCGTCATCGCCACGTCCAACGACAGCCACGAAGCTCTCACCCTGACCGCGCTCGACCGCGGGCTGCATGTCTTATGCGAGAAGCCGATCGCGACGACCGTTGACGCAGCGGAACGGATGGCGACGCTGGCGGCGGCGAAGGGAGCGATCACACTCGTCCCGTTCACGTATCGGTACATGCCAACGAACCAGTACGTCAAGCGGCTGATCGACGATGGGTTCGTCGGCCGACCGTTCCATCTCAACATGCGCTACTTCACCGGCTTTGCGCGCACTGGCGAGTACAGCTGGCGATTCGACACCGAACTCGCCGGGTCCGGAGTGCTCGGCGACCTCGGGAGCCATTGGCTCCACGTCGCCCGCTGGCTGCTGGGCGAAGTCGTCGAGATCGGATGCATCACCTCACGCTTCATCGATCGCGAGCCACGTCCCGACGGAACCGACTACGACCGCAGCGAAGATTCGGCGCTGATCACGGTCCGCTTCGAGAACGGCGCATACGGCGCCCTGCAGGTGAGCGCGGTGTGTTGGGAAGGCACCGACTTCAACCAGACTCATCACCTCGACCTGCATGGCTCGGATGGGACGGTCTATGCGTACAACGACTGGTCAACGGTGCAGGAGGTGCGCGGAGTGTCAGCAAACGTTCCGGGACCCGCTGCGGTGATGCCGATCCCCGACGAGATCTGGGGACCGGCGCGTCGCGATCGGGTGCACGACACGTACCGCGACGTGTTTCGCGGTTGCGGCGCGATGATCGGCGAGTGGGTCGACGCCGTCCGCGACGGGGTGGCGTGTTCGCCCGATCTCACCGAAGGCGCTCGCGTGCAGTTCCTCCTCGACCTTGCGCTGCAGAGCGCGGCGTCCGACGGACGCCTCCTGAACGCTCGAGCGTAAGTGAGCGCGGGGCGATCGATCGTCACCGTTGTCGCGTGCACCGTCACGATTGGTCGTCTCGCGTGTCGGCTCGGCTCGTCGGTCGAGCTTTCAAGCGCTGACGACCGGGACCGCTCGTTGGTTGAATCGGGCGCTGATTCTCGGTGCCGCGCCGGCGAGGGCGACCCCGGCGACGACTATGACGTAGGCGACCCAGCGGGCTCCGCCGACCTCGGCCCAGATCGACAACTCGCGTACGTTCGTGACCAACAGCAGGCCCGCAACCAGCAGCCCGAGCACCCGCGCGGGAACGAATCGGACGGACCAAGCGGCGACTGGTGAAGCAATCACGCCGCCGATCAGCATTGCGAGCACGGTCGTGGCGTCTGTACCGGTTGCACCCGCAGTCAGCAGCGAGCCGGCGGCAACAACCGCAACGGCCACCTCAGCAGTATTCACGGAACCGACGACCACTCGTGGAGCGACGCCACGGTGCAACAGGAACGGCGTGACGACCGGGCCCCATGCGCCGATCATCCCGTTGGTCACGCCTCCCGCAGCACCAGCCAGTTCGACGCCGCGGATGTCAGAGAGGTCATGCTCGTCGGCATTTCCGGCTCGTTGTGTGAGTGGCCGACTGAAACGTACAAGAATCCGGACACCGATCAGGAACAGCAGCGCCGCCAAGATCGGACGCAGATTGTCACCATCGACGTTGGCGAGAATTGTGGTGCCGATCAGTGCCCCGAAGGCACCGGGGATCGCCAGCCGGGCAACCAGCCGCCGGTTGATATTTCCGAACCGCCAATGCGAGATCGCTGCCGTCACGCCAGTCGCCACCTTGGCGAGATTGACCGTTGCCGCTACACCGGCGGGGTTGAGACCTGACGACAACAAGATGCTGGACGAGGTCGGCCCGAACCCCATGCCGAGCGATCCGTCGACGAACGAGGCGGCGAAGCCTGCAACCGCTACGACGAGCACATCATTCATACCAAAAGACTACCGTGTTATCGTATTATCGTCCAGTCAAGATTTCGTCTGACGATGAAAACTGCGATCGGCCCGAGATCCGAGCGGATCTCGGGCCGATCGTGTCCCAAGTCGGGTGGTTGGGGGTCTTCCTGGGAACTCAGTTGTCAACGAGATGTGCAGAAACCATGTATCGCGAACCTAGAACGTGCCGGCCGCCACGGCAAGTGATCATTCGGTCACGAAGTGTCAATATTATGTCAACCCGCTGCCGCCGGAACGATGGTCAATGGATTGATGGTCAGCGGTTGATCGCACAGGCTCGGCCCAGACGCTCCGCCCGAGTGATACCGGTAAACCCTGTCAGCTGCCATCAGTTCGATCACCGAGCCATCCTGTAGCGCAGTCAGGTATGAGCCGCCAGGTTCAGGGCAGCCATTGCTGGAGTCCGGCCACACAACCAGCACGGCTGCGACCGTTTCGATCTCTGCTTGGCTGACCGACAGTTGCTCAGAAAGATCCTTCGTGGCGCGTTGGATGAATGGGTCGAGCCCGTGATCGATATCGCCAGTTTCGAAGTAACTGTCGATCGCACCGATTGGTGTCGACGGTTGGACGGTTGACGTGCCCTCGGTTGAGCCTTCACTCGACATTGATTCTGGCTCTCCGCTGGTCGTTGTGCCGGTCGTCGTGCCGGTCGTCGTGCCGGTCGTTGTGCTGGTCGTAACGATGGCGGGTTCGATGGCACCACGATCGTTCTCGCAGCCGACGAGGATGCACAGCGCAAACAGTCCGCAGACGATCAATCGCGTGGTGCCGGCCATGTCGGCATCGTACGCTTGCGCGGCGAGGTCGTACGCTCAGGTGATGTCCAAGATCGAGCCGGAACTGCTGGCAGCAGCGATTGCCGTGCAGCGCAATGCCCACGTCCCGTACTCACGTTTTCCGGTCGGTGCCGCGATTCGTACCAGAAGTGGTGCGATATTCGCCGGCTGCAACGTCGAAAACGCGGCCTATCCGCAAGGTGTCTGCGCTGAGGCGAGCGCAATCTCGGCGATGGTGTCAGCTGGGGAGACTGTGATCGACGCGATCGTCACGGTATGTGACGGCGACACACTCTCGACGCCGTGTGGCGGGTGTCGTCAGAAGATCCGGGAGTTCGCCGATGCCAGGACGGCGATTCATGCTGCCGGTCCCGAAGGGGTGCGCACGACCTACACCATGGCCGAGCTGTTGCCCGACTCCTTCGGGCCCGAAAACCTGATTGGTTCAAACCCGAAACCACGAACTTGAGTCATGACGACTCAAGTTTTCTGACCTACGCGTTGCGCTTGCGGATCTGGCCCGTATTCTTGGGGTGTCGGACTGCACGATTTGTCCGCGATTCCCCCAACACACAGGAGCAGTCACTATGCCCAAGGCCGTCGGTATCGACCTCGGTACAACCAACTCAGTCGTCGCTGTGCTCGAAGCCGGCGAACCCGTCGTGATTCCCAACGCCGAGGGTGGTCGCACGACCCCGTCGGTCGTGGCATTCTCCAAGGCCGGCGAAGTGCTGGTCGGCGAGGTCGCCAAACGTCAGGCGATCACCAACCCTGACCGCACGTTCCGCTCGATCAAGCGCCACATGGGCGAAAGCTGGAAGTCCGACGACGTCGATGGCAAGCAGTACACACCGCAGGAGATCAGCGCCCGCACATTGATGAAGCTCAAGCGTGATGCCGAGGCGTACCTCGGCGACACCGTCACGCAGGCGGTCATCACCGTCCCGGCGTACTTCGACGATGCCCAACGCACCGCCACCAAGGAGGCGGGGGCGATCGCCGGATTGGAAGTGCTCCGAATCATCAACGAACCGACCGCTGCGGCGCTCGCCTACGGCCTCGACAAGGGTGCCGAGGACGAGACGATCCTGGTGTTCGACCTCGGCGGCGGCACGTTCGACGTGTCGGTGCTGGAAATCGGCGACGGCGTGTTCGAAGTCAAATCGACGCATGGTGACACCCACCTCGGTGGCGACGACTGGGACCAGCGGATCATCGACTGGCTCGTGAACCAGTTCAAGTCCGCTCACGGTGTCGATCTGGCCGCCGATCGGATGGCGACGCAGCGACTCAAGGAGGCTGCCGAGAAGGCCAAAATTGAGCTCAGTCAGGTCCAGTCGACGCAGATCAACCTGCCGTTCATCACGGCCACCGCCGATGGCCCTTTGCATCTCGATGAATCGCTGACCAGGTCCAAGTTCCAGGAGATGACATCTGACCTGATCGAGCGTTGTCGGATCCCGTTCGAACAAGCCCTCAAGGACGCCAATGTGACCAAGGGTGACCTGCATCACGTGATCCTTGTCGGTGGCTCAACCCGGATGCCGGCCGTCAGCGACCTCGTGCAGTCGATGACCGGCAAGGAGCCGAACAAGTCGGTCAACCCTGACGAAGTCGTCGCAGTTGGGGCCGCTGTCCAGGCAGGCGTGCTACGAGGCGATGTCAAGGATGTGCTCCTGCTCGATGTCACACCACTGTCGCTGGGCATCGAAACCAAGGGTGGCGTCATGACGCGTCTGATCGAACGCAACACCACGATCCCGACAAAGCGCACCGAAGTGTTCACGACTGCCGAAGACATGCAGCCCTCGGTCGAGATCCATGTGATCCAAGGCGAACGCGAGATGGCGAGCTACAACAAGACACTCGGCAAGTTCCAGTTGGTCGATCTTCCGCCGGCACCCCGCGGCGTTCCGCAGATCGAAGTGACGTTCGACATCGACGCCAACGGGATCGTGCATGTGTCGGCCAAGGATCGGGCAACGTCGAAGGAACAATCGATGACGATCACCGGCCAATCGACGCTCGACAAGGATGTCATCAACCAGATGATCAAGGACGCCGAGGCGCACGCCGAGGAAGACCGTCAGCGTCGTGACGAAGCCGAGGCTCGCAACAACGCCGACTCACTCGTGTACCAAACCGAGAAAGTCCTACGTGAGCAAGGCGACAAGGTGTCGGAAGACGAGAAGGCGGCGGTTGAGAGCCCACTCGCAGAGCTCAAGACGGCGCTTGCCGGTAACGACACCGAGGTGATCAAGAAGGCGACCGAATCGTTGATGTCCGCCAGTCAGGCCTTCAGCCAGAAGCTGTACGAGGCGGCGGCGCGTGACACGGCCGCCACCGGCACCTCAGCGAGCGGTCAGGATGCGGATACCGGTTCGGTCAACGACGACGACATTGTGGACGCCGAAATAGTCGACGCCGAAATAGTCGACGAAGAAGGCGTCGCCTGATGTCTGACGAGGTTGACGATCAACGCGGGAGCGAGGTCGACGACTACACGGGCGAGATCCCGCGGGCCGAGGTGACCGACGCCGTAGCCAGCCCGGAGGGCGTTCGACCCTCCGGGTTCGGCGATGGCGATGTCGCCGATTTTGATGACCCCGATGTTGACGCTTTCGAGCTGAGCTCGGTCAACGTGATGGACGCGCTGATCGCCGAGCGCGACGAGATGAAGGCAGTCGCCATGCGGCTGCAAGCCGACTTCGAGAATTTTCGCAAGCGGACAGCGGCGCAGCACGCCAACGACGTCGACCGCGCAACCGGCCGTCTCGCCGAGGCGTTGCTGCCGGTGCTCGACGCTGCCGAGGCGGCGTTTCTGTCGCATCCCGACGAGGTCGGCCCGGTATTGAACGTGATGTTGGCGGAACTCAGAAAGCAGGGACTCGAGTCGCTCGACCTCGAATCTCAACCATTCGACCCCGAGGTTGCCGAGGCAGTCGCCCACGAACCGGGCGACAACGGTGACGTGGTCGTGGCCGAGGTACTTCGGAGTGGCTATCGCTGGCGAGGCAAGACGCTCCGCCCGGCGATGGTTCGCACACGCGACTGACGAGGGAGGTGACGGCGGATGGCGGCACAGCGCGAATGGTACGAGAACGACTACTACGAAGTGCTCGGCGTGTCTGCCGACGCGATACCGAAAGACATCACAAAGGCGTATCGCAAACTCGCTCGCGATCTGCACCCTGACCGCAATCCGAACAATGCTCAGGCCGAGGAACGATTCAAAGCAGTTGCCTCCGCATACGACGTGCTCGGAGACGAAACCAAGCGACGCGAGTACGACGAGGTGCGTCGGCTCGGCCCCATGGCGGATGGTCACTCCGGCGGGGGACCCGGCGGATTCAGATTCAACCGCGGTGACATGGACGGTGGTGGGCTTGGTGACATCTTCGGACAGATGTTCGGACGTGGTGGCTCCGGTCCTCAGCGAGCCGGACGCGGCGTTGGCCCGCAGCGCGGGGCCGATGTTACGGCGCAGCTGACGCTCGATTTCGCAGACGCAGTTCGGGGTCTCACGACCACCCTGTACCTCACGAGCGACGCTCAATGCTCGACGTGCTCGGGTTCCGGCGCCAAGCCCGGAACAAGCCCGACCGCATGCAGTGTTTGCGGTGGACGCGGCGTCGTTGACGACAATCAAGGCATGTTTTCGTTCTCGACGCCATGTCGTGCATGTCAGGGGCGCGGCGCTGTCATCAAGGAACCCTGTCAGACATGTCGTGGCGCCGGGATCGAGCGACGCCCGCGCGAGGTCGGTGCCAGGATTCCAGCCGGTGTTTCCGATGGACAGACGATTCGACTCAAGGGCCGCGGTAGCCCTGGACGTAATGGTGGGCCGGCCGGCGATTTACTGGTCGAGATCGCAGTGGCGGCTCATCGCCTATTTGCCAGATCCGGTCAGAACCTGACAGTGACGGTGCCGATCCTGTTCAGCGAGGCAGCGCTCGGTGCGACGATCGAGGTTCCGACCCTCGACGGGCCGCCGGTGACACTTCGATTGAAGCCGGGAGCGGGAAGCGGTTCGCGTCATCGGGTGAAGGGCAAAGGCATCATGACGACCTCGAAACGACACGGCACCGTGACGGGCGACTTGATCGTGACGGTCGAGGTTCAGGTTCCGATCGAATTGACCGATGAACAAAGAACCGCCATCGAGCAACTCGCAGCGGCGACTACGGTAAACCCCAGGACTACCTTGTGATGAACGCTCGAACCCGAACCCAAGCGGTGTACGTCATCTCGGTCGCGGCCGAGCTTGCCGGAATGCACCCCCAAACGCTGCGGATCTATGAGCGACGGGGGCTCGTTCAGCCTGCACGTACGCAGGGCGGCAACCGACGGTACAGCGACGCCGACATCGAGTTGTTGCAGCGCATCGCCGACCTTGCCGAACAGGGAATGAACCTCGAAGGCATTCGTCGGGTCATGGAACTCGAAGGAGAGAATGCTCGCCTCCGAGCCGAGTTGGCGACGGCTCGTACGACAGCTGACACAGCGGTCGTCGAAGCGGAACGGCGCCAGCGGCGCGACCTCGTTCCGCTTCGTCAGGCCGTTGCTGTTTTCGGTGAGCGACCCAGATTTCTCGACCGGGATTGAGATGATGCCATGACCGGCGTTCCGTGGCGTCGGGTGGCGGCCTCGCTGGTAATCGTGACTGTCCTCGTACTCGGTCTGGTCGTGGTCTTTCGAGCCGACGGATTCTCGGCAGTCGACGCCACCGTGCCGCGTGCGACGCGGTGGTTTGTGCACCAGGGAACAGGTCGCGTCGTGCTCGCTGACGGATTTTCCGGGAGTGCGCTGGCTCGATTGGAGACGTCGACTGACGGTGACGTGGTCGAAGTCGCACAAGGTGCCGGTGGGGTTGTGCTGCTCGATCGATCGTCGGCTGTTGCGAGAACGATCGATGCGTCGGCCTTGCGGCTCGGTCCACCGCTCTCGGTCAGTTTGCTTGCCGAACCGTCGACAATCGTCGCCGTCGGACAGAACGGTTTGCTTGCCGTCGATCCGTCGACCTCGCAGGCCGTACTCGTGCCGCCTGAAGGCGACCCTGTGCCGTTCGACGTCGCCGCCGGCGCTGGACAATCCACCAAACTCGCCCCCGACGGTTCGGTCTGGACGATCTCCGACGGCACGTTGATACGGAACACAACCACCAACCGGGTCGAGATGGTTGCCGATGTTGGGGACTCCCAGTTCACGTTCATCGGCGCTGAGGTGCTGGTTGTCGACACCGATCGCAGCCGTGCACGCTTCGGCGAGGGCGACTGGCTGGCCTTGCCACAAGGTGTTTCTGCGAGCGAACTCGTGCTGCAGGAATCCGGCCCATCGGCTGACTGCGGCTGGATCGGTGGCAATGATCTGTTGTGGTGCCTCGGCGAGGACGGGATCATCGACCAAGCGACAGTCGAGGGGCTCGATATCGATGGTGCCGATCGGTTGGCGATCGCCGGTGACGCAGCGGTACTGGTGCGTAGGTCCCCGGCGGCGATTGTTCGCATCGACGTGCGAGGTGGTCGTGTGCTCGACGATGTTGTTGCGAGTGTCGCCTCGGGGAGTGAACTCGATGTGTCGGTCTCCGTCGATCTGATTTGGGTCGACGAAGTCAGTGGCGAGTTGGTCTGGGCGGTTCATCCATGGGGTGTCAACGTGGTCCGCAAAGACGACGATTCCACGCCGCTGCTCGGCGAATCCGGCGAAGTACTCGAGTCGGGCCAAAGTGGATCTGCTTCCCCCGACTCGGGTGGCGACCAGCCGTTAGGCCCAATCGAACGAGAGCCGGATGAGAACGGGATCGACGACCCGCCGGTCGCGATCAACGACCCGGTGACTGCGCGGGCCGGAGCAAGTGTGTTGGTTGCCGTGACGGCAAACGACTACGACCCGGATGGCGAAGCCGTAGTGGTTGTCGACGTCGGAGCGGCGTCGCACGGTTCGGTCGAAATCGGATCTGCCAGCACGGTCGTGTATCGACCGAATGCCGACTACGTCGGCCTCGATCGTTTCGATTACACGATCGTCGATGGCAACGGAACCCAGGCCTCCGCAATGGTGGCGGTCGAATTGCTCCCGGTCGACGCCACGAATCAGGCACCAGTCGGTTCACCTGACCGTGCCGAGACCGGAACCGACGCTGCGGTCGTAATCGACGTACTGCTCAACGACATCGATCCTGAGCGTGACGCACTCCGGATCGCCTCGTTCACACCGTCCGACGTAGGCGGGCAGATTTCCGAAGCGATTGCGCCTTCTGGTCTGCAAGGGCTGAGGTTCCAGCCGCCACCCGGAGCGTCGGGTACCGCTTCGTTCACATATCGACCGGTCGACTCGTTGGGAGCGATCGGTGAACCGGTGCTTGCCCAGGTTGAGATCGCTCAACCGTCCGATGGGAATCGAGCACCGATCGTGCAACCTGATGGCGTTCGAGTACGCCACGACATCGCCGCCGTGGTTCCCGTGCTCGTGAACGACCGTGACCCGGACGGTGACCGACTCCAACTCGGCGTAGTTACACCGATTCCACCTGGGCTCGAGGTCACGATTGACGGCAATCAATTGGAAGTGATTGCCAGGGCGGGTGTCGCCGACCTGACGCCATTCAGCTACACCGTTGACGATGGCCGTGGTCACGTTGTGGTGGGAAGTGTGCTCGTCGCACTGATCGCCGATGTGGAACCCAACCGCGCTCCGATCGCGGTTGGTGACAACGCCACAGCAGTCGTTGGCACATCGCAACTGATTGACGTCCTGCTCAACGACTCCGACCCAGACGGTGACCTTGTGATCCTCGTCTCCGTGTCGTCAGAATCGACTTCGACCTCGGGTCGTGTTCGTGTTCAGGGCGATCGGATCGAGTACACCGCGACGTCGATTCCGGCCGATGAACGCGCAGGGTTCGATCGATTCTCGTATGTCATCAGCGACGGGAACCGACACACCGCGACCGGCGAAGTATCGGTGCGAATACTTACGGAACCAATCGCTGCTCCACCGTTTGCGCAAGACGATTCGGCGACCACCGAGGTCGACGTGCCAATCACGCTAGACGTGTTGCGCAACGATGGTGATCCTTCTGGCGAGCGACCGACGTTGGTCGGCGAACCAGGGTGTGCCGGTGGCGGGTCTGCGGTCGTGACGCCCGATAGCAAAGTGACCTACACGCCGCCGACCGGTCTCGCCGATGTTTTTAGATGCACATACGAAGTCACGAACTCGCAGGGCCTACGTGCGACGGCGGCGATCGTCGTGAATGTCATCGAACCTGACGTCGCCAACCTGGCTCCGATCGTCGTCGATGAGGAGATCAGTGTTCTCGTCGGCGGAACACTGGTCGTGAACCTGTTGGAAAACGACGAGGATCCAGACGGAACCGCATCGGATCTGCGAGTGCTCTCCTCGACGGCACCATCGCTCGGAAGCGCCGATCGTGACGGCGCGATTCTGACGTTCGATGCGGGACTCGTGAGCGGATTCGTCACGATCACGTATCAGGTCGGCGATCTGCTCGGCGGCGTGACAACCGGTCGGCTCCTGATCCGCATCACCGAACCTGAGCCGCAACCGCCTACCGCGACCGACGATCTTCGTACGATCGTCGGCCCGGGGATTGCCACGACGATCGATGTGGTCGCCAACGACGCCGACCCAGACGGCGTGAATTCCTCATTGACGCTGGTGTCTGCCGAGTTCGTGACTCGAGTTGGCACGATAACGAGTGGTCGGCGAACGATTACCTTCTTCCCCGACCCGGACTTCGTCGGTGATCTCGTCGCCAACTACGTCATCGAAGACGCTGACGGATTGACCGACGAGGGCAAGCTGACCCTGAGAGTGCTTGAACCGTTGAATCGGGCTCCGATCGCGGGCGACGATCTCGCCGAAGTCGTGAATGGAGGCACGGTTGTGGTGCCGATTGCGCTCAATGACGAGGACGCCGACGGAGATCCACTCGAGTATTCGATCATCGATTCGCCAGACCCGGCGCTCGGTGACGCTCGGCTCCAGAATGGATCGCTGGTGTTCGACGCCATTCCGGGCGCAAGCGGAGTTGCCACCCTGACGTACCGCGTCAACGACGGGGAACTCGTCGCCGATGGCGTGGTTCGAGTGACCATCTTCTCGTGCGCCGCGGCACCGCCGGAGGCACCAGACCAGTTCTTCCAAACGGGTTACGAGCAACCGATTGCGATTGACCTGACAACAGCGGCGCTGAACGGCGAAATCGCCTCCGTCGGTGCGCCTCTTTCGGCGCCGGCCGGCATCTACACACCGCCTGCAGGGGAAAACGGCAACATTTCGTTCACGTACGTGGTTCGAAATTCGTGCCGGATTCAAGATGTCGGCTCGGTCGTGATCGACGTCAATCAGGATCCGACTGGTTCGCCGTACCTGGCGCGCATCGGCCGCCTCGACGCGGTCACGATCCCGGTCTCTGCTTTGGCGTCCGATGCCGAACCTCTGATCATCACCGGACTCGAGGGAGCACCCGAGTGGATCACCGTCGTCGATCAACAGCGAGGGCTGCTGATCGACCCAAGTGGTCAGTCAGGCCGAGTCGATTTGATTGCGGTCATTGCCGACCCGGGCGGTCTTCAAGCACGAGTGCCGATCACCGTCGAACTGGTCAATCGGGCACCGATTGCCAACAACGACGAGGGTGTCTCGCTCAACGGTGAACCGATCATCATCCTCCCGCTTCTGAACGACAGCGATCCGGATCTTGATCCTGTTTCATTGGCGTCGCTACCTGGCACGGTCACGTTCCCCAATGGCGTTACCGTGCCGATCCGGCGCCAGGGCCCGGACCGGCTCCGAATCGACCCGGCAGGTGGTTCGGGGATCGCCACGTTCGGGTACACCGTTGTCGATCCGGAAGGGCTCGTTTCGGAGTTTGCGGTCGTGACGCTTCGGGTCAATGCGTTGCCCGTTGCGCCTAATGTCAGCGTCGTAGTGCCTGCCGACAGCGTGCTCGATGTGGTCATCCCTGCGACCGATTCCGATGGTTCGCAGCTCGTGTTGACGATTGTCGGTGATCCGACACCGCTCACGATTGTCGTTGCTAATTTGATTCTGACGCTGACTGCGCCGCCTGGGTTCGCTGGCACCGTCGTCACCCTGTCGTACACGGTGACCGACGAATCAGGAGCAACGGCCACCGGCGACCTGATAGTCACGATCGATCCACCGACGACCACGACGACCACGACAACCACCACGACAACCACCACGACAACCCCCCCAACCACGGTTCCCGCCGGCTGATGATCGCGAGTATCCGTTAACTACGGCGACGGATACTCAATTGGTGATCGGCGCTTGTGGTGCATCGACCGGATTTACAGTTG
>JANMTV010000040.1:0-14297 GCA_031390905.1 Ilumatobacteraceae bacterium | reverse complement strand
TGACGACATGCGCAGCACCAGCATCGCCAATCGACTTCCGAATCCTGCCACGACCACACCAAAGGGAATTCCTGCAACGACGAGCAACCGAAGTTGTGCGAGCACCGTGCTCCGCAGCCGAGGTGTTTCTGTATCACTCACGTGAACCTCCCGAATTCTGTAAATCGGCCAACAGCGCGATGGCTGCGAGCACGGGAATCGATACCAACGAACCAACGAGGCCAACCTTGTCAACCGTGCCGAGCCCATCGAGGTGACCGATGTGGTACACCAGATGGAGCACGCCTTGCAGCAGCCACGCAACGGCGACCGCCAGCACGGCTTGGCGTTTCCACACCGCCCAGGCTGTGACAAGGATCAATGCCAAGAACAGCACGCCGACGTCACGCACCAGGTGCTCGTCGTAGCCACCGCCCTCGGCGGCAACCCAACCGCGCCCGAACGGGAAGTCGTCGAACCACGACTTGGGAGTGAATGCAGCCTGAAGAGCAGTCGGCAACATGAGGGCAGCGATCAACGCCAACGCCCATCGCGCGATCCGATCGGCCGTCATGTGATCACCCTTCTTGTGTCGGGAGCCGAGCCGCCGGGTCGCGACTGGTCAACATGAATACCACGATTGACACGATCGCGATTGCAGTCCATCGCTCGTGACCTTCGACCCAACCACGACCGGGCATCGGCCACAACCATCGCGCCAACCGGGCAACAGTGATGGTGATCAGGGCGGCGATGATTACGCCGAGGCCGGCCCGCATCCCGCTGCCGCGCCAACTCGAACGATTCATGAGAATCGCCGCCACCAGCCAACCAAACGCCATCAGTCCGAGTAATTCGATCAGCAAGCCGCCAACTGGGAGCGACGGATCGCCGCTCGGTGCGTGAACCACTGCGGCCGCTCCGATCACGACAATCAACCAACAGCCGACCGTGACGAGCCCAGTCAACAGCACGGCCACCAATCGTCGACGGAGACGCCCAAACGGCGTGGCCGCCGTCACCATTTCGTTGCCGTCCTCCAAACAGCTTGCCGCTCCCGCAGCCATCAGCACCGACGTCAGCCGGACGACCTGCAGCAAATCACTCGCCGACTCGACCTGCAGCGCTCTGGCAAGTGCGACAGTCACACACACCGAGAATGTGGTGCCGATCGCCAGCCACGGCACACGTCGACCGGCCGGCCCGAACACGAGGGCACCAAGCTCGATCATCGGCGCACTGCGAACTCGATCACGCCCGGTACATAATCCTTCGCCACCATGGTCTGAGCGATCGCTAGCGCGACAACGAGGGCCGTCGACGCGCTGAACACCATCCAGGTCGTGTGGTCACGACGATGACGCAAGACCGCAATCGTGACCAACCACACGCACAGCGCCACCAGGTAGGCGAGGTGCCACCACGGCGTGGTCTGATCGAACCCGCTGACCCGAAGGTCGCAGATCGCATCGGTTGGGCCGCATCCCGTCCATCCGTCGTGTACGACACCGGTCGTCATAGGCCACATCCACGTCAACGGGTTGTCAGTCGCGACGCCGAACCAGATTCCGAAGAAGATCAGCTGGACCACGGTCAACACGAACAACGGCACAACGATCAACCAACTCGGAACCCATCGCGCCAGTGCGACAACGAACAGGCACGCGACAACGATCGCGATCGGCCCTTGGAGAATTTGAGCTGTGTTCACTTGGGGCACCGTCGGTGACCCCTCGACCCCGGCCTCCCACGGTTGACCGCTCGGCTCGAGGCCCCGCATGGCGACGATCACGATGGTTACTGCAGCGGCCGCCAACCCGCCGCTCACAGCCGACAATCCGTGACCGATCGACCGACGATCGGGCCCGACGGGGAGGACGTCGAGCAATTCGCCGGTGTGATACGCGCGCGACCGGATGACCGCCAACATCGTGTGCGCGATCGCCACGAATCCGAGCACGGCGAGCGCGTATCCAACCGAGAGGATATAACGATCCTGATCAAGGTCGATCGCCGGTGTATACGCCGCGACCCACACGATCGAGACAACGCCAGCGATCCAAACCAGCGGGTTTCGGACGAGTCGTTTGCCCTCGACGTAGCCCAGCTGCAGTTCTGGAGCCCAAGTCGACGCGGTCATCAGACAGCACTCACGATTGTGGTGTAGGTGTCAGACGTCATCACTTGAATGACCGCCAGGGCCACCA
The DNA here is from genome assembly GCA_031390905.1 of Ilumatobacteraceae bacterium. Taxonomy (GTDB): domain Bacteria; phylum Actinomycetota; class Acidimicrobiia; order Acidimicrobiales; family Ilumatobacteraceae; genus Ilumatobacter. The sequence goes on along the minus strand of JANMTV010000040.1, from coordinate 12,111 downwards.
CCGCGGCCAGTGAGCAACCAAAAGCGGCCCATGCTCGGCGATCGCGTCGATGACGGACCACCGCGACCGTGGTGAGCCACACGCACAGCGCTACCAGATAAGCAAGGTGCCACCATGGTGTGATGCGGTCGAATCCACTCACGGGGAGCCCGCATCCCGCAGCCGTCTCGCAGCCGAACCACTCCCCATGCACCGAGCCCGTAACCAGCGGCCACAACCAACTCAGACCGCCGGTCGGCACGCCAAAGAAGAGGCCAAAGAACAAGGCCTGCACGAACGTCAAGAAGACCAGCGGCACGATCACGAGCCAGGTCGGGATCCAACGCACAACGGCGACGACGAATACACCAATGGCGACGAGCGCGGCTGGGCCCTGCATCAGTTGTGCCAGATTCGGTCGCGGCACGTTGATCATGCTCTGTTCCGACGGATCCCATCGACCGAGCATCGATTCCGGTCGCATGACCAGATAGATCGCCATCGTCGCGACTGCTCCGACGAGCCCGGCCGCCAGCGCAGACAGCGCATGACCGACCGATCTGCGGTCAGCGCCGACCGGGAGCACGCCAAGCAGCTCCTCGGAGCGGCACGAACGGCTACGCAGCGTGGAGAGGATGAGATGAAGGACCATCACAAGACCCGGCAACACGAGCGCGTATCCAACCAAGGCGAGGTACCGCTCGTCGACTGATCCGGACGATGAGTCCGCCCCGCGAACCATGTTTGCGGTCGCCGCCATCGCGACCCAAACCAGTGGGTTTCGAAGCAGCCGAACGCCCTCGGTTCGCGCCAAGCCAGCCTCGGCGATCATCACGCAGCAGTCACTTCCGGGACACCGCCGTTGAGCAGCAGATAGCCGTCCTGAACGGTAGGGGCGATCACCTCAGCTCCGGCCGGTGCCTCGCCGATGTGGCGATGGCGACCCTCGCCGGTTCGCCACGACACAATCGCATGGGCGTCGATACTGTCGGCGACCCAGACCCGACCGGCAGCGACACCGGCGAGTTGGGCCGGCGTGCCGTCAAACACGACCCGTCCCTGATCGAGAGCGATGACCCGGTCGCACAGCGCCTCGACATCCTCAGTCATGTGCGTCGACAACACGACACAACGACGCTCGGCGTGCCGCGAGATCAACTGGCGAAAACGCAGCCGCTGCTCGGGATCGAGGCCGACCGTCGGCTCATCGAGCACGAGCAGCGTGGGATCACCCAGCAGTGCTTGGGCAAGCGCGACTCGCCGTTTCATCCCGCCTGACAGCTTGCGAATCTTCTTCGACCGGACGTCTCCGAGATCGACCTCCTCGAGCACTCGACGCACTTCAGCGTGGCGGGCCGAGCGATCAGCGTGTTCCTTGAGAATCGCCACGTAGTCGACGAAATCGAATGCGGTGAAGTTGTCGTACAACCCGACCTCCTGCGGCACATACCCGAGTCGCCGCCTGATTTCGAGCCGACCTGCAGGCTCCCCAGGGTCCTGACCGAGTACTCGTAACTCCCCGGAGGATGGTGCCAGCGACGTGGCGAGTATCCGCAACAACGTCGTCTTGCCAGCGCCGTTCGGTCCGAGCAGGCCAGTGATTCCGGTCCCTAGGTCGAGATCGATCGACGCCAGCGCGAGTGACTTGCCGTAGCGCTTTGAGAGCGAACGGGTGTGCACGATGTGGTCCATTTAGGCCTCCCGATATTCGAACGCGTTGCGGCGAGTCAAGGTGATCGCCAACGCGGTTGCGATCACGATCAGCGAGACCATTTGCGTCGGACGACCGAGCAACTCGAGCAGGTCCGACACGGGGAGGCGAACCGAGATTGGTACCGCGACCCACAACCCTCCAAGCGTCAAAGCCGCCGATTCGATGCTGACCCAAGACGACAACGCAAGCGCTCCCAATGACAGCGCCACCGACGGCAGCAACCATGCCACAGCGAACCATCCGCGGTCGATCAGCCAGGGGATCGACAGCGCCGTGAGCATGATTGACGGCACCACCGATGCAGTGACGCGGACCAACAGGATTCGCAACGACGATGTGGGCACGGTGCCGGCGAGCTCATTGACCGGGTCACTCCACCGGCCGAATGCGCCCGCGGTGGCGACGAGCGGTCCGAGTGGGGCGATGATCAGGAACATTCCGAAGAACTTCTCATACGGCGACCTAGCGGCGTTGATGGCAAGGAACAGGCTGACCGCAACGGCAACGAGGAACGAAAACCTGGCGCGGGTTGTGGCGGCTACTACCCGTGTCACCGTGTCAGGACATCCCATTCTCTGTAACACCCGCTCGACCCACCCGACCGATGGTCGATCAAGCAGGTCGGTTATTCCAGCCCAGGCCACATCGAGTGCAGTGGCCTCGATTTCACCCGCCGCAGCGCCGAGTTCGGCTCGACACTGATCGCACACCAACACGTGCGATTCGACCGACGATGCGCTGGTCGAGTCGAGCTGACCGGCAAGGTATCGGGAAGAAGCGAACTGATCGACGTGCCAGCTCATGTGAGCGCCCCTCTCAGCTCGGCACGTGCGCGCATCATTCTTGTCTTCACGGTTCCTGCAGGAATCCCTAAGAGTTGCGACGCTTCCCGAGTCGTCAGACCGTCGAGCACCGTGGCTTGCACGACAGATCGCAACTCCGGCGAAAGCGAGCGCATTGCCCCCGCTAGATCACCATGCTCAGTGCCCGCCAGCACGAGATCCTCTACGTTGCCCAACACATCCTCCTGTCGATCGTCGTGAGCCACCGGCTCTGGTCGGCGCTTTCGGAGTAACCCGATCAGCCGTCGAATCGCGATCGCCCAGAGCCAACCGGCGACTGCGCCGGTCCCCTCGTATCGACGCGCCCCGCGCCAAACGGCGACAAACGTGTCTTGGAGTGCTTCGACCACGAGCCCCTCGTCAGCACAGCGATGTCGGAGCCGAGTCAGCAGCCAACCGCCGTGTCGTTGGTACAGTTCGGCCAGGGCGTCGCGGTGCTGATCGGCAATCAGCGCCACCAACTCGGCGTCGCCGAACTCGGAGAGACGACTGTGCACGTCCCTACTGTCGCGCTGAGAAGCTGATTCGGTTCACAGTTTTTCCAGAAAGCCGTCTGGACCGATCGAACGATCCGAGGCTCGCTCATGTCGCACCTCGCCAACTATCTCGAAGGTGGCGCATGCCGATCACTTCGAAGTCCTGTTCCTGCATCCACGAACTCCACTCGTTGGTACTGAACAGCTCGTATTCGTCAACCCGCACATGGTGCGATGCAGGCTCGATATTCTCGATCTCGCCCGGCCCACTTCGACATGGATGGAAGGCGCAGTAGACGAGGTCGACGACGGTCGAATGCAACTTCGCCCGATAGTCGACCTGTGCACCCCGAGGCCGCCCGAAATCGGTTTCGAGCACCCGATCGAACACCGGCATACCGGCGGCCCGCGCCGCATCGACGAACTCCGAGAACGTCGACTCGCTCACTCCAGCGAGGTGATTGTTCGGGTCGTAGGCACCCAAGGTTGACGTGATCAGGGCAGGTACTCGGTACTCGACGCCGAGGGCGACGTACCGTGCGCACCATTCGGGTGCCAACGACGAACCCATGTGGGCATCGAGGTGGGTGACGTCGATTCCGGCGGCCAACGCCCGGTCGATTTGTGCTCGCCATTCGGTCTCGACCGCCTCGGGGTGGGCGTTGCGACGAACACTGGCAACGTCGCGCCAGAGATATCCGTCGTCGTCGGTCAGACCCGCAGACACGGACGGGCGACTGACAGGCCCCCACCGGTAACCCTGCTGTTCCGCGTTGAGTGTGAGATGGACACCCACATCAAGCGTTGGATCGGCGGCGGCCGCATTTGCCAACTCGGGGAACCACGGGCACGGCACCATCACGGAACCGGAGCTGATCGTGCCGAGACGTGACAGCTCGATGAACGCCTGGTTGGCACCGTGGCACATTCCGACATCGTCGGCGTGGATCACGATTCGCCTCATTTCCAGACCGTACCGCGGTCTACCATCGACACGTGGAGCTGAACCATTTCCCACCCGATATCGACCCGACCGAGGTCAGCTCGCACATACGCCGGTGGGGTTACGCGATCATCGATGAAGTCGCTGATCCAGCGACGATGGACCGGCTCGAGGGCGAGTCGATGGCGTACATCGATTCGTCTGATGCGGGGCGCGACGACTACGACGGACGATTCACGCGTCGCACCGGATCGCTGATCGAGCGTTGTCCGACCTCACGCCAACTCGTGATGCATCCAGTCGTGGTGGCAACCGTCGAACGGTTCCTCGATCACGTCACGGCGGTGCAACTCCACCTCACGCAGATCATCTCGATCGAGCCGGGCGAGTCGCAGCAAAAGTTGCATCGAGATCAAATGGCGTTCGACTTCTTCCCGTTTCCCACCGACTATCACGTGCAATGCAACACGATGTGGGCGCTGACCGACTTCACCGCCGAAAACGGTGGCACGCATATCGTGGCGGGAACATCTGCCATGCCCGACGACCAGGCAGCACTGCTCACGAGCGCCCAGGTCGAGATGCGGCGGGGGAGCGTGTTGTTCTACGACGGCAAGGTGCTCCACGGTGGTGGTGCAAACCGCAGTACCGGTGTGCGGCGCGGTGTCAACATCACGTACTCGGTCGGCTGGGTCCGTCAGGAGGAGAATCAATACCTGTCGTGTTCACCGGAAGTCGCCCGAACACTCGACGACGACCTGCTCAAGATGATGGGCTACCAGCAAGGTGCCTTCGCCCTCGGGTACGTGGGCGACCAGCAGGACCCGTTATCACTGCTGCGCGGCGAGCACCACAAGGTCAAAGTGATTGCCGACGTGACCAAGAGGAGTGCCGATCATCGCCAGTTCGTCGATGATCTCCAGTCCGGCTGACTACGTCAGCGACGGCCTCGGTCGCAGGCCGGCGGCGCGGTAGCAGGCATCGATCAGTTCCATGTTGCGGACACCATCTTCGGCTGTCGTCGGGAACGGTGTTCCATCGACGATCGCATCTCGAAAGGCAACCAATTGGTGGTAGTAGGTGGACGACGTGGCGACGTCAAGTTCGCTGCGTTGATCAGCGGTCTCGACGACGATGCTGGCGCCGTTCTGGGGCGCAAGCGGATTGATCGCAGTCATCGTTCCGAGTTCACCGCGCACGATCAGGTTGGTGACGACCCCGCCATCGGGCGCGATCATCGACGTGTGGATCGAACCAGTGACACCTGACGGCCAACGCAGTTCAGCCTCCAGCCGGCCGTCGATCTCATGAACCGGACATTCGGCTACGGCAGAGACAACATCAGGGTCGGCTCCGGCGGCAAACCGTACCCACTGGACCGGGTAACAGCCGAGATCCATCAGAGCGCCGCCTCCCAGCGCCAGGTCCCAACGTATGTCTGACCGAGGGATGATCCCTTGTTGGATGTCAAAGCGAGCGTCGATCCGGTCGATTCGGCCGAGCACACCGGAATCGATCACCTCTCGGATCTGTACGGTCATCGGGTGGTATCGCCAATGAAACGCCTCCATCACGATGACTGCCGAGGCGTTGGCTGCATCGGCGATCAGGCGGGCGTCATCGGCGTTGGCTGCGAACGGTTTCTCGCACAACACATGTTTGCCCGCTCGGATGGTGGCGACCGCCCACTCACGATGCATCGAGGCTGGCACGGCGATGTACACGGCGTCGACCTCGTCAGAATTGATCATCTCCCGATACGAACCAAACGCCAGCGGCAACGACCACTTCTGCGCCCACTCGACGGCACGCGCCCGATCTCGCGCCGCCACACCGACGAGCTCGACCCCGTCGACCTCAGAAGCCGGATCGATCACCGCCTGTTGAGCAATTCGAGATGCTGCCAGAAGTCCGATTCGGATGGTCACGCAGGCACGTTAGTTCCGGGCCCCCACGGCAACGAGAGCCGGATCGATCCCCCGCCGCGACCGGTATTCGGGTCCAGCCAGCAGGTAGGCGCTCGCAACGAGCGCCAGCATCAGCACACTGCAGGTCGTGAAGGCCAGCACACGACCACCCCACGAGTACAAGACGCCTGCCAAGACGGCGGTCATACCACCGATCAGTGTCTCCGCCGCGCCAAGCATTCCATGCGCACCGGCCTGTCTGTCGGGTGGAGCTACCAACCCGACCGCAACGCCGGTACTCGCCAGCGACAGTCCATCGCTGAACGCATGCACGATCCCGACGGTCAGCATCAGCGCCCCTGTCGGCATCAGCCCGTACAGACTCATGTAGCAGGCGGCGATCGCCAGTCCGAGGGGACCGAGTCGGAATGGGCCGACGCGTTGTGCCAGCCGGCCACCGAACGATCCGAGGAAGATCAGCGGTAGTGCAAAAATCGTGATGCCAACGTTTGCGATCCAATCGCTCGCACGGAGGTCGTCGAGCACGATCGCCCAGAGCGCGTCGAACGTACCGATCATGAGGTACGTAGCAGCACCCATCGAGATCGCTGCGAGTATCGGCCGAACTCGCAACAGGTCGAACGCGAACCGGGTCTCCGGGACGTCAGTGGCCTCGGCCACATGTACGCGAAAGATCACCGGCATGCAGATCACCGTGAGAACAGCGATCGCTAGGAACGGCGACGCCAAGCCGAACGTCGGCACCAGCAACGCCGAGATCACAGGCCCGGCAGCGAAACCGGCGACGTCAGACGAAATCAACATGCCGACGTTGTTGCCGAGGTTGGCTGGGTCGGCATTGATCACGATTCGACGCACCGCTGGGAGCGCCATTCCAACACCGATCCCCATCACCAAGCGGGCCCAGAGCAGCACCGACAGCGTTTCGCCGACGGCCATTCCGATCAGTCCGACGATGTTGAGTAGTAAGCCGGCAATCACCATCTGACGTGCCCGGCCGCGGTCAGCGATCGGTGCCAGGAACATCTGGGCAAGGAACGACGCGAAAAAGCCGACGCCAACAATCACACCCAGCCAGTGCGCTTCGATTCCGTAGTCGTCCCGGAAGTCGTCGAGCACCGTGAACATCACGCCGTACCCGGATGCCAGCAGCGCTGTAAGCAATCCAAAGGTGAGGACTCTGGACCGCGGCACGCATCGAGGTTACCGGTCGTCCGCGCGGAGGGCGGATACGAGTTTGCGAGTCTCGCGATAGAGCGCGTCGTCGTCGTCGAATGACGGGTCGAAGGCAACGCGATCAAGCCGCTCGGCGACCAGTCGCGCTAGGGCGGTGTCATCTGCGCCCGACCACACTGCGCAACGCCTCGGGTTTGACAATCCAGCTTGCGCTCCTCGCTTACCGGCGACACGCTCGAACCGGTCTTGCAACAGACCCCAGCGACCGCGTCGACGGCGATACCGCAAAGCCTGGGCGAGACGAACACCACCAACTGCCGCGACACCGAGCAGCACCACCAAACCAACTAGCAACGTGTGTTGACGGACGTACCGCCCGAGGCCGTCGACGAGACCGGCACCAACTGAATCGCTGCGCGTTTCTCCGGAAAGTGGGACAGATGCGGTCGGATCGAACGCTTGCCAACCGGTCTCGGGAAACCACACCTCAACCCAGGCGTGGGCATCGCTGGCGCGTACCTCGAATACACCCGCCACCTGATCGCGCTCTCCCGACAGGTAGCCGGTGGCCAGCCGAGCCGGGACCCCCTGCGTGCGCAGCATGACCGTGAGCGCCGATGCGATCTGTTCACAGAAGCCTCGTTGCGATTCGAACAGGAAGTCATGGACGGCGTCAGCATCGTCGTCGGGCACCGGCGCGTCGAGGTCGTACACGACATGTTCGCTGAGCCACTGCTCGTAGGCGCGAACGACGTCGTACGTCGAAGGTTGGCCAACAGCGAGCTGGTTCGCCAAGGCAACGGTTTCCGCCGACGTCGAGTCAGGCAACTGAAGGTACCTACCAAGCACCTGCCTTCCGAACTCATTGAGGCGCGGCCCAATCACGCCCTGATCGCGCAGCACTGACTCAGTAATACGCGCCCGAGCGGATACAACGGTGTAGACCGAACCTTCCTCCAACGTCACCGAGGCGCGAATCGCACCGTCGTCTCGAGTCCAGACGTCGGCGTCGAGAATCACCTGCACTGGCCGGTATGCAGCAAACACTACGTTCGGGAAATCGGCTTCGAGGTAGTAGGTCTGAATGAAACGGTCGAGACCTATTTCACCATCGACGCCGGTGTCACCGAGCGCCGCACGGATCTCGACGTTCGGGCCGCTGCGCAACGAACCGACGTCTTCGTCGGCATACCAGCGACGGCCGTCGAACAACGAAAATGTCTGGCCGCGCCAGAAATCAGGTTCTGGTGCCCGCACCCGCATGACCACTTCGTCGCTCAACGCACCACGCACCGACGTGTCCATCGACTGTGCGAACCCGGTGTATCCCCCCGCCTGCCCGGATGGTGCACGTTGCCCGTTTCCTGCGTCTCCAGCCCTGCTGACCTGGCCGTTGGCCGAGGCCAACGCACCTGGCACGCTGACGTCTTGTGGGTCGTCGATGAAGGTCGGCAGCGTCAGCCTGGTAGGGCCATCGGGAACCGGCACGACCACGAGCACACCGATCGTTGCGGCAACGGTGGCCACTGCCACCAGCACCCGGCGACCAAGCGAGCGAGCGACCCCACCTTCGAGCAGCGGCGTGATTCGTGGGCCTGCCATGCCGATCAACGACGTACAGAAACAGCCGGCCCATGCCAGCAACCACAAGCCGATCGAACCGTCGACCCGGAAACCAGATGCGTACATGATCACGATCGCCGAGATCGCCAGACCGACCCGGATCGTTCGTCGATCGCGGCACTCGAATCCGTGCAGCACGATCAAGATCACGAGGATCTGTGGGAGTGGACCGCGGAGAATCGACAGCAACCCGTCGAGCTGACCGCTTGCCGCCGTGACCAGCACCAGCGAGCCGAGCGAAACGATCCCGACCAGCGAACGGATGAAGGCCGATGTCGGTTCTCCAGAGGCCAACGAGCGGGCCGAGGCCGCCGCGCCGGCAGCCACGGCGACCGTGACCAACACGGTGGCCACGATGCTGTAACCCAACGCCCCCAGCAACATCAGCAACGCCACGAGCGTGGCACCGGCCGCCCACCAGCGCGCCGACACGGGTGCGGGCGAATCCGGTTCCACGCCGGACGGCCATTTGGAGTGCGGGCGTCGCACGGTCGGGTGAGGGCCGAGATCGACGAGGGCGGTCCACCGCGCCGCCGACACGCTGTCGGGAATCGCAACCGGTTCGCCATCACCGACGGCGACGAAGACCTTGGCGCCCGATCGCAGCCCCTGTTCCAATGCCCACCGGGCAGTGCCAGCCTCGGTATCCGGATCTGCGAGCCCGTGTCGTGCACGCACCAGCCAGCGGTGATCAGCGTCGTGGCGACGGTCATGCACGACGAGCTCACCCGTTCGCAGCGATGACGACCAGTGGACGAACCGTTCGCTGTCGCCGTCGCGCCATGGACGGATGCCGTCGATCTCCCCCGCCACCGCCCCCGATGCACCAGCCAGGTCGCCCACTGATTGCACCGATCGCCGCTCGATCGCGGCGTGACCGTAGTGAGGTTGCGGCGAAACCAGGTGGTCGGCGACATCAAATTCGATTCGCCGACGCCACCACACCAGGCCGAGCGACCCAGCCGAGCGAATCGAGATCGCGAGCGACTGAACGAGCCCCCGACGGGTCATGATCGCGCTCGTGTTCAGACCTTTCGAATCATTCCAGCCGCTCGCCGCCAACTCGCCCGACGCCCTGATCTCGATGAATACAGGTCGAGCAGCCGCAATGTCGATCCGAATCGGAACAGCGTCCCCGATCGTAGAAAACGGTGGCATCGAGATCGATCGAACTGCGACCCGACGAACGACGAGGTACCCGCCGATGATCGCCCCAACGAACATGACCAAGCCCGCCGCCAACACGACTAGGACCGGGGTCGATCCCGTCAGTTGTGCGAGCGCGACACCACCCAGCCACGCCAGAACAAATCCGAATCCACCTGCTGAAACGCCGACGGGGCGGCTCATATCACGCAGTGGGTGCCGGAACCCGTGCGACGCATTCGGTCACGATCTGGCGTCCGGCGCGCACCGATCCGTCGGCGTCGGAAACGATCACGCGATGAGCAAGCGCAGACTCGGCAAGGTTGACGACGTCGTCCGGTACGACGTAGTGGCGACCAGCCATCGCTGCCCGAGCCTTGGCCAGACCGACGAGTGCCACACCACCTCGCGTCGAGGCACCGAGCCGAACGCGGGGATGCTGGCGGGTCGCCTCGAGCAGCGCCACCACATACCGGGCGATCGAGTCGGCAATGTATGTGTCGGCCACGATCGCCCGTGCGAGGATCAAATCGTCGATCCCGACGACCGGCGCGACCGTGCGCAACACCGTGCGACCGCGGCGACCGGTCAGCACTTCGACCTCGTCATCGGCCCCTGCGCGACCGGGAGTGACGACCGCCGCAAAACGATCGAGAGCTCCTTCACCAAGCGGATAGGTGCCGGTCATCTCGACCGGATTCTGGGTAGCGACGAGGAGGAACGGTGACGGAAGTTGGCGAGTCGATCCGTCAACCGTGACGGCACCTTCTTCGGTGGCCTCCAGCAGCGCCGACTGAGTTCGCGGGTTGGCCCGGTTGAGTTCGTCGAAGACCACGATGTTCGAAAAGATCGGACCAGGCCTGAAGCGAAGTTCGAACCCGTCGCCTTGGGGAACCATCGTCCCTGTCACGTCACCGGGCAAGAGGTCGGGGGTCCCCTGGATGCGGTGGAACGAACCGCCGACTGATGCCGCCAACGTTTGGGCGAGCAGTGTCTTGCCGACTCCTGGGATGTCTTCGATCAACAGATGCCCACCCGATAACAAGCAGGCGATTGCAGTTTGGATGGAATCCTCGCGGCCCGCCATCACCGAACTCACCGACGCCGCGATTCGCTGAGCGGCGACAGCCACGCCTGCGGCACCATCTGGCACGACAGCGGGCGCGTCGTGTTCGGTCATCGTCCGTCCCATTGTCTCCATGCTGTCAGATCATCGGACAATTGTCGCCCCGCCTTGAATCCGCAGCACAACTCAGCGGGCGGTCCAGCCGCCGTCGACCAGCAACGAATGGCCGGTGATGAACGAACCTGCGGGGCTGGCAAGCAGGAGCAGCGCTCCGTCGAGTTCGTGTGGTTCACCCATCCGTGCGAGGGGCGTGTTGGAGTTGATGAACTTCTGACTCGCTTCGTCCTGCATCGGGGCGGTCATCTCCGACGGGAACCAACCCGGACAAATGGCGTTGACACGCACTCCCTTGCGGGCCCACTGGACGGCCAACTCTCTGGTTAGGTTGACGACGGCACCCTTGCTGGCGCAATAGTTGGCTTGCTTGACCGGCGTACCGGCGACGAAGCCGAGCACCGAGGCGACGTTGACGATCGAGCCTGAGCCTTGGGCGATCATCGCTCTGCCGCACAGTTTCGACAAGTGCCACACGGCCGTGACATTGATCTGCATCACTCGCTCGAAGTCGTCGAGGTCCTCGTCTTCAGCTGCGACGACGTTGGCGACACCAGCGTTGTTGACGAGGATATCGATCCGGCCGGCCCGCTCGAGGGTTTCGGCGACGAGCCGCTCTCGATCCTCCGCAATCGCGATGTCGGCTGTTATGGCGATCGTGCCGGGCAACTCCTCGACAAGACGGTGCAGTCGATCTGCCCGGCGGGCGGTGACTACTACTGTTGCGCCGACGGCATGCAACGTGCGGGCGAACCGTTCGCCAAGACCCGCTGACGCACCCGTGACCAGCGCCACGTTGCCGTCAAGCCGAAACAGATCAAGTGGGTCGCTCATCCAGGCAGTCTCGCAAATCGTGTTACTCAGCGCCTGATCCGCACCGACAGGCAGGTCACGCAGCCTTCCAGCTTCTCGAACTCCGAGGTGTCGACCTCGATTGGGTCGTAACCCATGCTCGTGAACAGTTCCGTGCATCAGTCCGCCGATCAGCGCGCCACCGGGGCGGCGTACTGTGACGTCATGGCGAAGCTGCGCGTGCACAACATTGCGATGTCGATCGACGGATACATGGCCGGGCCCGACCAAGCCGTCGACAACCCTTTGGGT
>JANMTV010000023.1:0-12772 GCA_031390905.1 Ilumatobacteraceae bacterium | reverse complement strand
GAGCCAGTTGCGATCGTCACTGCGGCGCTCAAGAAATGCAGACGTTGCTCGTTCTTCGACCCCGGATCGGGACGCCACCAATCCCCGCTGCCATCGTCCACAAGCAGCGAGCGTAACGGCCATGTGCTGCGAGGTCGTGGACCACGTCTCACCGATCGTTGACCCACTCTGATGGCTCGATCCAATACCTCCGGTAGAAGTCCGGTAGAAGTGGGGCCATTTCGGCCCTCGCAAACAGCCATCTACCTGGGGTTATGTCGTGGGCGAGGGGGGACTTGAACCCCCACACAGTTACCTGTACTAGCACCTGAAGCTAGCGCGTCTGCCATTCCGCCACTCGCCCGAGTGGAACGTCAGGCTAACCCGCGGACCGATGTGGCGACAACGCCGTAAAGTCCAGCCCGCCCGACCGGACTGGTACGCGATCATGATGTGCGACGACGTGAACTCGACAGCAGACGGGGCGCACGTTGGCCGTGCGCTTGGGTGCGGTACGGGTGACCACCGCGACCAGTAGCCTTCCCCCGACCATGGGGATGCAAGGACTTGAGCACCGTCTGGAGCGTATGGTCGAGGGTGTGTTCAGACGTTCGCGCACCTCGATCCGACCAATTGAACTTGGTCGACGCCTCATCAGGGAGATGGACGACCATCGCTCGGTCGACGTCAAGGGTCAACGGATCGTGCCGAACGATTTCGTCCTCATGCTCTCAGCCAATGATCATGCGGGTTTCGCCGATATCGAAGACGCCCTCAAGACCGAACTGGTAGAAGCCATCCGCGAGTACGCACGCGAAGAGGGTTACCACTTCATGGGTCCGGTCTCCGTTGAGCTGCGAGTCGACAACACGCTCAAGGCCGGCCGATTCGGGATCGCCTCGCAACTCAAACAACCCGAGCCAGGCAAGCGGCCGGGGACGATCGTGATGCCGTCCGGTGACCGCATCGAACTGGCCGACGAGCGCAACATCATCGGCCGCCTGTCCGACTGTCGGATCATGTTGAGCGACGGCAATATCAGCCGCCACCACGCGGTCATCAACCGATCCGGCAGCGGCTTCGTGATCGTCGATCGCGGCTCGACCAACGGCACCTTCGTCAACGGTGAACGGATCGCTGCCGACCGTCGCCTGGTCGATGGCGACATCATCACGATCGCTGCTATCAACCTTCGCTTCGAGGCTTCGTAACCGCTGCGCCATGCCTGATCCGGTGCTCGACATTCTCAAGCTGGTGCTGCTGGCTCTGCTGTACCTGTTCTTCGCCCGCGTCTTGTGGGCTGTGTGGAGCGAGGTCCGCCAACCCGCCAACGCCCCGGCCGCTCCAGCGAGTTCACCAACATCACCGGCAGGGTCGTCACCGAAATCTGGCAAGCGGACGACGAAGCCCCCGAAGGGGCGCGGCACTCTCCCTGCTCGACTCCTCATACTCGAGCCGAAGGAACGACGCGGGACCACGTTCGCGGTCACCGGGACGGTCAGTATCGGTCGCGATGGCGACAACACCGTTCAAATCACCGATGATTCGTTCATCTCATCCCACCATGCGCGGGTTTCGATCGCCGGCGTCCACGTCGTGGTCGACGACCTCGGTTCGACAAACGGAACATTCCTGAACGGCACCCGTTTGACCGTGCAACGCACCGTCCACATCGGCGACCGCATCCAGCTTGGCAACACCGTTCTCGAGGCTCAGTGATGGCCGACCTCCGCTGGGGCACTGCAACACACGCTGGTCAAATCCGACCACAAAATGAAGACACCGCCCACGCCGACAACGGGCTGTTCGTCGTTGCCGATGGGATGGGCGGGCACCTGGCCGGCGAGATCGCCAGTGAGATGACGGTCACGCGCCTGCACGAGCGACTCCCGTTCGGAGTGTCGAACTCGCTCAGCGATCTCGTAGCAGCGATCAACGAGGCCAACGGCGAAATCTACGAGGCCTCGCTCGCCAACACGGAACAAGCCGGCATGGGCACGACGGTCACGGCGATCGCAGTCGTCACCGACCCCCATGACGGCGAAGTCTTGGCGGTCGCCAACGTCGGCGATTCACGAAGTTATGTGCTCCGCCATCGCAGGCTGCGCCAAGTCACGATCGACCACAGCTTCGTGCAGGAACTCGTCGCCGAAGGAGCGATCTCACGCAACGAGGCTCGGACCCATCCCCGCCGCAATATCGTGACCCGCGCCCTCGGGATCGAACCAGTCGTCCGCGTCGATTCCTGGACGATGCCGATCATTCGCAACGATCGATTTCTGCTGTGCAGTGACGGACTCGTCGATGAGGTCGCCGACGACGACATCGAGGCCGTGCTGCTGGCCCACCCTGACGACCCGCAAGCAGCCGCCAATGCGCTCATCGACGCCGCCAACGCGTCCGGTGGCCGCGACAACATCACGGTGATCGTCGTCGACGTGATGGCCGGTGACGAACCGCCCGACCCGACGCAAGAATTTGACGTCGTCCCGCTGTGGAACGATAACGACCACGTGAGCAGGACCGGCGAAGTCCAAATCATCTCCGACCCACCGGACTCACCGGATTCGACCGACCAGGGCGATCAACCCGCTGACGCAAGCGCCGGACTCGACACAGCCGACGCACCAGCGCTCTACGACGGTGGCGTCGAGCCGACGGTCACCACCAGGAAAGGCGGCCGACTCGGGCGGTTCCTTCTGGGGCTCGGGGTCGCCGCAGTACTCGTGCTCGGATTCTCAATCCTTGCCGCCTGGGCCCGCAACGGCTACTACGTAGCCTTCAACGGCGGCGGCGAAGTGGTGATCTATCAGGGCCGCAAGGGCGGAGTGTTGTGGTTCGAGCCGACTCACGAGGCTGCAGGCCAGTTCAATCGCGACGAGCTTGACGACGCATCGATCAAACTCGTCAACGCCGAACCTGAGTTCGAATCGCAGGCCAGCGCCGAACGATTCGTATTCGAGCGTGTCGCCACTACGACCACCACGACAACGACACCACCGACGACTACGACCACCACGACAACGACGACAACAACGACGACCACCACCTCCATCGCTTCGACCACGACGGTGCCGTAATGGTTACCGGGGCGATGCCGGTCTCGGCCCGCCTGGTCAAGCGCCGGCGATCAACAGAACTCACCTTGATCGTGATGGCGGCGGCGATCACGGGTGTCGCTTACACCCTTGCCTCGCTCGGGGCGAACGCCGCGATTCCTGCCAGGATCGGTCCCTTCCTCGTCTTGCTGCTGATCCTGATCGGCGTCGCCCACGTCGCCGTGCGACTGCTCGCCAAAGGAGCCGACGGCACGCTGCTCCCGCTGGCGGTGCTGCTCCACGGAATCGGATACGTGATGATCACCCGGCTCGACGATCATCTCGCCGGCCTGCAATCGCTGTGGAGTCTGGTAGCGATTGCCGCCTTCGTGGCGACCCTGTTGTTCGTCCAGCGGGCCACAGATCTGGCGCGTTACAAATGGATTCTGTTCTTCACTGGTTCGGTGCTGTTGCTGTTGCCGATGATGCCCGGACTTGGTGCCAACGTCAACGGGGCACGGATTTGGGTACAACTCGGTCCGATCAGCTTCCAGCCTGGTGAGTTCGCCAAACTTTCGTTGGCGATCTTTTTCGCCGGCTACCTGGCGGAACGGCGCGAGCTGATCGCCGCCTCGACTTGGAAACTCGGCCCACTGAGGATCCCAGAGCTCCAGTACATCGCCCCGATTCTCGTGGCATGGGGGTTTGCCGTCGTCGTGATGGTCGGTGAACGCGACCTCGGTTCGTCGCTGCTGTTCTTCACCCTGTTCGTCGTGATGATGTGGGTCGCCACCGAACGAGTCAGCTACCTGATCATCGGGTTCTTGATGTTTGGGGTTGCCGCCTTCGGAGCCTGGAGGATGTTCGGTCACGTGCAAACCCGTGTCGACATCTGGATCGACCCGTGGGCTGACGAATACGACAAGGGCTTCCAGATCGTGCAAGCGCTGTACGGGATCGGAGACGGCGGAATTGTCGGTACTGGCCTCGGACGTGGCAGCCCAGACAAAATTCCCGAAGCGCAGAACGACTTCATTTTCGCGGCGATCGGCGAAGAGATGGGGTTGGTCGGTGCCACGTCGATCCTGATGACCTATCTGCTGCTGATCGGCGCCGGCCTCCGGGTCGCCCTGCGAACCGACCGCACGTTCGAGAAACTGCTCGCCACCGGCCTCACCACGATCGTCGGTGTGCAGGCATTCATCATCATCGGTGGAGTGATCAAAGTCGTGCCGCTCACCGGCATCACGCTGCCGTTCGTGAGCTACGGCGGCTCCTCGCTGCTGTCGAACTACATCCTGCTGGCGATCCTGCTGCGGTTGAGCGACTCCGGTGCCCGTCGGCTCGGGGAACTGCCAGACGACCCGACACCACGAGAGCGTTGGGGCGCCTGGCGCCTGCGCCGTTCGTCGCACAAGTCCGGCCTCGACACGACCGAGATGAGCGAGGTGATCTCGTGAATCGCCAGATCCGTCAACTCGCCGCCGGCCTCATCAGCCTCTACATCGTGCTGTTCGCGGCGCTCAACTATTGGCAGGTCGGCCGTACCGAGGAGCTGGCGTCGGAACCGAGCAACACACGCGCCTTGATTCGCCAGTTCGATCAGCCGCGCGGCCAAATCGTCACCGCTGACGGTGTCGTGATTGCGCGCTCGGTGCAAGCAACCGGCGAGAGCGACGTCAGATTCGTGCGGCAGTATCCAACAGGAGATCTGTTCGCACACATCACCGGCTACCACACGTTCGGGCTCGGTTCGACACAGTTGGAACGAACCGAAACCGGTGTCCTGACCGGCGACACGTTCACCCAACAGGTACGCGCGATCGACGACATCTTCAATCCGAATATCGACTCTTCCGGCGAAGTCCGTCTCACGTTGCGCAACGACATGCAGACCGTCGCCAAGTACCTGCTCGGCAACCGGGAGGGATCGATCGCCATGGTCGAGGTCGAAACGGGTGCGATTGTGGCGATGTGGAGCGCACCGAGTTACGACCCGAACCTGGTTGCGAGCAGCGACTACGACGCTGCATTCGATTACCTGACCCAGCTACAGAACGACGATCGAGATCCGCTGTTGGCGAATGCCTACCAGCAGCGCTACATGCCCGGCTCCACGTTCAAGGTGCTCACGACGGGAGTCGCCCTCGACGACGGTGTCATAAGTCTTGAAAGCGTCTGGCCGGACGAGCGCGAATTCCTTCCACCACAAACCGACGACCCGATCCAGAACTACAACGGCTCGCTCTGCGGTGGCGATATGGCGACCGTGTTCGCGCGGTCGTGCAACATCCCGTTTGCCCGCACGGCACTCGAGCTCGGACCCGACCGATTCGAAGCAGGGATGGCGCGATGGGGAGTCGGCGAGGAGGTGCCGATCGACCTTCCCCGCGCCGCCGCCAGCACCGTCGGGAGCTTCGACAACATCGATCAGAACCTCCCGCTGCTGGCGATTCGAGGGTTCGGACAGAACGACGTTCAGATGGTCCCGCTCCACATGCTGATGGTCGCCGCAGCCGTAGCCAATGGCGGCGACATGATGAAACCGTTCGTAGTCGACGCCCAACTCGACCACTCGCTACGCGTCATCAACCGAACACAGCCGGAAGTATGGCGGCGCCCGATCACGCCAGACACCGCCGAAATCCTGAACAACCTGATGGTCGGCGTCGCCGAAACGGGCACGGCGAGCTGCTGTATCGGGTTGGCAAACGGCATATCGGTCGCCGCAAAGACGGGAACTGCACAGCTCAACGGCCCTGGCGAACCGGAACGATCGCACGCCTGGATCGTCGCCTTCGCACCCGTCGAAGCACCGAAATACGCCGTCGTCGTGATGCTCAAAGGCACCGACGCCGAGATCTCCGCAGGCACCGGTGGCCGGCTCGCCGGCCCGATCGCCAAAGCAATGCTTGACGAGATCTTCAAGATCGACCCACCCGTCCCCGCCACGGAACCCGTCACACCACCCGCCACGCCACCCGTCACACCGCCCGCCACACCACCCGCCACGCCCGAGCTGCCCACCACCAGTGCTCCGGTGACGCCATGACCGTGGACTTGACCGTTGGGTCGATAACCTCGGGCAACGTTCTTCGACCCACCGTATGGCCCGTCGAACAGAGGCCTCAAGCATGAGCAACAGCGGCGACGCCACGGTCATCAATGACCGCTACGAGATTCATAAGCGCGTTGGACGCGGCGGCATGGCCGACGTTTTCCTGGCGCGCGACCGGCTGCTCGATCGTCAAGTGGCGATCAAAGTGCTGTTCCCCGAGTTCGCCATCGATCCCAACTTCGTCGAACGGTTCCGACGCGAGGCCCAAGCCGCCGCCAACTTGAGCCACCCGAACATCGTCAACGTGTTCGATTGGGGCAAGTACGAGGGCACCTATTTCATTGCGATGGAGTACGTACAGGGCCGCACACTCGCTGAGATCCTCAAGACCAACAAGCGGCTGACGCCGAAACAGGCCGCCGAAATCGCCTCCGAAGTTGCCGCTGCGCTCGGGTTCGCCCACGAGGCCGGGTTGGCGCACCGCGATATCAAGCCGGCCAACATCCTGATCGGATCAAACGGGCAGGTCAAGGTTGCCGACTTCGGTATCGCCCGGGCCATGAACAGCGCCACCGAATCGAACCTCACACAGGCCGGTTCGGTGATGGGTACCGCCTCGTATTTCTCACCCGAACAGGCTCAGGGCGCTCAACCCGACCCACGCAGCGATCTCTACTCGCTCGGGATCGTGCTGTACGAAATGGTGGCAGGCAAACCGCCGTTCGGCGGTGACAACCCGGTCAGCATCGCCTACAAACAGGTCCACGATCAACCGACGCCACTCAACAAACTGGTCGAAGGGATGCCACGCCCGTTCGAGGCGATCGTCGCCAAATTGTTGGCGAAAGACCCGAAGCTGCGTTACCCAAGTGCTCATGCCCTGCGCGACGACCTTCGGCGGTTCCGCAATGGCGAGCAGGTACAGGCGTTGGTCGCGGCGGCTGCTCGTCCTGGCACTCCGGCGGCGGGAATCCAGCGGCCGTTCGGCCCAACCCAGCCAGTCGGCACCACCCCGACGATCGTTCAGCCGACACAACAGGTGGCACGCGCCCATCCCCCGATCGCCGGCGCGCCAACCACGGCAATGCCCGCAAGGCAGGGTCCGAATCTTGATCAGTACCCTCCGGGCGCCTCATCCGAAGCGAGGTACTACCAGGACCACAACTCGCGAACCGGCTGGTATGCGTTGGCGGCGTTCATCGCGCTGATCGCCCTCGTCGCCGGCGGCGTGTTGCTATATCAGGGGCTGACGAAGAAGACCGAGGAGTCGAGCTCGCGGATTCTCGCCGACTACGTCAATCAGCCGCTCGAATCGGTGACTGGAGCGCTCACAGCGCTGAAACTGCCATTTCGATCGATCCCTGAGGAGAATCCGCTCGTCAACGAGGAGTTCGTACACCGCACCGTCCCTGTCGCCGGCACGGTGGTAGCCGAGGGAACCGTGATCGAATTGTATTTCAACCCAACGAAATCGCTGGTTCCGATCCCGAACGTGGCGGGCGTCACGATCGAGGACGCCCGCAACATTCTCGGAGCCGCCGGGTTCACGTTCACCGAGGAATCTGAACTCAGCAGCGGTGTGCCTGAGGGTCGCGTGATCCGAACAAACCCGCCGGCCGAGACGCTCGTGGCACAGGAAACTCCAGTCGTGGTGACCGTGTCGGGTGGGCCAAACCGAGTCTCGGTGCCACCGACCGTCATCAACGACGAGGTCGGGGTTGCTCGCGAGTTGCTCGAATCGGCCGAATATGGCCTCGTCGTCGAAGTTCGCGACCAGGTCGATGAGGTGATCCCTGCAGGTGTCGTGATTCGGACTGAACCGCCGACGAACACCCTCGTTGACCGCGGTTCAACGGTGATCTTGTTCGTCAGTTCAGGTCCTGGCCAGAAGATCGTCCCAACGCTCGTCGGTGTCGACGAAGGCACGGCAAGAAACCTGCTCGACGAGCTCGGTTTCAAGGTCAGTGTCCAGTTCAAGGAGCTGCCACCCGGCGATCCGAAAGACGGCACCGTGCTCGAACAAAGCATCGCGACCGGTCAGTTGGTCGACAAGGGAACCACGATCACGATCGTCGTCGGCCAGGCAAGAGTCGCCGAAACCACGACTACGACAACCACGACGACCACGACGTTGCCAGCCACAACCACCTTGGCACCGGCCACGACACCCCCGCCGACAGCCGCCCCTTAGCGCGACTCGCAACCGGGTGGTGGTTTGACTGGTCAGCCGCTGGTGCCGACGGTTTGGATTTCGTCGACGTCACCAACGCAAACCTGGTCTCACCTGAGGGCGAAACGGATCGGACAAGACAAGGAAAAGTACTCATCCGCGAATGCTCACAGCACCACGAACCAGGATAGGGAACCACTCGATTATCACCCGTGTATTAGGCGTTCTGGGACGCGCTGAAGCCGTGGTGTTTCGCGGTCTGATCGGGACGGATTGACGTCCGCATTCGTCGCGGTGTCGGTGCGCTGGCCTCGATAGGGCGCTGACTCGTCGACGGACAGGTCCGTCGACGTAGCGTCCTTGGGCATGAGAGCCGTGGTATGTCATGAGTTCGGACCACCGGAACGGCTCGTCGTCGAGGACATCGACGACCCACAACCGGCGACCGGGGAGTTGCTCGTCCGTGTCGAAGCGTCGGCCGTGACGTTCCCCGACACGTTGATGCTGGAGGACAAGTACCAGTTCAAAGCGACCCCGCCGTACATCCCTGGTGGCGAGGTCGCCGGTATCGTCGCCGCGCTCGGCAAGGGTGTCGAGGGATGGGCCGTCGGCGATCGCGTGGTTGGCGGCCTGGGGACGATCGGCGGCTACGCGGAGTTGGCCGCGGTGCCGGCGACGACGGCGCGCCGTGTGCCCGATTCGGTCGACCTCGCCCTCGTCGCCGGTCTGAACTATGCCTACGGCACCGGCCTGTACGGCCTCAAGCATCGCGGGGCTTTGCAGGTCGGGGAGACGCTCCTGGTGCTGGGCGCCGGTGGCGCGGTCGGGTTGGCGGCGGTCGAGCTCGGCCGGCTGCTCGGGGCCAGGGTGATCGCTGCCGCTTCAAGCGCAGAGAAGCTGGGCTTGTGCCGTGAGCACGGCGCCGACGATGTGATCGACTATTCGACCGACGATCTGAAGATCCGGGCGAAGGAGCTCACCGGAGGACGAGGCGTCGACGTGGTGTACGACTGTGTCGGTGGTGAACGGGCCGAGCAAGCGCTGCGGGCGATTGCCTGGGAGGGTCGGTTCCTCGTGATCGGGTTCGCCGCCGGGATCCCGTCGATCCCGCTCAACCTGGCGCTGCTCAAGAGCTGCCAGATCGTCGGAGTGTTCTACGGAGCGATGACGGCGCGTGACCCGGCGCTCGGCGCGTCAATCGGTGAGGAGCTGCTCGGACTTGTGGCGACGGGCGACCTCCGTCCGCACGTGTCGGGCCGCTACCCCTTGGAACGGGCGAGCGAAGCCTTGCGCCTCCTCATCGATCGCAAGGCGGTCGGCAAGGTAGTCGTCACTCCCTGAACCCCATCAGACAGGCGACGAGCACGTCACCGTTCAGGTGCAGAACGCGCGACGCAGAACGACAGCGACCCATCGCCAATGAACGCGCTCAGAACGGCGCCTCGGTGTCATCCGCGACCCGCCGAAGATTGGGCCGACGTCTGCCGGCAACGTGTGTCCGTCAGCCGGCGGTATGGGGCAGTGCGGACGCGCCGATCGGGCGCGATCGGTACTGGTGGCGGCCCTGTTGTTCGGGGCGGCTAGTTCTGTGCGCAGCGACTCTGAACCTGGGTGGTTCGGACGCGTCTACGTTGTCGTCGTGTCAGATCAGGCGGAGTGATCGAGGACCTGTTCAGGGAGGCTCATCCCGGCTGTGAGGTCGATGCCGTGCATCTGCTGTACGTGCGCGCGGAACCAGACGTCGAAGGCGTCGTTGGATGTGGCGACGCCGAACAGCGAGGCGGCGAGGTCGTTGGATTCGAGGAGCACGATCGAGACATCGCCGGCTGGGGTCGGTTGAATCCAGGTTGCTTCACGGGTGATGCCGTGGCGGGCCCGTGAGGCGCGGTACTGCTCGGCGCGCTCTCCGTGCCAGCATGACATCATCTCGTCTCGCTCGGTGTCGGCGGTGCCGGGTCGCAGGGGAAGGGCAAGGCAAATCGTCTGGCTCATGGGGTGTCCTGTCATGAATGGTGCTCGGTGCACCGGGTTGATGCGGCCAGCATCCTCCGATCGAGCTGCCCTGCCTATCCCGGCTGATCTGGGATATTTCGCGCGTGTGATTGGACACCGACCCTCGCGGCTGAGACCATGTGGTCGTGGCGAACGGCGTGTCAGGGCAGCTTGTTGCCGAGGTCGAGCGGCTGGGAGTGCGGGCGCTGCCATATGCCGAGCTTCACAGTGAGATCACCGATCGTGTTCGCACGGTGATACGGATCGACGCGGCGTGCTGGCATGGGCTCGATCCGGACAACGTGTTGATGACGACGGCCAATCCCGTGGAGTTGTTCGCCAACGGCTTCATGACCGCCGAGAACGAGATGGTCGGAGCGGGTGCCGTGCTCGCCAGCGAGTACCAACGTGACGACGTGAACACGTTCGCCTCGTTGGCCACGCGACGGGTGCCATCGGCGATTCTCAGTGAGACCACGCGTGGACGGCCAGAGCGGAGCGCGCGGTACAACGACTTCCTCGCCCCGTTCGGTTTGCCGCACGAGATGCGCACAGCGATGGTCAGTCGAGGACGCGCATGGGGCGGGGTGATCTTCCACCGCACGGAGGCGAGCGGTGACTTCACGCCAGCGGATACGGCGTTGATGGCCAAGCTCTCGCGCCCGATCGCCGAGGCGATGCGCAACACACTCCGCTTCGACGCGGCGCGCAGATCGGGGCCGCGGGCACCCGGCATGCTCGTACTCGGCACGACCGACGACGTCGAGATGTCGACTCCGGGCACCGACGACTTGCTCGACCTGCTGCGCTTTACTGATCCCGTTGCCCGCACCCTGCCGGCGTCGGTACTCATCATTGCTGCGCAGACCCGCGCGGCGGCCAAGGACGGTCGCCAGCCAACCCCGCTGAACGTCCCGACGGCCGAGGGATGGATCACGTTGCACGGCTCCGTGCCCACGGGCGCGTCCAGACGTGTCGCCATCGTGATCCAGACGACCCCCGAGAACGAGGCTGCCCCACTCCGCCTCGAGACGTTCGCGCTCACTCAGCGCGAGCGCGAGATCGCTGGGCTCATTGCTCACGACCTCGACACAGCCTCGATCGCCGAGCGCCTGTTCATCTCGCCATGGACCGTGCAAGACCACTGCAAAGCGATCTTCGACAAGACGGGCACGCACACCCGTCGCGAGTTCCGTGCACTCGTGTTCTTCACTGACCATCTGCCGGCAATCGTCGTTCGGACACCGCTCGACTCTGGCGGCCATCTCGAGGATCTACAGAACTCCACCGCCCCTTGACCTCGATTCAACCCACGAAAGCGGAAGCGCCGTTCGGTGCGGCTCGCTCGACGATCGCGCAGCGTCGTTCTGCGCTGATGATCTGTGTCTCTGAACGGCACTTCGGAGAAGCCGGCGCGCTGCACTGCTGGCAGGGGGTGGCTCGCGATACGTTTGACCGGTGCCCCGCCGCGATGACGACATGTCTCGCGACATCGTCATCGTCGTCGGTGGCTTGGTCGAGGAGGCGTGGAGAGTCATCGAGCCGAACATCAGCAACTGCTGCTTGACGAGGCGTCCCCGAAGTGCCGTTCAACGGCGCTCGCGGAACCTGTCGGCCCGTCACGATGAGTGACCAAGTGGCCATCTGCGGGGCGACTTCAGTTGGCCGTCAGTGGGCAGATGCTGCTGACCGCCCCGCGATCGCTGTCGCGCGAACTCCGATGCACAGCACCGTCCAGAGCCGTAGCAAACCAAGAGCCAGGCACCCGCTCGTGCTCAAGTTCACCGACCACGAAGACACAGACCTGCGCGGCCGAACCCATCCCACTCGCTTATTGAGCGCTTCTCGATTCAGTAGGAAAACTTGACATATTCCTAACGTACGCATGTTGCATCCTGTTGATCTGTTCGATATGGTTGCTGCCAGCGAACAACTCTTGGGGAGGTCGGCATGGATGACAACGGAGTCCGCAACACACTCGATTCGTTGGTGGCTGGTGATCCTGATGTGATGGACCGCGACCAACTGGCAGGCTTCGTCGCACAGTTGGGTCGTGTACGCGGTTGGTGCGCAGCGGCTGAGGTTCGGGTCAGTCGCCGAACCCGTCAACTCGCCGCCGAAGGACACTCCGAATCGGCCGCCGCCCTGTTGAGCGATAACGGTCGTTGCTCGTCGAAGGATGCGCAGACGGCGTCTGAGCGGGAAACGATTTGTGGGGTGATGCCCTCATTCGAAGACGCCCTCGCCACCGGTGCTGTGACGGCAGCCCATGTTGACGCGCTGGCTGCGGCGACCCGCAACCTCAACGATCAACTCCTCGCCGAGTTCATCGCTTGCGAAGCCGATCTGCTCACGGATGCTGGCAGTCAGCGGGTCGAAGTGTTCGAACGCGGGTGTCGTGACCTGGCACGCCATATCGCCGCCCAAGCACACGCCAACTCTGATGTCGACGAGTTGGATCAGCAACGCAAGAACTCGACGGTCAGGTAGTGGACCGACAAGCTGACCGGGATGCACAAGACACTGTTGTCGTTG
>JANMTV010000002.1:0-21243 GCA_031390905.1 Ilumatobacteraceae bacterium | reverse complement strand
CTGGTCGCGGTCCATCACATCAGGATCACCAGCCAACAACACATCGAGTGTGTTACGGACTCCGTTGTCATCCATCGTGCACCTCCCCAAGAGTTGTTCGTTGATAGCAAACATATCGAACATCCGAACCCATTGCAACATGTGTACGTTAGGAATATGTCAAATTTTCTGATGACCGGACGAGCGCACAACACGCTGCCGACGAACAATTGGAACTTCGCCACGTCAATATGCACCGGGTCAACGAAGGGAGAATCGTCGAGATCGACATCTAGGACGCGAATCAGTACGAGGTCGACGCGTTCTTCGGCTGACGTTCAACTGGCGCTGTGGGACGGGGCCGGTCAGACGAGAAGTGCGGCTCCGAGCGCAGTCCGCAGCGCGTGACGCCGGTCGATGAGACCCCTAGTCACGGCCGAGATGATCCGACCGGTACGACCAGCCTGATCCCCCGAGCGGGCACTAGCGGCAGCCCGAACTCCTGCGTGGCACGCCGGGTTCTCGCTCACGCCGGAATCACCCGAATCTAGACCGCTCTGGACACTTTGATGGGTTACTGTCGAGCCTCAGCACATCGACGGTTTGGAACTCGGCTGACCTATGACCTGGTACCAGTACATTCCTCCGGTCACTATCGTTGCTGTTCTCGTCAGGGTCGAAGCGCTGTTCATCGGCCCCTACTGGGCCTGGGTGGAGCTGCTCTCCTACTATCCAGACGACGATACGCCTTGAGCGAGGCGGCTTGCTCTGGTCAGACGAGTAGCGATTCCTGGTGTCACTTGCTTCGGCCTGCATCTCTTGTGGCCCGCTACGTAGTCGGAGTGGGACGCAGTCGCAATCGGAGCAAGCTCGGGATTGGTTCTCCTTTGGCCAGCGGTCGTGACGGGACTTCCGTCGCAGCCTCGTCCCCGAATTGGTCCGCCACGTCGCGCCTCCCGCTGCAGCACCGGTATGGCCGCAACCGCGTAGATGACCGGACAGCAATTTCGAGCGTGGGGCCCGCATTCTTCTGGCCATGCTGGCCCGAAACGATCGGACCGGTGGTGTTCCACCCGGCGGTAGGTGACGCCCGGCCCATCGGGCTCCGCTCCGGGGCGGGAACGTCACCTACTACCGTTGCGTCGTGGCCGATCTGAATCACTTGATCGTTTGGTGCAAGGACAAGCGGGAAGGCGCTGCTCATCTGGTCGAACTGCTCGGCCTCGATCCGCCGCGCGATTTTGCCGGGCAGTTCCTTGTCGTCGACGTGGGCAACGGAGTGACGCTCGACTACGCAAATTGGCGGAGCGGAGAGATCACTCCGCAGCACCTGGCGTTTTTGGTAAGCGAGGACGAGTTCGACGCCACCTACGGTCGGATCCGATCTCGGAGCATCGATCACTGGGCCGAGCCGTCCAAGCGAACGCCGGGTGCGATCAACCATCTCGACGGCGGCCGAGGCGTCTATTGGAACGACCCCGATGGACACTTACTCGAGATCATCACGAGGCCGTACGGCTCTGAGACAGAGGCCTCGGGCGGGTAGCGCGAGCGTTGGCCTCCGGGAACTTCGTCAGGACGCGTCTGATCTTGTGCGACGCGTGGAGAATGGCGATGAGATCCAGATCACCGTCGCTGGTCGTCTCGCCGCCCGGCTGGTGCCACCGGCTCCGCGTCGATGGCAGAGATGGGTCGATGTCGCTGACTTGTTCGCTGGCCGACCCGATCCGGACTGGGAACGCGATCGTGACCTGGTTGATCAGTCCGTAGCGAACCCGTGGGAGCGCGGTGATGAAGGCAATTCTTGACACCAGCGTGTTCCTCGCCGTCGATCTGCCCGAGCTGGAAGGGGAACTTGCGATCAGCGCCGCCTCACTCGCGGAGTTGCACTTCGGTGTGCTCGTCACGTGTGACGCGGCGATCCGGGCCGAGCGTCTGCGACGGCTCGCTCATCTTCAACGCACGTTCGATGCACTTCCCGTCGACGACGAGGTGGCGGTCAGCTACGGCCAACTCGCTGCCGCAGTCACCGCCACCAGCCGCCAACCGCGCTGGAGACGAACCTCTCGGCTCCCGAAGGAGCGGTGACCCATCAGTCAGCGATGAAGGCGACAAGGAACGTCGGCGGTCGAGGCCGAGGCGTGAACGATCGGTGTAAGGAAGCTATTTCGGTTTCGAGCGCGCCTTGATGGCGTTGTACGCGTTCCCTGCGACTCGCCCGGCGACCCGACCGACTTGGGCGCTCGACTGCCCAGCTTGGGCGGCACGCCGATCCTTGCGCCCCTTCTTCTCGACCCAGTCGGTATAAAACCACAGAAAGCCGAGCGGCCCCAGGAGGATCGCCATGACGACCCGGGCACCCGAGTCGGATTCGATCCAAGGTTGCACCACAGCCGCCGCGATCGCGGCCATGGCTACGAGATCAAGCCAGCGATGCGTCCGACGACCAACCCAGCCGAAAGCGCTGAGCGGACCACGCGCGACCGCAATATTCACGATCACGACGACGCCAAGAATCGCCGGAACCAACGGTTCAGGGCTTTGCAAGCCCTGGGCGACGAGTGCAACACCGATCAGGTACTCGGCAAGCTGGTGAATCCAGAACGGTCGCAGCGCTCGTTCACCCATGGTGGCTGGCCCTTCGTTCCGTTTCCAACCACAATGGCTTACCGATCGGTGCCCGCATCTCCTCCGCCAGATGGGCGACGAGCCCAGCAGTCCGAGCGATCAGCACGAATGCACGCACGATCGCCGGCGCAATCCCGACGTCCACGAGCGCCGCTCCAGCGGCACCCGCACCGTTGATCGGAAGATGCTTGCCCGACGCCTCGCGCTGTGCCTCCGCAACGGCTGCCAGGAGCCGAAGATGCGGCCCCAGTTGGCCTTCCTCCTGGGCGATCTCGTAGAGCCGAGGCGTTCGGGGGTCCTGATCGCGATGTATCGGATGACCAAGTCCTGGCAACCGTTTCCCCTCCGCACGAAAGCCGGCAACCAACTCGGCGGCCACGACCGCGAATCGTTGTTCCGGATCATCGACCGTCAGATTGGCAGCGGCAACACCTTCGGCCACGAACAGCGCCGTGTCGCCGGCAGGTCCGAGGAACACGCTGCCAGCACCAAGCAGGCCTGCTGCGATTGCCCCCTGTACGGCTTCTGGTGCTCCGGTGTACGTGAGCCGGGTCGCCAGTGAGCTCGGTGTGATCCCGTGATCGGCAAGCGATACCAGCACAGTGTCGACAACTCTGCGTTCGCCGGTGCTCGGCTCACGTCCGACCAGGAGCAAATACGCCAGCTCGGTCAGGCTCAATCGACCCATCACCTCGGACGGCAGATCACGTCCGGCAACCCAGATGTGGTCGGCATCGGTTGCCCCAACCGACGTCTGCAGCCATTCCGGTCTGTCAATCACAGTCGACCTCCTGGTCATTGCGTTCTGGCGAGAGTTGATGCTTGGCGAGTCTGCCGGTTGGCGTGTGTGGAAGCTCGGAGACGACTTCGAAGTACCGCGGAACCTTGAACCGTGCGAGCTGCTGCTGAGCGTGGTGATGCAGCGCTTGGACGTCGATCGAGCGATTCGGAGCAGCGATGACAAACGCTTTGACTTCTTCCTCCGACATCTCTGACGGAACGCCGATCACGGCCGCTTCGGTAACATCGGGATGCGACTCCAAGCAGGCTTCGACCTCGACCGGGGACAGATTCTCACCACGCCGCCGAATCACTTCTTTGCGACGCCCGACGAACGTGAACGATCCATCGTCGTTTGATTCGACCAGGTCGCCGGTGTGAAGCCATCCATCGACGAGCACCGATGCAGTCTCGTCCGGCCTTTCGAAATAGCCACGCATCACGGTCGGGTTCTTGAGTTGGAGTTCACCGGCGACGACCCGGGCCTCGTTGACGACGCCCAACTCCGGATGTTGACGGGGCCAGCCGAGCGTGCCGAACGGCCTCACCCCGTGACGCCAAATCAGTCCGAATGGAGATTCCGACAGGGCATATCCGCACACAATCTCGAACCCGAACCGTTCCTCGATCTGACGTTGCCGCTGCTCGGTCGGCGACGGGCCGGTGTAACACAGCCGCAAAGGATTGTCGGCATCGTCCGGGCGCTCCGGTTGCCGCATCAGGATTTCGAGCATCGCACCGATGGCGTTGAACTGGGTCGCATCGTGACGTCGGGCGGCGGCGATGAAGTCGGAACCGGAGAACCTCGGCAACAACACGAGGCTGGCGCGGGCAGCGATCGAGCCGAGCACGGAGTACGTCGGTGCGTTGATGTGGAATAGCGGGAGCGACGTCATCATCCGGTCCTCGCTGGTGAGTTGCATCCACCAGGGGAACGACTCCCCCGCCCAGGCATAGGCACGATGGGTCTGCATCACGAGCTTTGAACGACCGGTCGTCCCCGATGTTGGGATGAATACCGCCAGATCATCGGGTGACACATTCACCTCAGGCACCAGTCCGGCGGGATTTCGTTCGAGCACATCGAGGTCGGCATCGTTCAATACGAGACGCGGTCGAACCTGATCGACGAATCCGGCGAACTCGGCCTCGCTGGCAGCCGGATTGATCGGTACCTGAATCGCTCCGAGCCGCATCAGCGCCAGCCAGACAAACACGCACCGCGGTTCGTTGCGAGCGACGAGGATCACGCGGTCGCCATGCACGACTCCCATCGCAACCAGCCCGGCGGCAAACCGATCGACCTCCAATGATGCCTGTCCAAACGTCCAGCTGGAATCGTCAGTGATCAACCACTCTGATTCAGGTGAGTCAGCGGCGGCGGCCGCCAACAGTTCAGGAATCGTCGAGTACATCGCTCTTGTGACTGTACGCGCAACGGCCCGGAGCTTGCGCTCCGGGCCGTTGACTTTCGTATCAAATCCGCAGAGTGCGGACGGTCACATCATGCCGCCCATGCCACCCATGCCGTCCATGCCACCGCCGCCGCCCATCGGGGCTGCGGGTGCCGGCTTGTCGGCAATCAGGCATTCGGTGGTGAGCACCAAGGCGGCGATCGAGGCCGCGTTCTGCAGTCCGGCGCGGGTCACCTTGGCGGGGTCGATGATGCCGGCCTTGACCAGGTCGACGATCTCGCCGGTGGTCGCGTTGAGGCCCATCGTGCCGGTCTCGCTTTCGATCGCACGCACCATCACTGAGCCTTCGAAGCCAGCGTTCTCGGCGATGTTGCGTGCCGGAGCGGTAAGTGCTTCCCAAACCAGGCGAGCGCCCGTCTCCTCGTCACCGTCGAGTGAATCGGCGACCGCAAGAACGGCTGGACGGGCACGGATGAGAGCGGTACCGCCACCGGCGACCACACCCTCCTCGATGGCCGCACGAACCGACGACACGGCGTCTTCGATGCGATGCTTCTTCTCTTTGAGCTCGACCTCGGTGGCCGCGCCGACCTTGATCACGGCAACGCCGCCAGCAAGCTTTGCGAGACGCTCCTGGAGCTTCTCGCGATCCCAATCGGAGTCGGTGTTCTCGATTTCAGCCTTGATCTGGTTGATCCGACCGGCGACATCTTCGTGGGACCCGCCACCGTCAACGACGGTCGTGTTGTCCTTGGTGATGATCACGCGCTTGGCGGTGCCAAGCAGGTCGAGCGTCGTGTTCTCGAGCTTGAGACCGACGTCTTCGCTGATCACTTGACCACCGGTCAGCACGGCCATGTCTTGCAGCATCGCCTTACGACGATCGCCGAAGCCAGGAGCCTTGACGGCGGCGGCGTGGAACGTGCCGCGGATCTTGTTGACAACGAGCGTGGCGAGTGCCTCGCCCTCGATGTCTTCGGCGATGATGACGAGCGGCTTGCCAGTCTTCATCACGCCTTCGAGCACCGGGAGCAGAGCCTGAACGGTCGAGATCTTGCCCTGGTTGATGAGAATGAACGCATCTTCCAGAACCGCTTCTTGACGCTCGGTGTCGGTCACGAAGTATGGCGACAGGTAGCCCTTGTCGAACTGCATGCCTTCCGTGAACTCGAGCTCGGTGCCGAATGTGTTCGACTCTTCAACCGTGACGACGCCGTCTTTGCCGACCTTGTCGATCGCGTCGGCGATCACGTCGCCGATCGACGAGTCAGCTGCCGAGATCGTGGCAACGTTGGCGATGTCGGACTTGTCGTCAACGTCCTTGGCCTGAGCCTGGATCGACTCGACGGCGGCGGCCACAGCCTTCTCGATGCCCTTCTTGACCGACATCGGGTTGGCGCCGGCTGCGACGTTGCGCATACCGATCTTGACCATTGCCTGTGCGAGCACCGTTGCAGTCGTGGTTCCGTCGCCGGCGATGTCGTCGGTCTTGGTGGCCACTTCCTTGACGAGCTGAGCACCCATGTTCTCGAACGGGTCCTCGAGCTCGATCTCCTTGGCGATCGAAACGCCGTCATTCGTGATCGTAGGGGCGCCGAACTTCTTGTCGAGCACGACATTGCGACCCTTCGGCCCCAATGTGACGCGGACAGCATCAGCCAGTTTGTTGACGCCGGCTTCGAGAGCACGGCGAGCTTGGTCGTCAAATTTCAACATTTTTGCCATGTGGAATCAGCCTCAGCTTTCGACGATCGCGAGTACGTCGCGAGCGTTCAGAACGAGGACTTCGTCGCCACCGACGGTCACTTCGGTGCCGCCGTACTTCGAATACAGCACCGTGTCACCGACGTTGATCCCGAGCGGGATGATTTCGCCGGTCGAGTCCGAACGCTTGCCCGGTCCAACGGCGAGAACAGCACCCTGCTGGGGCTTCTCCTTGGCGGTGTCAGGGATAACGAGACCAGATGCGGTCTGAGTCTCGGCCTCGTTGGGCTTGACGACGATTCGGTCGTCGAGCGGCTTTAGGTTCATGGTTACATGCCTCCGTTGGCGTGTTCACAGGGGATTGGATCATCAATCTGGGCCGATTAGCACTCGACCCTTGAGAGTGCCAGCGTAGACGACTGAAGGGCGCGTTAGCAACCGGCAGGTGAGAGTGCTAACAGACGCCGGCGGCGCGGAGCATCGCTCGCGTCTCGGCCAACGGGAGTCCTGCAACGTTCGACGGCGCCCCGGTGATCGATTTCACGAACACCGCAGCAGCCCCCTGAATCCCGTACGCCCCGGCTTTGTCGTGGGGCTCACCGGTGGCGACGTACCAGGCGATGTCGTCATCAGACAGTTCGACGAACGTCACGTCGGTCGTCACGACATGCGTCACGATGTTCGGAGACTGCCACACCGCGACTCCCGTATGCACGTGATGTGTGCGCCCCGAAAGCCGCCTCAACATCACCGACGCCTCAGCGTCGGTTTCTGGCTTGCCTAGCACTTCGCCATCCAATTCGACCGTCGTGTCAGCAGCGAGGACGGCGATCGAGCTGGCACGGGAGCCGATCCGTTCCACGGTGACCGCACACTTCTCCCTCGCAAGCCGCTCGACATACTGGATCGGTGACTCATGGGACAGTTGCGACTCATCGATATCAGGGCTGGCGACCTCGAACTCGATCCCGAGCGACCGCAAGAACGCATGTCTCCGGGGCGACCCCGAGGCAAGAACGAGCGGAGTCGGCATCGCAATGTCAGCCACCCGAGAGCGCCATCACGTTGTTGTCGTCGGGGATCGTCATGTCGTCTGTGTCGTCGAGATAGTGCTCGGGTAACGCCACCTTGATCGGACCATTGGTGTGGCCACGCTTGATTCGTTCGCCGCCATCGACCAAGCACAGCGTCGGGTCAAGCACTCCGATCAGGTCGTCGAGTTCGGCCAAGCTCGACACCATCGCGAAGTTGCGGCGCGCCAGCGGTCCGACGGGATAACCCGACAGGTACCAACCCGTGTGTTTGCGGAAGTCGCGCATCGCATACGGCTCGTCGCCGTAGCCCTCGTAATGATCGACGAGCAGTTGGGCGTGCTTGGACATCTGCGCCACAACATCACCGAGCAGACGGGGAACCGGAGCTGGCCCACCGGTCAATGCGTTCACGAGGTCGCCGAAAAGCCAAGGCCGACCGAGACAACCACGACCGATGACAACACCGTCACAACCTGTGACCCGCATCATCTCGACTGCGTCGGACGCTTCCCAGATGTCGCCGTTTCCGAGCACCGGAATCGACGTGACCGCTTGTTTGAGCGCACCAATCGCATCCCAGTGCGCCTCGCCCGAGTAGTGCTGCTCGACCGTGCGAGCGTGCAATCCGATCCAAGCCAGGCCTTCGTCCTCACAGATCAGGCCGGTCGTGATGTCAGTCCGAACGTCGTCCCACAAGCCCATCCGAAACTTGGCCGTGACAGGCACGCCATAGGGAGCAGCAGCGCTGAACGCAGCTCGAACAATTGCCCGTAGCAATCGCGGCTTTGCGGGAACGGCTGCTCCACCGCCCTTGCGGGTCACCTTGGCTGCCGGACAACCAAAATTGAGATCGATATGGTCGACCAGCCCTTCGTCGCACACGTTGTGTACGGCGCGACCGAGCATCTCGGGGTCGCTGCCATACAACTGCAAACTGCGCGGCGATTCGTCGGGACCGAACGCCATCATCCTGGTCGTCTTGTTGTTGCCGTACACGACGGCGGTCGCCATCACCATCTCGTTGACGTACACGAGGTCGGGCGCGAACGATCGGCACATTGCCCGAAACGCCGCATTGGTGACCCCCGCCATCGGAGCTAACACCACCGGCGCCGAAGGAGTAAACGACCCAATGTTCAACGGCAACACGGTTCTACGGTAGCGGCACACTCATCGCAGCAGCGGGAGTTTGAGGTTCGGGAAGGCGCCTACGTCGAGGTTGGTTGGGCCGTCGCTGGCGAGTCGATACCAGCCGGCGGCGGCGATCATGGCGGCGTTGTCGGTGCACATTGCTCGGCTGGGCAGGAAACCTCTGACGCCGTCGGCGGCACAGGCGCCCAACAACTCCTCGCGTAGCAGCGAGTTGGCGGCGACTCCCCCACCCAACACGATTCCCTTGGCACCGATCTGTTTGGCGGCGCGCCGGGCCTTGGTCACGAGCACGTCAACCACTGCCATCTGGAACGAGGCGGCAACGTCGGCGGACGACACATCGGGGTGTTTGCGGACGTAGTTCATGACTGCCGTCTTCAGGCCGCTGAAGCTGAAATTCAGGTTGTCCTCCATCATCGCTCGCGGAAACCGGATCGCGTCAGAGTCGCCGTCCAGCGCTGCGGCGTCGATCGCCGGGCCACCCGGATAGCCGAGACCGAGGAAGCGGGCAACCTTGTCGAACGCCTCGCCGGCGGCGTCATCGATCGTCTGGCCGAGCAATCGATATCGGCCGTGACCCTCCATCTCGATCAACATCGTGTGGCCACCCGACACCAGCAGCACCATCAACGGAAACTCAAGTGAGGGGTCCTCCAGAAACGCCGAATAGAGGTGAGCCTCAAGGTGATTGACCCCGACGAACGGCACGTCCCACGCCAGCGCCAGCGCTTTCGCGGCCGACACGCCAACGAGCAACGCACCGATCAAACCGGGACCGTAGGTACACGCCACGACGTCGATCCGCGAGTCGTCGACACCGGCTTCGACAATCGCCCGGGCGACGACCGGGTTGAGTGCATCAAGGTGAGCACGACTGGCAATCTCTGGCACGACACCGCCGTACTCTGCGTGGATCTCGATCTGGCTCGAGACCACACTCGAGGCGACATCGTTGCCACCCATCACCAAGGCGGCGGCCGTCTCGTCACAACTCGTCTCGATCCCCAACACCAACGTCGAAGCATCGGGCGTGACAATCCTCATGAGAGACCGTCCAATCGCTCCGCGTATTCGGGGAGCTGGATGTCGTGGCACCACATGACGATTCCATCCTCGTTGTTCTCGTAATACCGCTTTCGGATTCCGGCTGGGACGAAACCAAACCGCCGATACAACTCCTGGGCGGGGGTACCCGACGCCCGCACCTCGAGGGTCCACGAAACGCAGCCGCGACTGATCGCTCGATGTGCCAACTCCAACATCAGTTGGCGACCGATGCCGGCACGACGGTGGTCGGGTGCCACCACGATATTGGTGACGTGAGCCTGGTCGCCGTCCGGATCGGCGACGAACCACAGCCCCGCGTACCCGACGATCCGTCGACCGACCCGCGCCACGAGGTAGTGACGGCTACCGCACGCCACCTGCACCAACTCGTCCTCGAAAACCTTGCGTGACCACGGCTTTGCGTACGTAGCCGATTCGATCCTGACGATCTCACGAAGATCACGCTTGCGGATCGGTTCGAGCGTGATCGCCGACGACAGCATTTTCACGGCCGGCCCTCCCGCTTCGCCCAGTTGATCTGCGCATCCGGCAATCGGAGGTAGACCGGCACGATGTCGTTGGGCCGCACCCATTCCTCGCGGAGCGCTCGGGCGTGAGCAAGCTGCACCAACGCTCCCGGCGACGGGTGCGCCGGCGCGCTGATCTCGCAGCGATACCCGTCGACGATCTGCTCGCGGTACCGCTCGGCACCGTCGCCAACGCACAGCACATCCTGGCTGCGCGCAAGCAGGTCGGAGATCAGCTCGTCAATCGGACCGACGGTGGGTGCGCTGACCTGTTGAACACCGCCCGGTACCTGCCGGTACATCGACCAGAACACCTCGCCCTTGCGGGCGTCGATCACCGGCACGATGACGCGGTCGGTGTGCCGGCACGGGAACGCCAGCAGGTCGAGCGATGTGATCCCGATCATCGGAATCCGGAGAGCCTGAGCGAGTGCCTTGGCGGCGGCGAGTCCAACCCGCATCCCGGTGAACAACCCAGGCCCAACGTCGACGGCGATCACGCCGATCTCCGACAGATCCATATCGGCCTGGCGGCAGACGAACTCGATCGCCGGTACGAGGATCTCGGCATGTCGGCGTCCACGCGCCACCTCGAACGTGGCGATCACACCTTCGTGCCCGCCAATTGCGACGCCGACCTGCTCGGTGGCGGTTTCGATACCCAATATCAACATGCCGGAATCAACTTGTCAGGATCAGCATCGGTACGGCTCCAGAGCCGTCGTCACACGGTCCCATCGCCCGGCCCAGGATTTCCCCGTGGCGTGGAGTTCGATCAACCGGCTGGTGTCGAGACCGAACTCGTCGGCGTCATCACCGGGGTCGGCATCGTGATCGTTCTGCAGGCGGACCTCGAGGTGGTCACCGAGGCCGGCGGCGGCCACATCGCCCCACTCGATCAGCACGATTCCGTCGAACTCGGCCAACTCGTGGAGCGCCAATTCTTCGACATCGATCATTCGATCGAGCCGATACAGGTCGGCGTGATGCAACGTCAGCTTGCCGTCGCATGGGTAGCTGTGCACGAGTGTGAAGGTCGGCGAGGTGATCGGCTCTCTGACGCCGAGCTGGCGACCAAACCCCTGAGCAAATGCCGTCTTACCCGCTCCCATCTCGCCCGCAAGCACGATCATGTCGCCAACTCTCGCTAGGCGCGCCAACGCTGCGGCGATCGCGTGCGTGGACGCCAGAGAGTCGGCTCGGAGCAACATTCAGTCGTCGATGCTACGGCCAACGGCGCGCCGCCGAACGACTCGCGGCACGCGGCCGGAGATCGCGCACACGACCTCGTACCCGACCGTTCCGAGCCGATCAGCCCAGTCCTCGGCACGAATCGTCTCGTCGGCTTGGGTCCCGATCAGCACGACCTCGTCGCCGATCGACACGGCAGCATCTCCGACATCGGCCATCAACTGGTCCATCGTCACGACGCCAACGATCGGGCAGCGTCGGCCACCGATCAGAACGTCCGCTCCGGGCCGATCCGCATGTGTTCCCATACGACGCGGCACCCCGTCGGCGTACCCCAGCGGAATCGTGACGACGGTCGTGGGGTGCTCGAATCGATGTCTCCAGCCGTACGAGACGTGACTGCCGGCATCTACCCGTTTGACAAGCGAAACCCGCGCCATGAGGCTCATCACCGGACGCAGATCGGCGACGAGGTGATCGACACCATCACCGGGCGAAACGCCGTACAACGCGATCCCGGCGCGCACGAACGAGTGCCGAGATCGCGGTATCGCCAAACCACCTGCCGAGTTGGCTGCGTGCACACGAGGAGGACGAAGCCCGGCGGCGGCGAGCTGACCAAGCACCGCGTCGAACCGATCGAGCTGCAGATCATTGGCCGGAGACGCCGGATCGTCAGCACACGCCAAGTGCGTGAAAACCCCCCCGATCGACAACGTCGGCGTCAGTGCAGTGATGTATCGCATCAACGCAACCGCGTGTTCGACAGGCACACCGACCCGCTGCATCCCAGTGTCGATCTTGACGTGGACCGGCTGTCCAGCCGAACCCGCCGGCACGCACGCCGCCACCGCGTCCGCGTAATGTCGGCTGTACACGGTCGGAATCAGTCGGTGCGTGATCAGCGCCTCGATCAGCTCGACCGGCTGCTCGCTCAAGACCAGGATCGGTGCCTCGACACCGGCCTCACGCAGTTCGATGCCCTCGCTCGCCAGCGCAACGCACAATCCGGCCGCTCCAGCCTCGACTGCACACTCAGCAACACGCACCGCTCCGTGGCCATATCCGTCGGCCTTGACGACCGCCCACACGTCGGCCGGGGCGACATTCGATCTGATCACTTTGATGTTGTGGTCGACGGCGCCGAGATCGATCTCGGCCCACGCCCATCGCCCGCCGTGATTCACGATCGGATCACGGCTTCCCGAGCGCTGTTAGTACGACGGGAATCTGGTCGATCAGATCGCTCGCGATCATCCCGATCGGGGCACAATGGGTGGCTGCAGCGGCATGAATCCACGCTCCTGCTGCGGCCGCTCGGATGGGTTCGATTCCCATCGCTAACAACCCTCCGATGGTGCCGGCGAGCACATCACCTGTGCCCGCAGTTGCCAAACGTTGGTCGCCGTTCGTGACTAGAAAGGTCCGACCGTCCGGCCCGGCGATCACCGTGGTCGGCCCCTTGAGCAGCACGATGGCACCGGACGCATCGACCAGCCGACGAGCCGAGGCGATTCGGTCGGCGTCGGGTCGGGCACCCATCAGCAAGCCATACTCACCGTCGTGTGGCGTCAGGATCGTGACGCGGCGACGATCGAGCAGCGCATCCATCGACCGAGCAACGGCGAACAGCCCATCGCCGTCGACCACCACGGGAATCGACGCACCGGTGACGGTCCGCACGACAGTCGGAACCGTCTCATCGTCACGACCGAGTCCGGGCCCAACCACGAGAGCGTGAAATCGGTGCAGATCTGCGAGCACGCTGTTGGCCCAATCGAATGCAGGTACCAGCTTGCCGACCACCTCGATCGGTGTAGGCGAATCGATGCCTGGGCTCGACAGCATCACCATCCCTGCCCCGACGCGCTGTGCTGCGGCGGCCGCCAACCACCCAGCCCCGGTCATTCCAGAGTGGCCGGCGACGACTCTGACGGCGTGATCCCACTTGTGCGCGGTTCGCCTTCGGCGCGTCATCCAGGCGGCCACGTCAGAAGCCTCGACCACACCGATCGTCGCAGTCTCGACCAGTAGGCCGATGTCGACGACAACCAGTTCACCGACAACATCAGGTCCGCCATTGAGGAACTGGCCGGGCTTGGCCGCCGCAAACGTGACGGTGACATCGGCACGCAAGGTTCCAGCGCCTACCTCACCGGTCAACGCGTCTAATCCGCTCGGAACGTCGACCGCCAGCACCTTGGCACCACGGACATCAGGGGAATCCCATTGCCCCCGGAAGCCGGTGCCGTAGGCGGCATCGACCACGAGGTCGACGGCCGGGAGCACGGGCGGGCAGTGGACGGCCTCGAACAGGCACACAGAGACGCCTCGCTCTCGCAATCGATCAGCGGCGATACGACCATCAGCCCCGTTGTTCCCCGGGCCGACGATCACAGCCACGGTGCGCCCGTAACCTCCACCAAGCATTCGCAACGCGACCCTCGCGACGGCCGCTCCGGCGCGTTCGATCAGCACCTCGACAGGCACGGTCGCCGCACGATCGATCGCCCGCATCTCGTTCGGAGTCACGACGGGGATCATCAACTACTCGGCAATCACGTACGCGACAGCAACGAGGTCGGAGTGGGTCAGGCTGACGTGCCATCGGCGAACCCCAGCCCGTTCGGCCAGTTCGGCGGCGGACCCGGCAAAGGCCAGCGACGGCACACCGGCTTCGGTTCGCTCAACCCACACGTCGTGAAACCCGAACGCCCCGAGGCCAAGCCCCAGCGACTTCATTACCGCTTCCCGTGCGGCGAACCGCACGGCCAACGACGGCACCGGATCAGCCTGTGGCGCGACGTACGCCAACTCGACTGCAGTGAACAAGCGCTGACGCATCGTGGGCGTTCGCTCGAGAGAGCGGCGAAAGCGCTCGATGTCAACGACGTCGACTCCGATGCCGATCACTGTGAGACCATCACTTCCGGACCAGCACTTCAGGCGTCAGCTGCGCCAGAGGTCAGCGGCGTCGGAGATCGGCTCGATCAGCAAGTCGTCGACCGGGAGTTGACCGAGTCTCGATTCGTCGAAATCACCCTCGGTTTCAGTCACCCAGTCGACGAGTCGGTCGTATCGATTGTCGTAGCCCTGCAGGACACCGCGCATGGTGGCCGGATCGAGCCTGTCGTGGAGTCGGACGTGCAACAGCGTGATTCCGACACACGTGCCCGCCTTGACTTCTGGAACGAAGATGACGGTGCGTTGATCGCGGCGACCCTTGGCGACAAGCACATCGCGTGCGTCAGCCACGCGATGCTTCGTACCGACCAACCGCGAGTCACTGTCGACGCGGCTGCGCAACTCACGTGAGATCCCGCCACGATCGAGCACCGTGATCGTGTTGCCCTCGATCCGGTAGCGGGTGTAACCGGTGACTTCGATCACCGCCGGGTCGAGGTCGGCCAGCACCTTGAGCGTGCGATAGCTGAGCACGTCGCGCCCGGCTCCCGATTTCAGCGTCGCCTGCACGAGCGCACGGTCGAGCACGCTCTCGTCGCTGCGAGAAATGCCAACCGTGACCGTCTTTGCCTGATGCTTGATCGCATCGACCGGTCGTGTCAGTTCCTCGATGCCCTGCGTGAGCGCGGCGACGAGCTCGTCGACCAGTGCGCCGGGTGTTCCGACCTTGCCGGATGATGTTGCGTACTGCTCGACAGGATTCGGTGACATCAAATCGCGGAACAGCCCGGTCATGCGAACCGCAGTGCTGGCTTCGAGGTGGCCGTCGTACTGATGATCTCTGATGCCATCGAAGAATCGCTGAGCCAAGATCGGCATGTCGGTCCGAATCGCCTCGAGTATCTCGTCGCCGCCCTGCCGTCCGGCGACCGATCGTTCGATCAGTTCACGACCCTCTCGGAGCGGCCGGGCCGACGCATCGATCGCCAGCGCAGCCTCGTACCCAAACAGATGGCCGACCATCGCCGAGAGCACAAACCCGAGAGCCGGATCGACGGGGGGAACGGTGATAGTAGCCACGGAGTTGTAACGAATCTCACCCTCGTCGGCGATCACGATTGGCGTCGCCTTGTGAGCCCGGAAGATAGCCGTCTCCTTCGCCACGTCGTCAGCGGTGCTGCCGCGCAGCCCTGCGGCACAGACAAGGATCAGCGGCTCAGACGATAGATCGATGTGCTTCTTGTCTTCAGTCACATCGGCGGCGATCGATTTGTAACACAGCTCGCTGAGCTTGATCCGAACTTCCTCTGCGGCGATGTGATTGGGCCCATTGCCGACGACTGCCCAGTAACGCTTGGACAATGCAAACCGACGCGCAACGTCGGCGATCTCTGGGCGCTTGGCGAGCACGGTGCGCATCGCGTCCGGCAACTGACGTAAGCCGACCAGGAGTTCATGGCGACGGTCGTCAGAACCCACCCCGGCGGCCTCCGTAATCGCGCAGGCGAGCAATCCGCCTGCGGCTACCTGGGCGTAGAACGCCTTGGTGGATGCCACGCTCATTTCGATGTCGCGACCGTCTGAGGTGTACAGAATTCCGTCGGCCTTGTCGACCAGATCGCTGGCGCGTCGGTTCACGATGCCAATCACTGCCGCACCGCGAGCGCGTAACAGATCGACGGTTCGGTTCGTGTCGGTGGTCGTGCCGCTTTGGCTGACAGCGATTGCCAACGTGTCACTCATGTCGAGTCTCAACTGGAAACCGGACATCTCGGTTGCTGGGACGGCGTCGATATCGAGTGAACCTTGAGCGAGGTCATCGAGTAGGGCCGCCGCGCTCTGGCCTGCGACCGCAGCGGTGCCCTGCCCGATCACGCGGATGCGAGTGATCGCACCAGAT
This sequence comes from Ilumatobacteraceae bacterium, assembly GCA_031390905.1. GTDB lineage: Bacteria > Actinomycetota > Acidimicrobiia > Acidimicrobiales > Ilumatobacteraceae > Ilumatobacter. The sequence continues at coordinate 4,982 of JANMTV010000002.1, read as the reverse complement.
GCCAATCGGGCCGCAAGCTCGGCCGGCAGAGCGCGCTCGCCGACGGCCGCCCGGAGCTTTCCACCGCGTTCGACGATCTTGCCGCGCAACGTCTTTTCCAGGCTTCGGGGCGCCTCACTGATCTCCTTGAGCAGGAAATGTGGTGCCTCCCCACGATCGATATCGCGGGTCGTGACAGCAGCCGTGGCGATCTCGGATTCGAGAATCGGTGACTCCTGACCGCCGTAGCCGAACCGTCGAATACCCGCGAGCTCCCCGGCGTGCGCGGCGTCGAGCACCACGATTTCGCCGCCGTGTTCGCCGTCGAGTCGAAGGTACTGGCTGGTTTCCTCGACCGAGCCGTATGGCTCGCTGGCCACGATGAAACAGTCGTCGGCGAGGCCGACGTAGAGCCCTTGACCGCTCCCGCTGAGCGCCAACAGCATCGCCTCGGGTCGGGCTGCGCTCATCGCCCCAATCGCCACGGAGCCCTCGAACTCTGACACGGTTCGACGAAACGATTCGACGAGATCGGCACCCGCCGCGGCGTGCCGAGCGATCAACGCCGGGATCACTTTGGCGTCGGTCGTGATGTGGTGGTGGATCCGAAGCTGGTGCGCAACTCGAAGGTCGGCGTGATTGTCGACATCGCCGTTGAGGGCGGCGACCACGTACGGAGCGCGCCCGGTTGCCGGCGACGATTCGACCTCGTCGCTGTTCAACGGATGCGTATTTGGTTCGGAGATGATGCCGACACTCGCCCATCGGGTGTGCCCGAGCACCGAAGTACGGGACAACGGCGAGGCGAGTGATCGGCGCAGCAGATCATCGGCTGCAACGGCAGCACGGAGCACACGGGTGTTGTCGCCGAGTTCACCGATTTCGGCAGCCGCCTTGTAGACGAACGAGAGCACGCCGTCGACTGCCTTGGCAGACCCCGATTGGAACGTCGGGTCCTGCGAACGGCTTGTCAGTGCCGCCCGAATCGCGGGGTCATCAAGGTCGAGACCATGATCGTGGACCAGCACGTGGATGCCAGCTGAATCGCGGCCGCGCACCTCCATCCGATCGATTGCAGAAAGTGACTGCTGGATCGCCAGGTAACCGGCGAGCGCACCTTCGGTGGCCCCGTGACCAGCAAGCACGGCGACGGCTCTGGCGGTGCGAAGCCGGTCGTTGCGGAACGACCACAGCGCGTCGCGCAGCGCGATCGAGTCGACGTTGAGTCGTTCGACCTCGTCGGACGTGTGTCCGCCGTGCTCGATCTCTCGATCAAAATCGTCGGCGTAGGCGTCGAGCTGGTCCAGCCGGCTGACGATCCCGGCGGTGAACTCGTGATGATCGACGAGTGCGATCACGCCGGGCAGTCCACGCAGCAAACGATCGGCGAGCGCCACCGAGGCGGCAACGCCGATCGGGTTTCCGATTTCAGCGACGGCGGCGTCGAGCAGTGTGAGGATCTCTGCGCGGCTCGGCACCGGTCGCGTGGGACGTCGACTGAGCACTCCGATGATGCCGCACATGGGAAGTCAGGCTAATCCGTTCTGCCTGCGGCTAGCCGTCGGTGAGCGGATCGAGCGCGGACAGTTGTGGGTGGGCTCGGACGACTGCCGACAGCCCCTCGGCCGTGGAACGCGCCAGTTCGGCCGTCGGTGCCTCGACCATCACTCGCACCAATGGCTCAGTTCCGCTCGGTCGGACAAGGATCCGGCCAGTTTCACCAAGTGGTGCGGCAGCGGCAGCGATCTCGCTGGCGAGCAACTCGGCAACATCAGGACGTCGTTCAGCGACTTGAATGTTGACCAGCACCTGCGGCAATTGGGTCATCGACTCTGATGCCAGCTGAGACAATCTCCGACCCGATCGTTGCACGACATCGAGCAGCGCAATTGCGGTCAACATGCCGTCGCCGGTCGTGGCCCGGTCAGGGAAGATGACGTGTCCTGACTGCTCACCGCCGAGCGAGAAGTCACCTGCCGACAGCGCCTCAAGCACATATCGGTCACCGACGTCGGTCTCGACAACCTCGATGTCGGCGGCACGCATCGCCAGCCGGAACCCCAGATTCGTCATCACGGTTACGACGACGGTGTTGTGGTTGAGCACTCCGCGCTGGCGCATGTCGCGGGCGCAGATCGCGATGATGTGGTCTCCGTCAACGATGTCACCGCATTCATCGACCGCGATCAGGCGATCTGCATCCCCGTCGAGGGCGATCCCCACGTGAGCGCGTTCGGCGGTGACAACCGCCTGCAATCCAGCAGGGCTCGTCGCCCCGCAACCCTGATTGATATTGGTGCCGCTCGGCGCTGCGTTGATCACCACAACTTGCGCGCCGGTCCGCGAGAACACATCAGCGACGATGTGTGACGCTGCCCCATTGGCAGCGTCGACGACCACCCGTAGGCCGCGCAACGAACGACCTTGCAACGAGGCAATCAAGTGTTCGACGTAGTGGTTCGACTGATGGTCCTCGATCGCCCCTGGGTCACGAGTCGGTGTCGACAGTCGGGTCAGCGCCTGCTCGATACGCGATTCGACGTCGCCGGCAAGTTTTGTCCCACCGGCGGCAAACAACTTGATCCCGTTGTCGTAGAACGGGTTGTGCGACGCAGAAATGACGGCACCCATGGCACCCAGTCGGGCCGCCTCGTACGCAACGGCCGGCGTCGGCACAAGCCCGAGCCGAAGCACGTGGACGCCCTCGCAGGCCAACCCGGCGGCAAACGCCGCTTCCAACATCGAAGTCGATACGCGACTATCGCCACCAACGACCGCCTGCGAGACGAGCCCAGATGCACAAAGGACCTGAGCCGCAGCGCGGCCCAGGTCCAATGCAAACGACGGGGTCAGTTCGGCATTCGCTCGCCCACGGACGCCATCAGTGCCGAACTGCATCAGCGGACGCTGGTATCAGCGCTTGGTGAACTGAGGTGCCTTACGGGCCTTCCGGAGGCCGTACTTCTTGCTTTCCTTCTTACGCGAGTCGCGGGTCAGAACGCCCGCCTTCTTGAGGGCGGCACGCTGCTCGGGGTCGAGTTCGACGAGCGAACGAGCGATCGCCATGCGAAGTGCGCCAGCCTGGCCGGCAACACCTCCACCGTGGATCGTTGCATCGACGTCGTATGTGTCAACGACATCGGCGACACGGAGCGGCTCTGACGCCGTCATTCGCTGGGCGTCAGTCGTGAAGTACACATCGAACGCGCGACCGTTGACCGTGTGCTGACCGGTGCCGGGACGAAGCCGAGCGCGGGCAACTGCCCGCTTGCGGCGACCGGTGGTTTGGGTAAGCGGCTTTGTCATGTCAGGCGTTCCTATTTCTCGATCAGCGAATCGTCAGCGTCTTGGGGGACTGTGCGGTGTGCGGGTGGGTCGGCCCGGCGTACACCTTGAGCTTGTTGAGCTGTTGACGGCCGAGCGGACCCTTCGGCAACATGCCTCGAATGGTGCGTCGCACGGCGTCGGCGGGCTTGCGCTCGAGCAGTTCGCCGTACGACTCGGACTTGAGACCGCCTGGGTAACCGGAGTGCGTGTAGACCCGCTTGCTGTCGACCTTGTTACGACTCATGATCACTTTGTCGGCGTTGACGATGATCACGTGATCGCCGGTGTCGAGGTGCGGCGCGAAGATCGGCTTGTGCTTGCCGCGCAGGACGCGAGCGACCTCGGTAGCGAGCCGACCGACGATCATGCCCTCGGCATCGACCACGTGCCACTCACGGTGGATTTCGCTGGCTTTGGGGCTGTACGTCTTCATCATCGAACGATCTCGCAACTCTCCGCGACTTGAATGCGGCTGGGCATGCACGAAGAATGCGCATACGGCTGACCGCAAATGGAACCGGGTAATGATACGGGTCAGCCTGCCCGCGCGGCAACGTGCCGCGCCAATCCTCTCGTGCTCTAATGGTCGCCAGAGTCATGGCGATTGGCATCCCAGCGGTCGCCGTCGTATCCAACCGACCACAGGATCAAACCCGATGGAGGCGCCACTGTGGCGCTGACCGATCGGTCCTTGGCGCGCAGAATCGCATTCACGTCGGCGGGTGTCAGCCGTCCGATCCCGACGTCGACGAGCGCGCCAACGATCGATCGAACCATCTGATGGCAGAACGCCGAACCCCTGATGTCGAAGCGGAGCATCGGCGAGGCGTCGACGCGCTGCCACGACATCTCGTACAGACGCCTTGTCATGCTGGGCTCCGGCTGGCCAGGCGGAAGCTTTGGCTTGCGGCAAAACGACGAGAAGTCGTGCTCCCCGATCAGTGGGCTGACCCCCGCTTGCATCAACCGAACATTGATTGGTCGCGGTACGTGCCAGCTGAGCGATGCGAGCAGCGGGTTCGGTGCCGGGTCGTTCCACACGTGGTACCGATACTGGCGCCACGTCGCCGAGAACCGGGCATCGAAGTCAGCGTCGACCCACTCGGGGTCGCGGACCGATATCGCCGGCGCGCAGAGCTTGTTGATTCGGCGGCTGAGTCCGATCAGGTCGGTGTCGGTCGGTAGGTCGCCGCTGACAACTTGCCCCCAGGCATGCACGCCTGCGTCGGTTCGCCCAGCACCGGTGAGCTGGACCGGCTGGCGCACGACGATCGAGATCGCGTTGGTCAACTCCCCCACCACGGTGCGTACCTCGGGATTCGGCGCAAATCCGTGAAACGCAGACCCATCATACGAAACGACAAAACGGGCCCGGCGCAAACCAGACCCGCTTTGACCAGGACTACCGATCCGCTCGCTCACATCGCAAGTGTGCCAGCAAACCTGCTGTCACCCGACGAGGGAAGCGCCAGCGACGAGGCGGACGGAGGGGAGCAGCCAAAGCGAAGCGGAGGCCAGCCCCGACCACCAAGAAAGGACTAGACCAACTCGATGCGAGCCATCTGGGCGTTGTCGCCCTCACGGCCGCCGAGCTTCAGGATCCTGGTGTATCCACCGTTGCGGTCGAGGTACCGAGGTGCGACGTCGTTGACCAACTTGTGGGTCATTTCCTTGTC
>JANMTV010000235.1:0-1288 GCA_031390905.1 Ilumatobacteraceae bacterium | reverse complement strand
ACGCGGGCATTTGCCGACGACCCGGTGATGCGGTGGTTCTTTCCCGACGACGATGACTACGAGCAGACCAATCCGATGTTGGTGCAGTTCATGGTGCGGCGCTGGCATGCCACCGATTCCGTCTGGTGTACCGATGATGGGGTAGCGATGGCTGGTTGGGTCCCGCCAGGTCGTCCCGATGTGAGTGACATCGCACGGCCCGCGGTAGATCATCCGCAGTGGCGGGTCGATCGGTTCGCCGCGATCGGCGTCGCTCTGGGCGAGAATACACCGGAGGAACCGCACTGGTATTTGAACATGTTGGCGACTCATCCTGATTGGCAGCGCCAAGGTCTGGGAGCGGCCCTGATGCGAGCGGGTTTCGAGGTCGCCGCTGACATGGGCTTGCCGTGCTATCTGGAAACCGAGACGCTCGAAAACGTCGCCTACTACCGCCACCTCCGTTTCGAAGTCCGAACGGAATGGGACCTCCCCTTGGGTGGCCCGCACATGTGGGGCATGCTCCGGGCTGACTAGATGCTTTGATTCACGCACACATGTTGGTGCACGTTCCGACGCCTTCGATTGTGGTGACGACGGTTTGGCCACGGCGAAGAAACACCTCAGGGTTTCTGGCGTGACCGACGCCGCCAGGGGTACCGGTGGCGATGATGTCACCTGGGGCAAGGGTGATGATCGTCGAGATGTACTGCACGAGCGTGACCGGATCGAACACGAGCTGTGACGTATTCGAGTTCTGCATCACTTCACCATCGACGGTGCATGAGATAGGGAAGTGAGCCGGCTCGGAACCGTCGGCCACCAGCAGCCATGGGCCGACGGGCGTGGTGCCCTCGAACGCCTTGCCCTGCAGCCATTGGAGCGTGCGGTACTGATAGTCGCGCACGCTGATGTCGTTGACCACGGTGTATCCGGCAATTGCCGCAGCGGCGCCGACTGGATCAGCGTTGCGAACCTCGCGCCCGATCACGACTCCGAGTTCAGCCTCCCAGTCGATCCGGTTGGACACGGTCGGCATCTGGATCGGGTCGTAGGCACCGATCAACGTGCGAGCAAACTTGGCAAACAGCGTCGGATACTCGGGTGGTGTACGTCCAGTCTCGGCAATGTGATCGTGATAATTGAGCCCGATGCAGATCACCTTCTCTGGTCGCAGTACGAGGGGTCCGAAGTCGAGCGACTCCGGGCTGTGGCGCGGCCCGTCGGCCGATGCGGCCAGCTCACGCCATGTGGGGTCGGCAAGCAACTCCCCAACATCTCGACGCCCGGTTTCAATCGCGGCGTCCTC
>JANMTV010000232.1:0-3529 GCA_031390905.1 Ilumatobacteraceae bacterium | reverse complement strand
GCTCGCTGGCGCTCGCTCACTCGCACGACTGGAGTGTCGACCAGTGACCCTCCACTGCGTTCCCCGGCCACGCAGGCCGCGGCTGGCCACTCGCTCGCTGGCGCTCGCTCACTCGCATGACTGGAGTGTGGACCGGTGACCGACATGACCTGCGTTCCCCTGCCACGCAGGCCGCGGCTGGCCACTCGCTCGCTGGCGCTCGCTCACTCGCATGACTGGAGTGTGGACCGGTGACCGACATGATCCTGAGAGCACCCAAGGTCTTGCTTCACGATCACTTGGATGGCGGTCTGCGACCGGGCAGCGTGGTCGAGTTGGCGAGCGAGTTCGGCTATCACAAACTTCCGACCACCGACGTCGCCGAGTTGTCAACCTGGTTCAACCGCGGTGCCAAGCGCAACGATCTCGTGCTCTATCTCGAGACATTCGCTCACACCGTTGGCGTGATGCAGCACCGCGACGCGATCGAGCGGGTCGCATACGAGTGTGCCCAGGATCTCGCCGCTGACGGCGTCGTGTATGCCGAGGTTCGCTTCGCGCCGGAGTTACACATCGACGCCGGATTGACGTTGCAGGAAGTGCTCGACGCCGTCCTCGCAGGATTCGAGCGTGGCTCATCTGGCACCGACCTCACGGTGTACACGATTTGCTCAGCGATGCGCACGGCTGCCCTCAGTCGAGACATCGCCGAACTGGCCGTCGCCAATCGTGATCGGGGCGTGGTCGGATTCGACATCGCCGGGGCGGAAGCGGGGTTCCCCCCAACTCGCCACCTCGACGCATTCCAGTTCGTGATGCGTGAGAACTTCCACTCCACAATTCACGCGGGCGAAGCATTCGGGCTCCCGTCGATCTGGGAGGCATTGCAGTACTGCGGCGCGGCACGACTCGGCCACGGTGTTCGAGTCGTCGACGACATCACCGGACCACAGGGCGAGGAACGCCTCGGTCGACTCGCCTCCTACATCCGTGACCGCCGCGTGTGCCTTGAACTGTGCCCAACCTCCAACGTCAACACCGGTGTGTGCGCCTCGATCGCCGATCACCCGATCGGAATGTTGCGACGCCTGCGGTTCCGAGTCACGGTCAACACCGACAACCGGCTGATGAGCAACACGTCGATGACCAAGGAAATGGGCAAGCTCGCCGAAGCCTTCGGATGGGGACTGTCCGACTTCGAATGGCTCACGATCAACGCCATGAAATCGGCGTTCGCTCCCTTCCCGGAACGGCTTCGAGTGATCAACGGGTTGATCAAGCCGCGCTACGCATTACTGCACGCCGAACAATCGCTGGGAGCAATCTGATGACGGTCACCGTCACCCTTGTCGAACATCCGTTGGTCGCCGACTCGCTGGCCCGGATCCGCGACCGCGACACACCGAACTCGATGTTTCGAAACAACTTGGAACGGATCGGCACGCTGCTGTTGGCCGAAGCGACCAAGTCACTTGCGACTGTCGATGGCACCGTCGAGACCCCGATCATGAGTGCTCCAGCGCGTCGGCTCGCCGTTCAGCCCGTGATCGTGCCGATCTTGAGGGCCGGTCTCGGTTTCGTTCACGCCGCTCAGGAACTGATGCCGGGTGCCGATGTTGGTTTCATCGGAATCTCACGCGACGAGGAGACATTCGAGCCGCGGCCCTACGTCAACAGGCTGCCCGAATCGCTGGAGGGTCGGCCGGTGATCGTGATCGACCCGATGCTGGCAACCGGCGGGTCGCTTGTTCACACGATCGCCCTGCTGACCGAGAGAGGTGCCCCAACCCCGATCACCGTGGTCTGTGCGCTGGCAGCCCCCGAAGGCATCCAACGACTACGAGACGAAGGCCTTGACGTGCACATTGTCACCGCCGCCGTCGACGACCACCTCAACGAGCATGCCTTCATCGTGCCGGGCCTCGGCGATGCCGGTGACCGTCAGTTCGGGAGTGGCATCTGACGCGGATAGCGCGCTTGCGCCCCTACGCAGGCCCGGCGGTGCTGGCGATTCTGGTGGGTGCGATGGCCGCCCTGATGTTGGCAACACGTCGACCTGGCCACTGGTGGGGTGACGATTGGGCGCTCTACATCCGCCAGGCGCAAGGTCTGCTCGACGGGCATCCCGGCCGCGTATTCGACGAGAACCGCTTCGCCGTCGAGAACTCCGCAGGAGCCGAATTCAGTCCTCCGCTCTACCCGTGGGGGTTCCCACTGATGTTGGCACCGTTCGTCGCCGTAGTCGGCAGCGATGTCGACCGTCTGGCGATCGTGCCGGTGCTGTGCGCCTGTGTGTTCGCCTGCTGCTGGTACGCGCTCGCCAAACCAAGAATCGGTCAGGTACCCGCCACCGTCGGCGTGGTCGCTGTGACGATCACGCCGTTGCTGCTGAGTTGGACTGAACTGATCCAGTCAGAGTGGCCGTTCCTCGCAGTCACGGGAGTCGCCCTCGTCGGACTTGACCGAATCGCTCGCTCGGGTGGATTTGTCGAACACGGCCGACGATGGGCGCCGCTGGTGCTGGTTGGGATGCTTGCAGCAGCAGCGTTCACCGTCCGTCGTGAAGGGCTTGCAGTGTTTGCCGCGATCGCTACTGCGCAACTCGTCGCGCTGTTCGATTTGGATACTCGCCCATGGCGGCTTCGTCCACCCGAAGTTCGTCGGCTGGTCGCGCGGCTGGCGTTCCCTCACGCCGCCGGGCTGGGTGTGGTTACAGCACTGCAGGTGAGCCTGCCGAGCACGCTGGTACCGCAGTACGCGGGCACGAGTGTCACCAATGTCTGGCGATTGCGGCACAAACTGTTCCGCAATCTCGCCGAAGTGTCTGGTTTCAAGCGGCCCGGCGTTCCAGACCCGACGATGCTCGGGAGCGTCGGTTGGGGATGGATCGTTGTCGCCACCTACCTGCTGCTCGGATACATCGGGATCGGTCTTGCGCTGTCCGCTCACCGTCGCCGAGACGCTCACCTTGCGGCGTATCTCGTGACGGCGTTCGTGATCGGTGGGAGTTTCCGGTCGGCGATCAACCGGTACGTCTGCACGATCGGACCGCTGTTGCTTCTGCTCGGCCTGATCACCGTATTCACCGCGATTCGCTGGCTTCGTCGCCCTCGAACTGCGACGTGCCTGGTCACCGTGCTCGTGTCGCTGATCGCTCTCGCCAACATTGTCCAGGCACGGACCCGTCTTCAGAACGTCGAGAGGTTCGTCGAATCGGGACAAGTCGAGTGGGGTCCGACACACCCGGAGGCGATCGCCATGTTCGACGCCGTGCGTGATTTGACAGACGAAGGCGACGTGATCGCTGCACCGAAGGCGCGCCTGATGACACTCGAGACAGGCTTGCTTGCGATTCAGGTCGACGACTATCGGCCGATCCCGCCCGACCTCGATATCGTCGTGATCGTGGTCGAACCCGCCACCAAACGCGCCGTAGAGCTGCTCGGCGATCCAGCGTCGTACGAACTCGCCTGGCAGAGCCCAAGATTCCTGATCTTCACGACGGTCGAGTAAAGGTACGGTCAGAGAACGGGTATGCAGTCGAGCGGCA
>JANMTV010000363.1:0-7294 GCA_031390905.1 Ilumatobacteraceae bacterium | reverse complement strand
GAAGAACTCGTACTCGAGCCGCTCGTTGTCGTGAGACTCGTTGTCGTGAGGCTCGCTGTCGAGCACCGCACGTCGCAACGCCAACTCGTCCTCAGGTGAAGCACAACACACGCAGACGTACCCTTCGAGGCACTGATAGATACGTTGGTACGGCGACCATCCGTACTGTTCGTGATCGAGCGGCTGACCGTCGGTTCGCGGCTCGCCGTTGACGAGGTACCAGTGGGAGGTCACGAATACCGACGACGACAGCTGGGCGCATTCGACATCTTGGCCGACACCCGTCCGCTGGCGGTGAATCAGCGCCAACAGGGTTCCAACGGCGTTGAGCTGCCCGTTGTAGTAGTCCTCGTTGCCGAACGTGATCGTCGGCACGTTGCCTTCGCCGGCAGCCTCGACCTGGATCCCGACGAAGCCCGAGTGGAGTGGTGCGAAGCTCTGTAGACGGCTTTTCGGTCCGGTCGAGCCGTAACCGGGCGCGTAGTCATACACGACATCGGAGTTGAGGGCCCTGACGGTGGAGGAATCGATGCCAAGCCGTTCCGCCGCACCTGGGCGGAAGTTGTGCTGCACGACGTCGGCGCCGCGCAGGAGCGCCTCGACGACCGGTCGGGTGGCGGACGCCTTGAGGTCCATCGCGATCGCCCGCTTGCCATGCGTGGCGCCTTCGAACGGGTCGGGCAGGGAGCGCATCGGGTCACCAGCGATGGCCTCGACCTTGATCACTTCGGCACCAAGATCACGGAGCAAGCGGTTGGCGTAAGGACTGGCGAAGAAGGTCGACAACTCGACAATTCGGATGCCGGTCAGCGGACCATCAGCGAGCGCTGTCGCCAGCAAGTCTGCCGGCTCGGTTGGGCCTGCTGGCAGTCCGCTCGCCAGCCAACAGAACGCCGATCGGTCGTGCACGTCTCGGTCCGGCTCGGATGTCCGGCCCGCTGACTGCGACAGCGTGAGCGGCGGCGCAACGACCTCGATCGATCCGAACTCGGGATCGGGCACGGTTGTGATCAACCCGCCATGACGAACCTGGCCATCGTGGAACGCTTCGCCGGGCGCAAGCACGGGCAGGGCGGCGATCTCATTCGCCCAGATGTCGGCGAGCCAGTCCGCCGACGACCGCGTGGCGAAGATCTCCGGCAGCCGCTCGAGCGCGATTTGGTCGTCGTCTGTGAGCGGTGTTGCCGGCTCGACGGGTCCGTCCGCCTTCGACACATCGTCGGCCAACCCGACCAGCGTCATCAGTCGACCGAACGCGCCCGGTGCCCCTGTGTGGACCTGGATCATCCGGCCGTCGGCGCAGGTGTAGCGGCGCACGAGCATGCGCGTGCGCCCAAGGTCCAGTTGCCCGTCGGTGCGGCGATCGGCGAGGAACGAGATGTTGCGCTCGGTCCACCAGTTCATCGTGTATTGCGCCAGCAGTCCATCGAGTAGCGACGCGTCAACCACATCGCCGCGTCCGGTCTTGATCCGTGCTCGCAATGCGGCGAGGGTACCGATCGACGCAACCAACGCCGTGCTGTACGCGACTGCGGGATGGCCGAGGAACACCGGCCCGGATCGATTCGCGGGTGTTGCGGCAACCATCGCACCGAGTTCGGCGGCAACGAGGACGTCGATCGGCGGCGTGGTGCGTTCGTCGTCGAGCCCGAATCCGGTGATGGCGACGATGATCGCATCGGGGTTGGCCTCGGTGAGCGCCTCGACGCCTAGCCCGAGTTCGTCGGCGATATCCGGTTGTAGCTCGATCACGATGATGTCGGCGTCGCCGGCCAACGTCAGCACGATTGCTCGGTCGCCCGGCGACCGCAGGTCGAGTGCCAGACGTCGACGTCCGCGACGCCATGTACGAAGCGATCGATACGTACCAGGGGCGGTGCCAACCGGGGGATCGATATGAATCACGTCGGCGCCGTAGTCGGCCAGCAGCATCGTGACGATCGCGCCTGGCATGCCCGCACTGACGTCGAGGACTCGCACTCCGTCGAGCACGCTCGTCATCGTCGACCCCTCCTCCGTCCTGCATCCAGCGTCCGACTACCCGTCGGGGTAGCCCGTAATTTATCATGAGGAATCAGTGCTGTCACGTTGGCAGCGCAAAGCCAGACCCAAAACCAAACCAGACCGACCCAACAACCAGAAGGGCGTATGACATGCGTGCGGTGATCACACGAACACACGGTTCCTGCTCCGTCGAGGAGGTCGAGCTGCGGGCGCTCGGCAGGCGCGACGTGCTGGTACGGATCGCCGCCAGCGGGATCTGCCATAGCGACGTGTCGTTGTGCACTGGCACGCTGCCGGGAGAGCTGCCCGTCGTGCTCGGCCACGAAGGAGCGGGGACGGTCGTCGAGGTTGGGCCGGACGTCACGCTTTCCGGCGTCGGCGATCGCGTCGTGTTGGCGGCTGTGGCTCCGTGTGGGCAGTGCTGGTTCTGCGCCAGAGGGGAGCCATACCTGTGCGCCGAGGTCCGAACCGGTAGCGCCCCGAGCGTGATCGCCGACGGCCGCCCGATCCGCGGTTCGTCCGGTCTGGGAACGTTGGCTGAATTCGTGATAGTCGATGAGCGGGCGGCGGTCGCCGTGGTGACGGACCTTCCCGCACAGCAGTTGGCGGTGATTGGATGCGCCGTGCTCACTGGGGCCGGTTCGGTGTTCAACATCGCCGAGACTGTCTCTGGTGACGCCGTGCTCGTGGTCGGTGCCGGCGGTATCGGGTTGTCGGCAGTGCAGGCCGCACGAGCTGCGGGGGCGGTCGTGATCGTGGCAGTCGACCCGAGCCCTGCGGCGCGCTCGATGGCGCTCGCGGTTGGGGCCACCGATGCCGCCGCCCCCACTGGTCCCGACCTCGCCGATGAGTTGCTCCGGCTCACGTCCGGTCGCGGGTTCGACGCCGCGTTCGAGTGCGTCGGTGTTCCGGCGACGTTCGAGCTGGCGTGGTCGCTGCTTCGCCGCGGCGGGCATCTCGTGGCGATTGGTGTCGGCCCAGAAGACGCCCCCACGCCGATCCCGATCGCCCAAATTGTCCTCACTGGACGGCGGATATCCGGCTGCACGTACGGCAGTTCGTCAGTCAGACGCGATATTCCAAGGTTTGTGGCCCTCGCCGAGTCGGGGCGTCTCGATCTCGCCGCCCTGATCGGTCGCACGATCGGTCTCGAGGATGTCCCCGATGTGCTGCCTGGCGGCGGCGCGAATGCCGGTGCCGATGTACCTGCCGGCCGTACGGTGATAATTCATCCTGAGGAATCTTGAACCCACTGGCATCGCGCGACTAGGGTTACTCGTCACTGACTTGAGTAAGTAAGTCCAGCGCCAAGTCAGAGCGAATCAGGGGGATCGATCTGAACGAGATCATCAGTGTCCAGGGGTTATCGAAGACATTCCCGGGCACGCGCGCGCTGATCGACGTCGATCTCGACATTCGTCCCGGCGAGGTGCATGCGCTCATCGGTCACAACGGATCGGGGAAGTCGACCTTGATCAAGGTGCTCGCCGGTTATCACCATGCCGACCCTGGCGCGTCCGTGTTCCTCGACGGTCAACCGACGACGTTCGACTCGTTGGGCCACCGTGGTCACGGATCGGGGACCCGACTCAACTTCGTACACCAGGACCTGGGTCTCGTTCTCGAACTCGACACGATCGACAATCTTGCACTGCATGGCGGTTTCGCCCGCACCCGACTCGGGCGTGTGCGCTGGCGCGAGCAGCAGCGCCGAGCGCGTGAGTTGATGGCACCGTTCGCTGTTGGATTCGACATTCATCAGCCGCTATCGAAGGTGACTCCGGTCGAACGAACGATTGTCGCCGTCGCCGGAGCGCTCCAGGGCTGGTCGAGCGACCACGGCGTACTGGTGCTCGACGAACCGACCGCGGTGCTGCCACCACACGAGGTGGGCCGACTTTTCGAGATCATTCGAGGACTCCGTGAGCGTGGGGCAGGCATTCTCTACGTGTCACACCGGCTCGACGAGGTGTTCGAGTTGGCCGACCGGGTGACGGTGCTTCGCGGCGGCCAACGGGTGATCGCGAGGCCGGTCGAGGGTTTGACCAAACAGGAACTCGTCGTGCACATGCTGGGTGACGAAGCGCGTGCCCACTACCGAGCTGATCTGGCGCCGGCGTCGAAAGCATCTGCGGTGCTCGAAGTCCGCGGATTGACGGGTCGGTTCCTGCGCGGCGCATCGTTCGCCGTGTACCCGGGGGAAGTGCTCGGTGTCGCCGGCCTTCCGATCGATGGTCGCGACGAGTTGCCGCGCTTGATCACGGACGCCCGCCGCGCCGCTGTCGCTGGTTCGGTTCGCATGCCGGACGTGTCGACCGATTGGGTCGACGTCGATTCCTGGCGGGGCGATGGCCTGGTGATCCTCCCGCCCGATCGTGCGCGTGAAGGAATTCTCAGTCCGATGTCCGTCGGCGAAAACCTGTCATTGTCGTCACTCGATCGGTTCGGTCCAACCGGGCGGCTCGACAAGGCCGCTGAACGAGAGTTCGTCAACGAATGGATCGACCGGATGACCGTGATCACCTCTGGGCCTGATGCCCCGATCACGACACTCAGCGGCGGCAACCAGCAGAAGGTGCTGTTCGGTCGTGTGCTCGCCGTCGAGCCACGCGTGCTGGTCATGTGCGAACCGACCGCCGGTGTCGATATCGGCGCACGGCAAGCGATCTACGAACTGGTCGCCGAACAGGTCCGCCAGGGCTTGAGTGTGATCGTCTCATCGTCTGATGTCGGCGACCTGGAAGCGCTGTGCACTCGGGTGATCGTGCTGCACGGCGGTGTCGTCGTTGGCGAACTGGAAGGGGATCTCTTGAACGAGCACGAGTTGCTGCACGCCATGGAGGGTGCCGAGCCGGAGGTCGCAGCGTGACCGACCGTCTCAAGAATGCACTGTCGGTCGGCAAGATCAGCGGGTTATACGTCCTGCTGGCGATGATCGTGTTGTTCTCGATTTGGGTTCCCGAGACATTCCCGAAATGGGACACGGCGCGCCAAATCCTCAACAACAACGCGATCGGAGCAATGGCAGGGTTGGCACTGATTGTCCCACTTGCGGCCGGTGTCTTCGATATCTCCGTGCCCTACGTGATGACGCTCTCCGGTGTGATGTGTGCATACACGGTCGTCAACACCGACCTGCCCCTTTGGCTGGCGGTCGTGATCGCCATGTCGGCGGCGATCGGTGTCGGTGTGATCAATGGGATCGTGGTGGTCGTCCTAAAAATCGACTCGCTGATCGGCACGTTGGCAACCGGATTCCTCGTGCAGGCCCTGGTCAAGTGGCGAACGGGGAGTAAGGTCGTGACCTCCGGCGAACTGGCCGGCGGCTTCTCGCGAATCGCCCGCCGGCAGCTGATCGACTTCACACTGCCCGTCTTCTACACACTGATCGTGGCCACGGTGATCTGGCTGCTACTTGAACACACGGCAACCGGTCGACGGATCTATGCCACAGGCTTCAACCGCGACGCCACCCGGCTGGCCGGCGTGCGGACTGAACGGATTCGGTTTGGTGCCCTCGTGCTTTCATCGACGATCGCCGGTTTCGCGGGTATTGCTCTCGCCTCGCAGCTCGGATCGGGATTGTCGACAGCGGGTGACAGCTATCTGCTCGGCGCTTTCGCCGCCGTGTTCCTCGGCGCCACGCAGCTCAAGAATGGTCGCTTCAACGCGTGGGGCACGATGATCGGTGTCGTGCTGCTGGGCACCGGAACGACCGGTCTCGGTCTCGCCAACCAGCCGCAATGGGTCCAAGACACGTTCCGTGGCGTCGTTCTGATCGCCTCACTGGCCCTCACCGGCCTGCAAGTACGCAAGGCAGGCGCGTCATCGATGCGTTCCTGGCTGCGTCGTGGCTCCCCGCCGGAGCCCACGAACCCGGATCACGGCCCTGCCGCCGCGTCCGCACCATCCACAACATGACATCTACAACATGACATCCACAATGAAAGGAATCAGCGTGACACGAATCAAATGGGGCCGTCAGGCCCGCCTTGGCACCGCCCTGCTGGTCGTCTTCGGTCTCACCGCTGCTGCGTGTGGTGGCGACGACGAGCCGTCAGCGGCGACAGAAGCCTCGGACGCATCAGCATCATCCTCGGAAGCCACCGCTCCTGAAGCCACCGACCCACCAGCTCCGGAAGCCACCGACCCACCAACTGAAGAAGCCAGCGGGATCAAACTCGCCGAGGCGCAGGCGATCGTCGAGCAGTTCTCGGTCCGCCCGACACAGATCCCCAACACGACTCCAATCGAGGGGGATATCCCGACAGGCAAGAAGATCTACTTCATCAGCTGTGGCGCTCCGGCGTGTGAGGCGGAGATCCCGATCTTGCAGGCAGCCGCCGACATTCTCGAGTGGGAGCTGACGGCGATCAGCACCGACCCGACCAAGCCTGAGCAGATTCCTGCCGCATGGGACCGCGTCGTCAACGAGAAACCCGATGCTGTGCTCTACACGGGCACACCTCGCTCGCAGGTGGCGACGCAGATGGACGCCGCCGTTGCCAACGGCACGGTTGCGATCGCCTGTTGCGTCACCGACGCGCTCGAGAACGGGTTGATCTACGCCATCTCGACACCTGACCAGGTTGGCGAGCTCGGCAGCATCATTGCTGCTTGGATGGTTGCCGACGCTGGCGGCGAAGCGGCACATGCCGTCTACCTCGACCTGCCCGACTTCCCGATCCTGTCAGCCTTGCGCACCGAGTTCGAGGCAAACCTCGTCGAGTTGTGTGACGTGTGCACCCACGACGCGATCGAGTTCGGCCTTGCTGACCTCGCCACCGCCTCTGACCAGGTCGTGTCGTACCTGCGGGCTCACCCTGATGTCAAGTACGTGATCCAGTCGACCGACTCGACGTTCAGCCTGCCGGCTGCGCTCGAAGCGGCCGGCCTCGACGACATTCGTATCTTCGGTGAGGGCCCGACGTCGGCAACGTTGGCCGACATCGACGCAGGTCGTCAAGCCGGCACGATGGCCTTCGGATTCTGGGAGGT
The DNA here is from genome assembly GCA_031390905.1 of Ilumatobacteraceae bacterium. Lineage (GTDB taxonomy): Bacteria > Actinomycetota > Acidimicrobiia > Acidimicrobiales > Ilumatobacteraceae > Ilumatobacter. Next base: position 292 of record JANMTV010000363.1, on the reverse strand, counting down.
CATGTTCTCGATGATGGACGCAGCGGCTCGCAACTTCGTCGGTCAGGAGATCGAACTCCCGGCACCGCCGAACTGGGTCATGACGGCCGGCAACTTCCCGACCGGCGAGGACACGTTCCCGTTGGTCGAGGACTTGGTCGACCAGTACAAGGCACTCTGGGGTAAGTAGCAGGGGGTCAGTAGCAGTTTGGCACGGTCACCGTTCAGTGAATGGTGACCGTGCCGGCGTTGCCATCGACGGTGACCGTCGCACCGTCTGGGATCCGATGGGTCGCATCGGCGACCGCCACGA
>JANMTV010000348.1:0-2214 GCA_031390905.1 Ilumatobacteraceae bacterium | reverse complement strand
GCACGGCAAGCCTGCTGCGTGCGCTGCACGACGTTGGCTTCGCGGGGCGATTCGTGTTGGCATCGAGCATGGTCGTCTATGGCGAGGGTCGCTAACGCTGCGCTCAGCACGGCGTCGTTCGTCCCGGTCCGCGGTGCCTTGCCGATCTCGAGGCAGGTCGCTATGAGCCTCCGTGTCCGACGTGCAGCGCTCAACTCGGGGCCGAGCCGGTGCCGGAGGATCATTGGCTCGATCCGCGCAACGTGTATGCCGCTACCAAGCTCGCCCAGGAGCATCTGTGTGCGGCGTACGAGCGCGAACATCCGGGCACGATCGTCACCGCGTTGCGCTACCACAACGTGTACGGGCCTCGAATGCCGGCCAACACCCCATATGCAGGCGTAGCCAGCATCTTCAGGAGTGCGTACGAGCGTGGTGATTCTCCCCGAGTGTTCGAGGATGGTGGCCAGCGACGCGACTTTGTCCACGTTGTCGACGTCGCCGATGCCAATGTCTTGGCACTTACTCACCCGGAGGGTGCGACCGGTGCCTTCAACATCTGCACGGGGACACCGCGCACCGTGCTCGACATGGCCACAGCGTTGCGCCCTGACGGAGCGCCCGCTCCGCAGGTCGTCGGTGGCTATCGGTTGGGCGACATTCGACACGTATTCGCCAGCCCGGAACGTGCCGCAGTTGAACTTGGCTTCCGAGCTTCGATCGGTTTTGACGATGGCATGGTCGAGTTCGCTACAGCCCCGCTCAGGCATTTCGTCGCGCCTCGCCCGGCGATGTGAGTTCACCACTTCGACACCAGAGCGGCCTGTAACAGCACTGCTGTCACGACTTGCGCAGCAACGGCGATGGCGCCGACACGTCGTTTATCGTTCGAGATCAGGAGCCCTCCACTGATCATCAGCCACGGGTAGAACAGCAGCCAGATTCGTTCGACTTCGGCTCGTGTGTACTGCGATAGATGTGACGCTGCCAAGGCGAGGGCCCCGCCGATCACCAGCGGGGCGATCTGTGACACTGCCTTCCGCTGCTTGACGATTCGGATCAGACCCTCGAATCCGCTTGGGCCGATCGCAATCAGCGCCACCGCCAAGTTGGCGAGCGCGAAGTAGATCAGCGGCCGGAACTGAGCGGTCCCCGCCCAGTACTGGCGCCGCGTCTCGGCGGCGCCGTCAAACCACCAAAATCCCAACACGGCATATCCAGTCGTCACTGCGGCACCAGCCGTGATCGCCCCAACGAGCATTGGAAGTGCTCCGGCGGCGCGCCGCCTGAAGGCGACAACGACCGGAACCAGCGGCGTGAGGAGAAACGTTGCCCCGCCGTAGGTTAGAAACAAGAGCCCGCCGAGCAGCGTCCCGGCCAGCACCCCCCATGCTGCCGCCCGCCATCGACTCTGCCGCAGGCCGAGCAGGCATGAAGCGACACCCCAGGCTCCGATCGCTGCATAGACGGCATCAGCCGAGGTGACCTGCCAAATGGCATACGGGGCCACGATCAAAAGGGGAGCGCATCGCCGCACCCATTCGTCTCCCGCAGTAACGCGCACGGCGATGAGTACCGCGGCAGGGAGCAGCACGCTGCCCAGGATCGACAACCCCACCGCCGGCCAGACCCCTCCGAACCCGACAGCGTCCATCGCCTTGAGTACAAGAATGAATCCGGGAGGATGCCCGCGTACGTGCACGGAGTATTGATCGATGTCATTGACGAAGTTGCGCAGGAACTGACCTGCCGGCGGTGCGATCTTCAGGTTGACGAGATACTCCGTGCGGTCGGTTGCGCCGTGCACTAGTCCGTCACGACCGTCGGTCGCTGCGAGCAGCACTGCGAAAGCGCCTGCCGTTAGGGCGGTGACGACAATCGTCGATCGAATCGAGATCCGCCACCACCAACCGCGATCGGTTGCGACGACGACTGCGAGGCCGATTGCGACGGCACCGACCAGGCCCCAGCCGAATCGCCAGTCCCAGCCGTCGGCAGGATCGCGGCCGACCAACGGGGCAGCACCGAGGAAGATTTCAGGCGACTGGTGTTGGAGGTGTTGGCCCCACCGAACCGTGACTGCGATCAGTGCCACCGCCCACAACCACGGTGAAACGATCAACGACCTGATTCTCGTCATTTCGTGTTCGTCATCTGGTGTTCATGATGTCGCCAGCGGTTGCTCATCGTCGTGACCGTCAGAGCTAACAGCGGCGCGGCCGGCGAGCAGCAGCG
>JANMTV010000343.1:0-4989 GCA_031390905.1 Ilumatobacteraceae bacterium | reverse complement strand
GAAGAAGAACGCCACACCCTCGCCGTCCTGTTACGCCGCGCCTTCAGCTAGTTCGGTTGGGGATCCTCGACTCAGCCGAAGAGCCGTGGTGCTGCGGCCTCGGATGCCGCACCTCGGAAAGGCGCGGTCGGGTGGTCGGCTGGAAGGTCGAATGCTCCCGCCTGATCGAGAACGGTGACAGCGACTATCGGGCCACTACAGATTGCTTCGAGTGCCACAGCCTGCATCGTCTCCAGATCGATGAGTTGCCCGAGGACGTGGAGCATGTCAAGCAGATCAGTCGTGTATTCGGGCAGCCATCGATCCGGCCGGATTTTTTCCAGCCGCGACGGTGGGCGCTTGTCGCCGATCAGCGGTCGCTCCCGGTTAGCCCGTCGGTAGCTGAACCATTGCGTGAGCACTCCCATGCCAGATGTGTTGTACGCCCACATCTCGGGGCTGACGTTCTCGACGAAACCCGACCCGACCTGGAGCCGGCGCTTGACGGCGTCGTAGAGGAAGATGTCTGTCGCCTCGCCGGGAGTCGTTGAGATCACTCCGTCTGCTGGCACCTTGGGTGCTCGCTCCGCAGGAAGTCGCGGCCGTCCTGACGGGCGACCGGCGGTGTCGTCGCCGAAACGCTCTCCGAACGTCTGCAGCCAGATCGCTCGACGCCCCAGCTCGGCCGCACGATGGAATATCGCCGCATCAGCTGTGAGTGGCACTCGGAGTCCGGGCGTCGAAAGGTCCTCGGCGAAGCGGGCAGTGAACGCGGGGTGGGCGATGACGCCGACGATGTAGGCGAAGAGGTCCTCCGCAGAGATCTCGACGCCGAGGATCGACGAAAGGTGCCGGATCAAGCCTGGTCGAACGTTTGCGACCGTCGCCGCGTGGTCGAGCCAAAGGGGTATCGCCCGGCCACCGCGACCGTGATAGTGGTCGAGGTCTGGGATAGCGGCAGTGAGTGTGGCCGCCGGTCCGGTCCTTGGCGCAGTGCGATGCAGCACTGTTAGGTGAATCTGCACCGGCGACATTGCTGCCCATAGCCCGGGGTTGGGGCGGTTGATCACCCGGTTGTCGGGGATTATCCACTGGCGATCGAAGGATCTGAAGCCGTACCGCAACGGGGGCAGCGTCGGGCCTATCTCCTTGCCGACCGGTGTGGGGTTGTCCGGGTAGCCAGCGAGCCCAGCTTTCACTACCTTGGTCGTTGATCGATCCCCGCCCTGATGCGGGTGGAAGAGGTCCTCCTTTTCGTCAGGTGGCCCATTGGTGAGCGCCGCCCAGCGGGCGATGAGGGTCTGCCTGTCCGGAGCGATGATCCACGTACGTCCAGGCATCACGCCGGACCCGTCGTACACGAACAGGTCACTCAGCGCCGGACATGTCGACCACAATCCCGTGGACGCCGGCAGGAATGGGTCGCGCCATCCGTTCGGGCAGTCGATCCACTCGCCGTCGTCGATATTGATCGTGGCGAGCGTCTCGAACTTGGAGTCCCTGTGACCGACCGGCAACGACCGAAACCTCACTTTGGCTGGCTCGTCCGAGTCGGTGGTTCTCGACCGCGATGCCATCACAATGCACACCGGCTGTTGAACACCTTGAAATATCCGCGTGTTGACATCGGGCTGATGGCCGTCAGGTGAGCAATCGACGACCCAGATTTCGTCGGCGGTTCGCCGGAGGTAGTCGCGCATCTTCTGGAAGCCAGGTCCGTTGAGGAAGCCGGCAACGGTGATGAAGCACACGATCCCGCTGGCCTCGTCAGGGTGATGATCGAACACCTTCCAGGTCGCCCAACGCCAGAAGTACACATAGAGGTTCCGGAGATGCTTGGCGTGTGCGCCAACGCCCCAACCGGTCGGCGGGAACCAGGTCGCGAGCGGAGCCGCGATTTTTGCTTCTGGGCTGCCGGATTCGACCCAGCCTCCCCGGCCCTTCGCCTTCTCTTTGTATGGAGGATTCCCTATCACGACGAGAACCGGCTGGTTCTTCTTGATCTCGTTCGCCTTGCGCCGTGACTCAGCGATCGGTTCGTAGAGCAGACCCAGTTTCTCGTCCTCGATGTACGGGTTGGCAAGGGTGTCGGTGACGTACATGCGCAACTCGTGGCCCGGTGTCACACCCAGATCTGCGAGTTCCGCCAGGAGACGAAGCTGGGCCACAGCAAACGGGCCGAGCTGCAGCTCGAAGCCGATCAGGCGCTCCAGTGCTTCCTCAATCATTCCGCCGACTGCGCCGGCCCCCTGGTCAGCCTCGACTGTCTCGGCAATCGAGCGGAGCGCCGCTAGAAGGAATGTGCCGGTGCCGACCGCTGGATCGACGAGCGTCACATCGGAGGATGCGAGTCCTTGGGATCGCCCGAACCGCGTTCGGAGCGCGGTTTCCACGAAGCCGACCATCGCGGTCACGACCTCGGGCGGCGTGTAGTACGAGCCCGTCTTTTTACGAAGGTCCCCGTCGTAGACCGACAGGAACTCCTCGTAGAAGTACAACCAGGCCTCTGGCTTGCCCTTGGATATCTTGGGCCAATCGACCACTTCGAGCACCCGCGTCAGGGTGCCGACCGATGTCTTCAGGGTGGCGTGGCTTTCGGTATTGAGCGTGAGGATGAACAGTGCCCCACCGATCAGAGAGTGCGACGAACCGATCTGCTTGGCCGCGCTGCCGATCCCAGCAGTTACCGAGATGCCCCGCGCTCGTGCCACCAACAGACCGAAGGTCACGGCCTGTGCATAGCCGTCGGCAAACGTTTGTTCGTCGGCATTGGGGAAGAGCAGCGTGCGCCATTCGGCGGCCAGATCGGTGAGTGCCGGGTTGCGGAGCGCTAGTTGTTCGGCAACTTCATCGCGCATCAATCGGCAGACACGAGCGGTGAGGTCGGCGAGTTGTTTCGGAGTCCTCGGCGAAACCGGCTGCCAGGTAATAAAGTCTTCGAACAGAGCTTCAATTCCTGGGGCCGCTGTGATCGACCCGCCATCAACGGCGATGTCACCGTTCAATTTGACGATCTTGCCGGCGAGTTCACCGTCTCGCCAGAGTGAGAACTCGTTGCCGTCGGTGTAGATCAGGTTCGGGATCGCCTTGAGTTTGGCCCATTGATCCTTGTCGTGCCGCTCTTTGAACTTTCGGGGATCTGCACCTTTACCAGGTGCCTTGACCTCGATGAATCCGACTAGCGCGCCCCGCTGCTGTACCGCGTAGTCGGGCCGAGTCTTGAGATCGGCTATCGAACTCTCACCGATGGCGACGACGTGCTGCCGCCCGATCCCACAGAGGTCCGCAAGGTCTGCGATGAGCCCTTCAAGTGGCGCGCGGATCTGATCCTCGGGTTCACCTTTGGCACCGATCGCGGACAGTTTTCGGCGCGCCGCTTCTGCGAACTGCGAGATTGCGATGCCGATGTTGAGCGCGTCGCTCACTTTCACCTCCGATGATCAGCACCCTAATCCGGGGGTACGACAGTCACCGGCGATCGTCATCAATCAACCCATCCTTGACAGATGTCTGCGATTGTTGCCCCTTGATTTGGCTGTCTGGCTCATGGCGCGTCACGCAACGTCTGTGCGATGCGATGCGATACAACTCGAACTACGGCGCGAGCGACTTGCGACCCCGATCGCCTACCAGGCACGATGAACAGCATGCAGGAAGGTAGGGACCGGAGCGGTTGGCAACGCCGTTATGACGAGTCTCTCGCCCAAGAACGGGCGTTGCATGCTGCCGACGACGTTTCCGGAGGTGAGTACGCAGCGATCGAGGCGAGCGGATTCCTCCCAGGGTGGCCCGGTGTAATTGCGCTTGCCGTGACCGGAGTGCTGCTATTCATCCGCCGACGATTCCATCGCTCATAGTTGGCGGATCGGCTGGCCTCAGCGCGGTGACGAGAGCGAAGTCTCAAGCCGGTGATCGACGGCTTCCACGAGACGATGCGTCCCGATGTCGATCTCGGACTTACTCCCGTGGGGTCGCTTGGTTCCCGCACAACCAACACGCGAAGTCCCGGTTGCCGAACGCAGACCGTGATCAGTTCCATCCCGCTGCGTTCGTCAAACAACCGAAGCGACGCCTGCCAACCCTTCCAGCCGATTACGTGCGCGACACCCGCCTCGAGACGCGACATCACTGACCGAGTCCTCTCCATTTCGGTCAGCGAAAGCGCTGACTCAAACCCGCCCGGGCCGCAGTTGATGGTCGAACTGCCTCGACGATCTCGTGACCCACGTCGGCACACTCGCCCGCGGACGGTTTTCGCCGTCGACGCATTTATGTCTTCCCAGCGCAAGTACCGCGACATCATCTCGTTTCTGAAATCATCAAAATCTTTCGCACGTATGTTGCATCTCGTTAGATTGTTCGATATGGTTGCTGTCAACGAACAACTCTTGGGGAGGTGCACGATGGATGACAACGGAGTCCGCAACACACTCGATTCGTTGTTGGCTGGTGATCCTGATGTGATGGACCGCGACGAGTTGGCCGGGTTCGTCTCCCAGTTAGGTCGGGTCCGAAGTTGGTGCGCGGCGGCTGAGGTTCGGGTCAGTCGCCGAACCCGTCAACTCGCTGCCCAAGGACACTCCGAGTCGGCTGCGTCGTTGTTGAGTGATGCGGGGCGTTGTTCGTCGAAGGATGCGCACAACGCGTCTGAACGGGAAACGATTTGTGGGGTGATGCCGTCGTTCGAAGACGCGTTAGCGGCTGGTGCCGTGTCTGCCGGGCATGTTGATGCGCTGGCTGCGGCGACCCGCAACCTGAATGATCAGCTGATGGCCGAGTTCGTCGCTTGTGAAGCCGATTTGTTGAGCGATGCTGGGCGTCAGCGGGTCGAGGTGTTCGAACGCGGTTGTCGTGATCTGGCCCGTCATATCGCTGCCCAGGCGAACGCCAACGCTGACGTTGACGAGTTGGATCAGCAACGTAAGAACTCGACTGTCAGGCAGTGGACTGACAAGCCGACCGGGATGCGAAAGACACTTCTGTCACTCGATCCTGTGCGTGACGCCGAAC
>JANMTV010000341.1:0-2497 GCA_031390905.1 Ilumatobacteraceae bacterium | reverse complement strand
TATTGGGCAACCGATGTCACGGTCGATACGCGGGTGCTGGTTGGGTCGAATGATCGGTATGTTCGTGCTGCGGAGTTGGTGTCGGGTTCGGTGTTCGGTGTCGATTTGGTGGCGGCTGTTGAGTCTGAGCGGATCGGTCGTGAGCCTGGTTCGACGGTGTCGGTTGCGTCGTTGCCGGAGTGGGTGATTCGCGAGTTCGGTGTTGCGCCGTTGGGGCAGTACTTGTTGGCGATTGAGGAACCGCCTTCAGACGGGGCGAGCGAACGGTTCGTCGTGTACGCGGTCTCGGAGTCGACCACGGAGCAGTTGATCTACTTCGTCGACTTACAAAGGCTCGATCGGGCGGCGATCAATCGATTCGCTGATCAGTTCAGAATCGAGATTGGTGCGACGGTGTCGGTCGCCGGATCTACTGAACCGGTGCCGGTCGATCGTCACGACTGTGATGATCGCTTCGCGTCCTGACGTACCCTGCCGGGTCTGCCAGAGCGGGCAGATTGATCCGGTCAACCGCGGCTGTTCGGTAGTTGGTCAACCCTGATTGGTTCTGGCACACGTGACCCGGTCGTCGTTCGAAACCCTGATGGTTCCTGCATGCGCTGGGGTGACGCTGGCTATTGCGGAATCTCCAGCCAAGATCTTTCCGGATTGACTCCAGCACCATGATTATGTCGAGGATCCGAATGCGTTTACTTGCCGTACTTCCACTGATGGTGGTCGGTTCCGGTTGCTGGAACCGACCCGATTCCAACGCCGAGTACTGGCCTACCCAGAAGTCGTCGATCCTGCTCACGATCTACCGGGACGGCGGAGCGGTAATGTCTGACACCGAACTCGTCGCAGTTCTTTCGGGTGCTCAGCGACCCGCTGACCGATTGATTCGTGTGGCGGGTTGTCGCAACGTGCTCGAGTGGAGGCACGACTTCAGTTTGGACTTGGAGATGCTCGTCTCGTCGTCTCCGCGTCTGGTTCGTGTCGCCGAGTTGCTGGCTTCCGGTGAGGTGACGGTGCGCACGGCCGCGGCAGTTGAAACGGTGACAAACTTCGGCCAGGACGAGCCGCCCAACGATGGTCTCGTCGAAGCCGGCATCTCGCGGTTGGAACTCGAGCGATATGTGTCGCTTGTCAATGAGCCACCCTATGTGTCGCTTGTCAATGAGCCACCCTCGCCAGATGCAGTCAACAGGTACGTTGTCTACGCGGCCTCGAACAAGCTGACGAGTCAGTTCATCGAGTTCGTCGATGCGGAACGGTTCAAGCCGATCGGTGCATCGGGTTTCGGGGCCAGGGTGCTTGATGTCAGCGTGGCGGGTGGGGAGGCAGTCAGTTTCTCGTCGTCGGATTGCGAAACCTTTGCTCTCGACGACGGATAGCACGAACGTCGGGTAACAGCACGGACTGTTACGGTGGAGGGCGCATGGACAACGGATTACCGGGTGGGTTTCCATGAGCATCCGTCGTTCTCTCGGTGTCATCTGGGTGTTTGTGTTGGGCGTGTCGGTCGCTGGTTGTGTGCCCGAAACTGATCGTCCGGGTGCAGGGTACTCGCGGCTCGATTCGGCGGTTCTAGTGATCCCTCGGTCGGCTGAAGACATCACCGACGATGTTGAGCTGCCAGGTGTTTTGGCTGGCGATGTTCGTCGTCAGAACCGGTTGATCCGGGCTGCTGCGTGTCGAAATATCCTCGACTGGAAACACGACGTGACTATCGACGATGTGCTCGTTGTTTCGACGAGACCAGAGTTGGTGCGTGTTGCTGAGTTGGTTGCGTCTGGTCAGGTCGATCGTTCCCTAGCGGAGGCGGTCGAGGCACGGATTTGGGCCAACGACGGGAGTGTCCCGGCTGGCGGTTTGCGCGTCGAGGGTTTCGGCAACCAACTCGTTGACGACTATCTGGTGTTGCGGGCGATGCCAGCTTCGACTCAGGCTCTCGACCGATTCGTTGTCTATGTGGCGTCGGCCTCACTGTGGGAGCAGTTTGTGATCTACATGGATGTTGACGAGTTCAAACCGACCTCGCTCGAGGGGACCGACAGGCAGGTTCGTTATCTCGAACCGTTTGTTGCTGGCGGGGAACCGTTGGAGTTCCCGACGACGCAATGTTCCGAGTTCGTTGTTCCGGTCTAGTCACACAAACGGACCGATACGTTGTCGACGTGTTAGGGCTTCGACGTTGGCGTCGTTCGAATACGACGAGCGAATGGGATCCGACGCCTGGCCGGGTCAGGCTTGATCGTGTCGGTAAGATCGCGTTGGCGTTGGTACTCGTTGCGATCGTGTGGATCCTGGTTGACAAACGGCTGTCCGTTCCGAGCGACGATCAGGTCGTGGTCAGGTTGCACCGCGATGGCGGGTGGGTGGATTCGGACGACGATCTGCACGCCCTGTTGGCGGGGAGTATCGATGTTTCGGACGATGTTGCGTTTGCCGCGTATTGTGTGAACGGCGGGTATTGGGCAACCGATGTCACGGTCGATACGCGGGTGCTGGTTGGGTC
>JANMTV010000340.1:0-2043 GCA_031390905.1 Ilumatobacteraceae bacterium | reverse complement strand
GGAATCTGGTCACGAAGGGTGCGATGACGTTGAGTTATGACGCCCGCAATCGTCAGTTGTCTGATGGTGTCACGTCGAGGTCGTGGACGGCGCGTGGAACATTGGCTTCGTCGTCGGTGGGAGGTTTGTCGACGAACTACGCGTTTGATGGTTTGGGCCGGATGGTGTTGGCTGGGGCTATGTCGTACAGCTATGACGGGTTGGGTCGGATCAACACGCGCAACGCCGTGCCGTTTTCGTATTCGGGTTTCTCGAATCAGCCATCGAGTGATGGTGTCTCGACCGTGTCGCGTGGCCCGAGTGGCGAGATTGTGGCGCAACGCCAAGGTGGTGTGTCGTTGGATGTGATCACTGACGCCCACGGTGATGTGGTCGGTACTCACGACAGTGCCGGTGCGATCATCGATTCGTTGGCTGTTGATCCGTGGGGTGCCCGGCTGACGGGGACCGGGTCAACGGATTTGCGATGGGGGTTCCAGGGTTCGTATACGGATCCAACCAGTCAGATGGTGGATATGGGTGCCCGTTGGTATCACACGAGTTCGGTGTTCGTGTCCCGTGATAGTTATAGCGGGGCGGTGGCTCGTCCGGTGACGTTGAATCGGTTCGCGTATGCCAATAACAATCCGACCAGGTTTTTCGATCCTGATGGTTTGGCGTCTGCTGACGCTGTCGCCGGGAATGCTGCGGTGAAAGCAGCTGCGAAGGCGAAGGCCGCTGCAGAGGAGGCGGCTCGCCAGGATGGGGCCAGAGCAGCGGCGCTCAGGGAGGCCAACGCAAGAGCAGCGGCGGCCGCGGCAGCAGCGCAGGATGCTGCCAGAGCAGCGGCGATCAGGGATGCCAACGCGAGAGCCGCGGCGGCGTTGGCAATCACCCAGGCTGCTGCTCAAGACGCAGCACGAGCGACGGCGCTCAAGGAGGGGGCAGCGCGGGCGAGTGCAGCGGTGCCAACGCCCCCTATCTCGAATCCAGCCAGTCCACCCGGCCCGACAATCGTCACCGCCGACGCCGCCGAGCATCGTGCAGCCTCGGCGTCAGGCCCGATCGTGGGTGGTGGTGGCGGTAGCGGGTCATGGAGCGATGGCCCGGATATCGATCGTGATTCCGGGTTGAGTCTTGACGATTTGAAGTTTGACTTGAACGGATACTTTGACGACATTGTCGCTCATTCTGGCGACTGGGCGAATCCTGGTGGGGGTCAGTGCGCGGGTGGTCAGGCGGGTGCATTCTGGATGGTGGTCCTAGAGGCGTGTACCGTGTTCTTGACGAATGAATTCGCCATCATCGGTAGTGCTGGAGGTGGTGCAGGTGTGAATCTGTCGGGTACGGTCAGTGGCGGCGGTTTCACTACTAACGCGCAGTATGTCGACCAGCTTGCGGGCCCCTCGGTGTGCGGTTTGGGGACCGCGGCTGCGCTGCTTGGCGGACAGGTTTCTGTATGCGCCGGTTTGAAGCCGTCGGGTGAGCCGACCGGGTACTTTACGGTTGGAGCCTCGGCTGTGGTTGGGGCGGGAGGCGGCGGCGGCGCGTACATCGCGACGACTGTCGTCTACTTCAACGATGATGGCGGTTTGTATGCACGCGTCGGTGACATCTTCTCGGCGATATCGCCTCCGGGTTCAGCTGAGCCAATCGGGGTCTGTCAGGACGGGCAGATTGACCCGGTCAACCGCGACGCGATGGGGTTTCATACGGTGTCGAGGTGTTAGGGCTTCGACGTTGGCGTCGTTCGAATACGACGAGCGAGTGGGATCCAACGCCCGGGCGGGTGAGGCTTGATCGTGTCGGTAAGATCGCGTTGGCGTTGGTACTCATTGCGATCGTGTGGATTCTGGTTGACACGCGACGTTCGATCCCGAACGGCGATCAGGTCGTGGTCAGGTTGCACCGCGATGGCGGGTCGGTGGATTCGGACGACGATCTGCACGCCCTGTTGGCGGGGAGTATCGATGTTTCGGACGATGTTGCGTTTGCCGCGTATTGTGTGAACGGCGGGTATTGGGCAACCGATGTCACGGTCGATACGCGGGTGCTGGTTGGGTC
>JANMTV010000284.1:0-5015 GCA_031390905.1 Ilumatobacteraceae bacterium | reverse complement strand
GTCGGGGTCGGTGTTGGATGTCTCGGAGCGCTCGGTCCGCGGTGGATGGAATCGAACGTGCTCGTGGCAACGGCAATCTCGGCGGCGATCCCGTCGTTCGTAGCGGGAGTGGTCCTGTCGGTCGTGTTCGTAGCAAAGCTCGGATGGTTCCCGGCGCTCGGCCAAGGAGAAGGCGTCTTGGACCGGGTCAAGCACCTGACACTGCCGGCGACCGCGTTGGCGGTCTCGGCGCTGGCCGTCGTCGGGCGCGTCACCCAGACCGCGCTACGCGAAGAACTCGACCGCGAACATGTCCAGACCGCAATTAGCCGCGGCATCCCGTGGCATCAGATCGTGCGTCGGCACGTGTTTCGCAACGCCGCCATCCCGATCACGACGGTCAGCGGCATCACGATCGCCAGCCTGTTCGCCCTGTCGGCGGTGATCGAGCGGGCGTTCTCGATCAACGGGCTGGGCAGCTACCTCGTGCGGGCAGCGGCGTCCAAGGACGTTGCGGTGGTGCAGGGAATCTCGTTGGTCATCGTCGTGATCTTCGTGGTCACGAATGCCCTGGTCGACCTGTTGTACGTCCTGCTCGATCCCCGTGTAAGCGTCGGAACGATGAACCGATGAGCCAGGTGATCATCAACGGATCGCTGGCGAACAGCGGTTCGGCAAGTTTCGGACGGCTACGTCGCTGGCTGGCATCCGTTGGCGTGCTCGGGACGATCTCGGCGGTGATCATCGGCACCATGGTGATCGTGGCGGTCATCGGCGCGTTGATCGCCCCGCACGACCCCACGAAAGCGAATGTGGGCGACTCCTGGGATGGCCCTCGAGGCGGCCATCTGCTGGGTTTCGATGCCAACGGTCGCGATCTGTTGTCGCGATTGCTGGTTGGCACCCGTTCGGCGATGCTCGGGCCGCTCGCCGTAGTAGGGCTCTCGGTGATCGCCGGAGTCGTGGTCGCGATCGTCAGCGCCTGGCGCGGGGGCCGCGTCGACGCGCTGCTCGGGGGCATCACCGATATGGTGTTTGCCTTCCCCGGCATCCTCATTGCGATCCTCGCCGCGACGGTGACTGGTGCGGGGATCGGTTCGGCGGTGATTGCGCTGTCGATCGCCTACACCCCGTATATCGCCAGGACCGTTCGTAGCGCGGCGCTGGGCGAACGCGGTCGCGCCTATATCGCCGCGCTCGAAGTGCAGGGCTTGTCGGGCTGGATGATCTGTCGGCGCCACCTGCTCCCCAACGTCACACCGCTGATCGTCGCTCAGGCAACCGTACTCTTCGGATACGCAATGGTCGATCTGGCAGCGATCTCGTACATCGGCCTCGGTGTTCAGCCGCCGCATCCCGACTGGGGGGCGATGATCAACGAGAACCAGGGTGGCATCGTTCAACAACATCCGACACCGGTCGTGATCGTGGGCCTTGTGCTCGTCGCGGTGGTAGTCGCGTTCAACGTGCTCGGCCACCGTCTTTCCCGTCGGTCGGGGATCTCGAAATGAACAGAACGACGCCAAGTGACACCAGCATGGCCCGACAACCCGACCTTCGGTCGCTCGCAACGTCGGCACCGCCGCTGCTCGTCGTCGAGCGTCTGGAGGTTCGCCTTCCGATCAGAGGTGAGCTGAAACGGGTGTTGCACGACGTCAACCTGACCATTCGTGCCGGCGAAACCCTCGGCCTCGTCGGTGAATCCGGTTCGGGTAAGTCGATGACAGCGAGGGCGATCGATCGGCTACTGCCCCCCGGTGCGACCGTCAAAGGTGCGATCAGCTACGCAGGTCAAGAGGTCGCCAGCCTCGACACCCACGGACTGCGCCGTTACCGGGCCGAGGTCGGGATGATTTTCCAGGACCCGCGGGTCCATATCAATCCGGTGCGCCGGATCGGCGATTTCATGGCCGAAGCGGTCGTGTCGTCAGGTCAGATGTCGCGACGACAGGCCAAGATTCGCAGCCTAGAACTGCTCGACGCGGTTCATATCGATCGCGGTCCACAGCGGCTCCGTCAATATCCCCACGAGTTGTCGGGTGGAATGTTGCAGCGGGTGATGATCGCCACCGCGCTGCTGCCACAGCCGCGATTGATACTCGCCGACGTGCCGACCACGGCGCTCGACGTCACCACCCAGGCCGAGGTGATGACGATTCTCGATCAGCTTCGACGCGAGTTGGGCGTGGCGATGTTGTTCATCACTCACGATCTAGCCCTCGCCGCCGCGGTTTGTGACCGAACCGCCGTGATGTACGCCGGACAGATCGTGGAGTGCGCCTCGTCGGCACATCTCGACGACGATCCGTTGCACCCTTACACCGCCGCGTTACAACGGGCGCGACCGCGAATTGATTCAACTGCGCGTCGCTTGGAGGCAATCGCCGGCCAGTCGGTCTCTGCGTTCGATGCCCCAGCGGATCAGTGCGCGTTCGCTCCGCGATGCCGCCACGCATCCGATCGTTGCTGTGCCGAGTCACCGGAGGTGACCACGATCGACGGTGTCGAGGTTCGCTGTCTATTGGCCGAGGAGCTTCACCGTGGGCACCCCGCGAGCGAGTTGGGGAGCGTGGGTTCGTGATTGACCAGCCGTCGGCGGGCGCGATCAAGCCGGTGCTGATGGTCCGGGGACTCCGCAAGGAGTTCGGCTCGTCCGTCGCCGTTGACGACGTCAGCTTCGATGTCCAATCAGGGCACTCGCTGGCGATCGTGGGTGAATCCGGCTCCGGAAAGACCACCGTCGCCCGGATGATCGTTGGCCTCGAACGCCCAACGGCAGGGTCAGTGGTTGCCTGCGATCGTGAACGGTCCCGCCCGCCGAGGTCCACGATCGAACGACGGCGGCGCGGCCGAGAAATTCAGATCGTCTTCCAGGACCCGTATTCGAGTCTCGACCCGCGCCAAACGATCGAGAGCGCGATCGACGAGATCGTCCGATTCCACGGCGACCGCTCCACCGGCGAGGCCGCCCGTCGGGCGAGAGTACGCGAATTGTTGGGGCTGGTCGGTCTCGACGATCGCCAAGCCGCCGCGCTGCCACGGGCATTGTCGGGTGGTCAACGCCAGCGCGCCGCGATCGCCCGTGCGTTGGCCGCCGAACCGCGCATCTTGATCCTCGACGAATCGGTGGCGGCGCTCGACGTGTCGATCCAGGCACAGATCCTCAACCTGCTGATGGATATCCGCGACGCCACCGGGGTCTCGTACCTGCTGATCAGCCATGACCTCGCCGTGGTGCGCCAGCTCAGCGACGAGATCGTCGTGATGCAACGCGGCCGCATCATCGAACGCGGCCCAACCGCCACCGTGCTCGACACCCCGCACCACAGCTACACCCAACTATTGAGGGCGAGCGTGCCCGGCAAGGGCTGGCAGCCATCCCGTGCCGCGATGAGACCTACACCTGCTACGTCGCCCGTCGCACCGAACGTCAAGGCCACTGAAGGAACCACATGAGAACCCTCTATTCGGGAGGCACGATTGTCACCAACATCGCAGCGCTCCCAATCACCGACGCCATTGCGGTCGCCAACGGTCGCATTGTCGCTCTCGGTCACGAGGCACGGGCCTGGTCGGCGTCGTGGGACGACGTCGTCGACCTGTCTGGCAGGTGCCTGCTACCAGGTTTTCGCGACGGCCATGCCCATCCGCTGTCGGCCGGTATCGAGCAGATCTCACTGAACCTGGTCACAACACGTTCGATCGACGAAGTCCTCGACGCCGTACAGCAATGTGCCGCCGAGCACCCCGATGAGTCGTGGATTCGCGGCGCCGGATACCAACTTTCGCTGCTGCCAGACGGGGTCGGCGACGCCGAACTGCTCGACCGCGTGTGCCCGGACCGGCCAGTTGCGTTGACTTCGAACGATCACCATTGCATGTGGGTCAACACCCGCGCGCTCGAACTTGCCGGTATCGACCGGCTCACGCCCGACCCGCCGGGCGGCACGATTGTGCGACGGGGCGACGGCACACCGATCGGCACGCTGCGCGAGTTCGGGGCGATCGAGCTGATCGAGCTGGTCCTTCCAGAGCCGGACCCGCAACATGTCGCGCGTGGGCTTCACGCCGCACTCGGCGAACTCGCCCGCCACGGCATCGTGTGGGCCCAGGACGCACTTGTCACGCCTGACTCACTAGAGGTGTACGCCGAGGCTGCCCGAAACCAGGAGTTGTCGTGCCGGTTCAACGGTGCCTTCCGCGCTGAACCAACGCGATGGGTTCGCCAACGCGACGACTTCCTCGCGGCGCGTCACGCCCTTCACGCTGACGGCCACGCCAGCCGGTCGCTGACCGCATTCACCGTCAAGTTCTTCGCCGACGGAGTGATCGAATCAGGTACCGGGTTTCTGCTCGAACCGTACGAGGACGCACCCCATTCGTGTGGCTTGCCCAACTGGACCACCGCCGAACTCTCCGAGGCGGTCCGTCGGTTCGACGCCGACGGGTTCCAAACCCATATCCATGCCATCGGCGACGCCGGTGTCCGCATGGCGCTCGACGCCATTGAGCATGCGAGCCGTCACAACGGTCCGCGCGACCGACGACCGGTGATCGCGCACACCGAATTGGTCCATCCCGACGACCGCGGACGATTCTCGTCGCTCGGGGTGATCGCCAACTTCGAACCGCTCTGGGCATGCCTGGATCAACTCAACATTGAACTCATCGCCCCCCGCCTCG
Organism: Ilumatobacteraceae bacterium; assembly: GCA_031390905.1. Taxonomy (GTDB): domain Bacteria; phylum Actinomycetota; class Acidimicrobiia; order Acidimicrobiales; family Ilumatobacteraceae; genus Ilumatobacter. The sequence goes on along the minus strand of JANMTV010000284.1, from coordinate 353 downwards.
GCCCGCGGCGAACTGCGATGCAATACCCGATCGCGTCACTGGCGAAGGCCGGGGCGACGATCAGTTTCGGCTCGGACTGGCCCGTCTCGTCGCTCGACCCGCTGGCCGGTCTCGCCGTCGCCGTCTCACGCCAAAACGGCCGAGGTGAACCGATCAACGGGTGGATCCCCGAAGAAAAACTACCGATCCTCGCCTCGATCGCCGCCTACACATCCGGCACCGCCTACCAGGCCTTCAGTGAGAACGACAGCGGGTCGTTGGCGGTAAGGATGACGATGGCGTGCGATCGATCGAGATCGGTCTCTTCCTGGATGCGGAGCGCGAGCTGACGGTCGTGGACGAGTGGCCGGGCA
>JANMTV010000081.1:0-7878 GCA_031390905.1 Ilumatobacteraceae bacterium | reverse complement strand
AGAAGATCCAAGCGTCGGAGATGAAGCTGGTGACGCTGTACATCCTCGCCATGCCCTTCGCGCTGCTGCCCTTCGCCGCCGCGTCGGTGCTCATCAACTCTGCGAACACGTACCAGCCGGGCCCGCACGGTCTTTCGGAGGTGCTGTACAACTACGCGTCCACCGCCAACAACAACGGTTCGGCGTTTGCCTATCAGGGCACCGGTACGCAGTGGTACACGGTGACCCAGGGGTTCTCGATGCTGATGGCTCGGTTCTTGACCATCATCCCGGCGATCGCCATCGGAGGCTCACTCGCCGCAAAGCCCAGGGTGCCGGCCACGAGCGGCACGCTGCCGACGCACGACGCACTCTTCGGAATGCTCCTCGTTGGCGTGATCGTGATCGTGGCCGGCCTGACCTTCTTCCCGGCGCTCGCGCTGGGCCCGATCCTCGAGCACCTCTCCCTGTGATGTCCGGAAACGAAAAAGGCCACACCATGACCGCCACCATTCACACCCCAGCCGCAGGTCCGGAACGTCCACCGAAGGTTCGGACCAAGGCCGCTGCTTCGAAGTCGATCTTCGATCCCTCCATCATGCGGTCTGCGTCGATCGACGCTTTCAGAAAGCTCAATCCTCGATGGATGGCCAAGAACCCGGTGATGTTCATCGTCGAGGTGGGCTCGGTCTTGACCACCATCTTGTTCATACGCGACTTCGGCGACTCGACCGGGCAGCAGAACGCATTTTCCGGCCTCGTGGCAGCGTTCTTGTGGTTCACCGTCCTGTTCGCAAACTTCGCAGAAGCAATGGCCGAGGGCCGCGGCAAGGCACAGGCAGCCACACTGCGGAAGACCCGAGCCGACACCACCGCACGGGTCCGGCGAGCGGATGGCACGATCGAGGAGAAGTCCTCGGCGGAACTGCGGGTCGGCGACCTGTGTCTCGTCACGGCCGGTGAAGTGATCCCCGGCGATGGCGACATCGTCGAAGGTATCGCCACGGTCGATGAGTCCGCTATCACCGGTGAGTCTGCACCGGTGATCCGTGAGAGTGGTGGTGACCGGTCTGCCGTTACCGGTGGTACGCGTGTGCTGAGCGACGAAATCGTGGTGCGGATCAGCGCCAAGCCGGGCGAGACGTTCCTCGATCGGATGATCGCGCTCGTCGAGGGGGCGGATCGCCAGAAGACGCCGAACGAGATCGCTCTGACGATTCTGCTCGCCGGCCTCACGATCATCTTCACCCTGGCCGTCGTCACGTTGCAGCCATTCGCCATCTACTCGGGCGCCGAACAATCGATCATCGTTCTGGTCGCGCTGCTGGTATGCCTGATCCCGACCACGATCGGCGGTCTGCTCTCGGCGATCGGCATCGCCGGCATGGACCGGTTGGTACAGCGCAACGTGCTGGCCATGTCAGGCCGAGCAGTCGAGGCCGCAGGTGACGTCACGACACTGTTGCTCGACAAGACCGGCACCATCACCTACGGCTCGCGCCAAGCTTCCGAATTTCTCCCGGTCAATGGCGTGACACCGACTGAGGTTGCCGAGGGCGCGCTCGTGTCGTCGCTCGCCGACGAAACCCCTGAGGGTCGATCGATCGTCGAACTCGCGACTCGCAACTTCGGTCTCCAGTCGATCGACGATCCCGGTGCCGTGTTGGTGCCGTTCACGGCCCAGACACGTATGTCCGGCATGGATCTGACCACCGGTCGTACGGTGCGAAAGGGCGCAGCCGACTCCGTCCGCAAGTTCGTCACGGCTGAGGGTGGGCAAGTTCCCCTCGAGCTGCTGCCGATCGTCGAACAGGTCTCGAAGGATGGTGCCACCCCGCTCGTCGTCATCGACCGAGCGCCCGGCCAACAATGGCGAGTCCTTGGTGTCATCCGGCTGAAGGACACGGTGAAGCCGGGCATGAGCGATCGCTTCGACGAACTGCGGGCGATGGGAATCCGCACAGTGATGATCACCGGTGACAATCCACTGACCGCTGCGGCCATCGCACGAGAAGCTGGCGTCGACGACTTCCTTGCCGAGGCCACGCCAGAAGACAAGATGGCGCTGATCAAGCGCGAGCAGGCCGGCGGCAACCTGGTTGCGATGACCGGTGACGGTACCAACGACGCGCCTGCATTGGCTCAGGCCGACGTCGGTGTGGCAATGAACACCGGCACGCAGGCCGCGAAAGAGGCCGGCAACATGGTCGATCTCGACAGTAACCCGACCAAGCTGATCGAGATCGTCGAAGTCGGCAAGCAGTTACTGATGACACGTGGTTCGCTGACGACCTTCTCGATTGCCAACGACGTCGCCAAGTACTTCGCGATCATCCCCGCCATGTTCTCCGGTGTGCTCCCGGCGCTCGACGACCTCAACGTCATGCAACTCGACAGCCCGCGCTCGGCGATCCTGTCTGCTGTCATCTTCAACGCGCTGATCATCGTCGCTCTCGTGCCGTTGGCGCTGAAGGGCGTCAAATTCCGGGCTGAAGCGGCGTCGGCCGTCCTGCGTCGAAACCTGTTGATCTACGGCTTGGGTGGCGTGATCGCACCGTTCGTCGGTATCAAGATCATCGACCTCATCGTCTCGGCATTAGGAGTGAAGTGAGATGCGTACATTCATCCGACAAATTCGACCGGCGCTGATCATGATGGTGACCTTCACGCTGCTACTGGGTGTCGCCTATCCGCTCATTACAACCCTCATCGGACAGGTCACCTTCGGCGACAAGGCCGACGGTTCGTTGATCGAACGTGACGGCGTCGTAATGGGCAGCGAGTTGATCGGTCAGACCTTCGTGGCACCTGAATACTTCCACTCCCGTCCATCGGCTGCCGGCGCGGGGTACGACGGCTCGGCAAGCTCTGGCTCAAACCTCGGGCCACTCAACCCCGATCTGCTCGCGGCGGTCGAAGAAAGGGTGGCGGTGTACCGGGCTGAGAACGGGCTCGGCGATGACGTGGACGTGCCCGTCGATGCGGTCACTGCTTCCGGTTCGGGGCTCGACCCGCACATCTCGGTCGCCAATGCCCGACTGCAGGCAGCCCGTGTGGCCGCGGAACGCGGATTTGAGCGGGCGGCCGTAGATGCTCTGATCGAAGCGCACACGGACGGCCGCAGTCTCGGCATCCTCGGCGAGCCGGGTGTGAACGTGGTGACGCTCAATTTGGCGCTGGACGACTTGCGATCGTGAATGCTCCTGCCAACGCTCGTTCGGCCGTTGTGATCGACCTTCCGACGGACTGACGCGAGGTTGTCGACCGTGACGCTGCTCGTCCTGTACAGAGTTCTGGCTGTGAACATCGCGCTCGACCGAGCCGGTTCGCCTGGTAGCGGTGAGAGACTCGCGCCATGACCCGCGGTGCGTTGCGCATCTACCTCGGAGCGGCCCCTGGCGTCGGCAAGACCTACGCCATGCTCGGTGAGGGAGTCCGACGAACGGAGCGCGGAGCCGATGTCGTCGTTGGAGTGGTCGAAACCCACGGTAGGCAACTCACTGCTGAGCGACTCGAAGGTATGGAACTGGTCCCTCGCAAGAGCGTCGAGCATCGTGACACGATGCTCTCGGAGATGGACATCGATGCGATCCTCATGAGGCGTCCCGACGTGGTGCTGGTCGACGAGTACGCCCACACCAACGCCCCGGGAAGCCGGAACGAGAAACGTTGGCAGGACGTCGACGAGATCCTGAACGCCGGAATCGACGTGATCTCGACGGTCAACATTCAACACCTCGAATCGCTCAACGACGTGGTCGCCCGAATTACTGGAACGGTTCAACGTGAGACCGTGCCGGATGCGATCGTCAGACGTGCCGACCAGATCGAACTCGTCGACATGTCACCCGAGGCGATTCGGCGACGCATGGCGCACGGCAATATCTACCCACCCGAGCGGATCGACGCGGCGCTCTCCAACTTCTTCCGACCCGGCAATCTTGGAGCGCTACGGGAACTCGCCCTGTTGTGGGTTGCCGACCGGGTCGAGGAGTCGCTGAACACGTATGTCGCGGCGCACGGCATCAGTGGAGCGTGGGAGACCCGAGAACGTGTGGTGGTCGGTCTGACGGGCGCTCCCGACGGCGACATGCTGATCAGGCGGGCGGCCAGGATGGCGGGCAGGGTTGGGGGCGAACTGATCGGCGTCCACGTGGTCAGCGATGACGGACTCTCGCATCACGTCGATGAGAACCTCTTGGCACAACGCGACCTCGTGGTGGCGCTGGGTGGAACTGTTCACGACGTCGTTGGTCACGATCCCGCAGCAGCCCTCGTCGGGTTCGCCACGAACGAGCGAGCCACCCAGTTGGTCATCGGTTCGACCCAACGAAGCCGTTGGCACGAGTTGTGGCACGGATCGTTCGTTGGCAGAGTCACTCGACTGGCAAACCAACTCGACATCCACGTGATCGCCCGACCAGAATCGGACCGCCGGTCGACAACCCACCGTCGCCAGCACGTGATTCGGCCCGAGATCGATACTCGACGCGGGGTCGTCGCATGGATCCTGGCTGTCGCCGGACTGCCATCTCTCACGGCAGCGCTCGACGGTATGTCGGATCGCCTCGAACTCTCCACGATCCTCCTGATGTTCCTGACATTGGTGCTGGCGGTCGCCGCCATCGGAGGCAGGATCGTTGCCGCATTCGCAGCGGTGTCCGCGTCGTTGCTCGTCAACTGGTACTTCGTGGAACCGCGGAACACCTTCACGATCGCCGACGGTGAGAACGTCGTTGCGATGGTCGTGTTTCTTGTCGTCGCGGTGACCGTCGGCAGCTTTGTCGACCTCGCAGCCCGTCGCTCGATCGAGGCACACCGAGCGCGAGCGGAAGCGGCGATACTCGCACGGTCGGCAGCGAGTCTGGTTGCCGACGTAGACCCGGTGCCGAGTGTGCTCGAGCAGATTCGTCGCACATTCGGCCTGACGTCCGCACGTTTGATCTCACTCGATGGCCCGACACCGTCCACCCTCGCCGAATCAGGTGACGCCACGCCTGGCGGCAAGGTTGTACAAGTGGACATTCGTCCGGGACCGAACGGCGTCCGGCGGCAGCTCGACATAGAAGGCGGCGCATTGACTGCTGACGATCACCGTGTGATCCGAATCCTTGCTGATCAACTCGCCAAGGCAATCGACACACAGTCACTGGCGCTCGAAGCCGCCGAGGCAACAGCGCTTGCCGGAGTCGACGCTGTTCGAACGGCATTGTTGCGGGCGGTTTCTCACGACCTCCGGAGTCCACTGGCGACTATCAAGGCAATGGTCTCCGGGCTGCTGGAGGACGACGTGTCATGGACTCCGGACCAACTCAACGAAGCCCTCGAAACGATCGACGAAGAGACTGATCGACTCAACCGGCTCGTCGGCAACTTGCTTGACGCCAGTCGTCTTCAGATTGGTGCGCTGGCGGTGCACCTCACCCCAACCTCGCTGGTCGACACGACGAACGCCGCTGTGCAGAATCTCGGACGCGAAGCCAATCGAGTTGAGATCGACGTGCCAGAGGATCTTCCATTCGCCCATGCCGACAGCGTGCTGCTCGAGCGTGCGCTGGCAAACCTGTTGACCAACGCATGCCGACATTCACCGGCTTCGTCGCCGATCCGCGTTACTGCTGGCAGAGTGGGAGATCGGCTCAACCTGTGTGTCATCGATCGGGGACCGGGGATTCCGGCCAGCGATCGAGGGCGCGTACTCGCCCCATTCCAGCGCCTCGGCGATACCAACACGATCGACGGCGTGGGCCTCGGCCTCTCGATCGTGCAGGGCTTCATCGAGGCGATGTCAGGCCAGTTCACGATGGACGACACACCAGGTGGCGGGCTCACCGTGACGCTCTCGCTGCAGGTAGCCGAGGATTGCGAGCGGCGATGACCGGGCCGACAGTCAAGGTTCTCGTGATCGACGACGAACCCCAGATCCGCCGGGCACTCGGACTCAACCTGAAGGCGCGGGGTTACGAAGTGGTGCAAGCCGACAGCGGCGAAACAGGGCTTCGGGCCGCTGCCGAGGAACGGCCCGACCTGGTTCTCTTGGATCTCGGTCTTCCCGGTATCGACGGGATCGGCGTGATCGAGGCACTGCGCGCCTGGACCAACGTTCCGATTGTCGTGCTGACCGTTCGCGACGAGGAGTCGTCGAAGGTCGCTGCACTCGATGCCGGGGCTGACGACTACGTCACCAAGCCCTTCGGCATGGCCGAATTGCTTGCCAGACTCCGCGCCGCGCTTCGTCGCTCGGCCGACGTCGAGGTCGATCAACCGGAAGTGTCAACCGCCTCGTTCCGGCTCGATCTCATCGGACACAGGGCGTTTGTCGGCACCGAACGAGAGGAGGTCCGCCTCACGCCAACAGAGTGGTCGATCGTGAAATACCTCGTCCGCAATCCGGGCCGGCTGGTTACCCATCGCCAACTCGTCACCGCCGTCTGGGGCCAGAGTTACGACCCCGATCCCAACCTGCTGCGTGTTCACATGGGTCATGTGCGACGCAAGCTGGAACCAAACCCGGCAACTCCCGCCTACTTCATCACCGACTCGGGTGTCGGCTACCGCTTCGACTCCGGCGTCGTGCCTCACCAGTTACGTGAATGAGAACGTCACGTTGTCTCGGGCAAGTCGTCCGTGACGCCAAATCGCGTTCACGGTTCGTCCGTCAGGAGTCCACCCAGAGCACCAACGGCGCGGCCAACGCCAGAACGTATGGGCCATGATGTCGCAGCCGATGATAGAACGCGGGGAACGTCACCGAGATCTGTCGGCAGAGGCCAGGAGAGACTTGACATCGAGGGTTAGCTCCAACCCCGGTCCGGCGGCTCGGCTTCTGCCGCGGCAGGTTTGCTACCGGAGCACATATCGGCCAACATGTTGCTGGCCGTAGACGTCCATTTCGGGACGTCAGTAGGAATCAACCGAGATGGGGAGAGGACACAGGTGACTTCGTATCGCGCAAGCCTGCCACAGCTCGACGGAGGGCTTTACCTCACCGATGCAGGGATCGAAACCGACCTGATCTTCAACAAGGGAATCGAGATCCGTGAGTTTGCGGCGCACACGCTGCTCGCCGACAGGGCCGGGCGAGCAGCGCTCGTCGACTACTTTCGCGGGTTCTTGACACTGGCCCGCGATATCGGTGCCGGCTTCGTGCTTGATAGTCAGACATGGAAAGCCCACCTCCACTGGGCCGATTCACTTCAAGCGAGCGAAGCCGACCTCGTCCGAGCCAACCAGGATGCGATCGCGTTCATCGCCGGCGTCCGCTCGGAGTTCACCGACAACGCACAGCCGGTGGTTCTGAACGGCCTCATCGGCCCGCGCGGCGATGCGTATGCGCCCGATGTAGCTGTAGCCGCCGACGAAGCCGAGGCGTACCATGCGATCCAGCTCGGATGGCTGGCGGAAACCGATGTAGACATGGTGACGGCGATGACCTTCACGCAGTCTGACGAGGCGATCGGCGCAGTCCGAGCTGCAAGCGCCGTCGGGCTTCCGATTGTCGTCTCGTTCACTGTCGAGACCAATGGGGTGCTACCGACCGGTGAGTCACTTGGTCATGCCATCGAGACCGTGGACGCGGCGACCAACGGTGCCGCCGTCTATTTCATGGTCAACTGCGCTCACCCTGACCATTTCGGCAGTGTCATCGGTGACGCAGGATGGACTCACCGAATCCGCGGACTTCGCTGCAACGCCTCACGAAAGAGCCACGCCGAGCTCGACGAAGCTGAAACCCTCGATGATGGCGATGCCCAAGAACTGGCCATGCAATACGGCGATATGGCTGCAGCGATGCCATGGGTCAATGTGTTCGGCGGATGTTGCGGCTCAGATCTACGCCACGTGACGGCGATCGCCCACACACTCACCAGGTAAGTCACGTGGTTCCGCCCGTCCACG
>JANMTV010000149.1:0-1790 GCA_031390905.1 Ilumatobacteraceae bacterium | reverse complement strand
TGAAGATGAATCTGCCCCTCCGTGGTCTGCGCCTCGAAATCGGGCGCTGTGTCCCCAATCGAGAGAGTCATTTCGTTCTCCTTCGCGCCTGTCGGATGAGTGGATCATGCGCGCTGAATCGGCGTTTGTCAAGTTGGACCTCGCCGGTGCCAGCGCCCAGACAACGATCAGTAGCCCGACAGCGTCAACAGGTTGTCGCGGAGCGCTTTGCGCATATCGGCGTCACCGAGCTCGACGAAGTCGCCGATCCACTCACGTGGTGAGGCGAGGCGCTCCGGGTGCGGCCAGTCAGAGCCGAGTAGGACTCTGTCGGTGGCCAAGCTTGTTGGTGTCAGGCTCAAGGACCTCACCGGGGAACGGATTGCAGGCGTCACCGCCCGCTGGATCTGAGCGGACGTCCGTGGCGGTGGCGCGTCCAGCTGACCGACTGTTCGCGGACCCATCGCCGGAGTTCGACCGTCGCGTCGGCGACCGGCTGGACACGATCGACTTCGATGCCGGCGAGCTGGCACTCGGCGAGCTGATCGTCGGTGAGCGAGCCGACGACTCGCACGCGATCGACAGTCGTTGATGCCGGCGTTTCGAGTCGGACGAGCGGAACTCCGGCCACCCTGGCTGCCATCTCGGCGACGGCCACGTCGGTGGGAGCTGCGCCCGGAGACACGTACAAACCAACCGAAGGAAGTGGTCGATATCGCAGTCGGTTCGATTCGCAGGCGAGACCGGATGGGTCATGTTCCGCGGTGAAATACTCCTGCCAGACGATACGGAACAGCGTCTCGTCGTCGCTGCCGCCCGTCCAGGTCCCGAATCCGTCGACGTAAGCCGGACCGCCCGCCTTCGGGCCACAGCCCACTGACGAACGCTTCCACCCGCCGAATGGTTGCCGACGGACGATGGCGCCGGTGATGTGCCGGTTTACGTACGCATTCCCCACCTCGACCCGGTCGAGCCACGATTCGATCTCACGCTCGTCGAGCGAGTGGATCCCGCCTGTCAACCCGAACGCGACAGCGTTCTGCAGTTCGATCGCGTGGTCCAGGTTGTCGGCTCTCATCACACCGAGCACCGGACCGAAACACTCCGTCATGTGGAACCACGAACCCATCGTGACGCCGCCACGAACCCCGGGTGACCATAGATGCCGATCTGGGTCGAGGCATCGTGGTTCGACCAGCCAGTGCTCACCGGGTTCGAGATGTGTGAGGGCTCGGAGCAGCTTCGGCGGCGGCTCACCGATCAGTGGGCCCATCATCGTGGCGACATCGTCGGCCGGTCCGAGCCGGATGCTGCGGACTGCGTCAGCGAGCCGCCGTTGGAAGTTCGGGTCGTCGTACAGCGATGCCTCGATGATCGCCAGGCTCGCCGCCGAACATTTCTGCCCGGCGTGGCCGAAGGCCGAGCGCACCAGATCCTTGATCGCCACGTCAACGTCGGCGGCAGCCGTGATCACCAGCGCGTTCTTGCCGCTCGTCTCGCCGATCAAACGGATCGAGGGCTTCCACGAGCGGAAGAGTTGGGCGGTCTCGAGGGCACCCGTGAGCACGACGAGGTCGACGCCGGCATGGGTGACGAGGTGACGGCCGACCTGATCGTCGGGGCAGGCGACGAATTGGAGGACATCGCGCGGCACTCCTGACCGCCAGAGTTGTGACGCCATTTCGTGTGCAACCTGTCGCACCTCGGGTGCCGGTTTCAGCAGCACAGCGTTCCCCGCCGCCAGCGCAGCCAAGACACCACTCGCCGGGATCGCGTAGGGAAAGTTCCATGGAGATGCGACGAGCACCACA
>JANMTV010000101.1:0-15007 GCA_031390905.1 Ilumatobacteraceae bacterium | reverse complement strand
GCGCTCAAGGGCGGCGATCCGCTGATCCCGGTCACCGTGATCGTGCCGACCAACGCAACTGGGGTCACCGCACGCCGGTACCTCGGTCGGCACGGTGGCGTTGCCGCTGTTGACATGTTGACGCTGTACCGGCTTGCCGAGCTGCTGGGTGGGCGATCGTTGGTAAGCGAAGGCAAGCGGCCCGTTTCGACACCGGTTATCGACCTCGCAATTCGAGCCGTGCTGAGCGAGCATCCCAGCGCCTTTTCCAAGGTGGCCGGTCATCCATCGACGATCGTGGCCTTACGCGACCTGCATCGCGAACTACGGTTCGCTGGCCCTTCGTCGGTGTCGGCCCTCGCGGCATCGTCGGATCGTGGACGCGACTCTGCGTCGATTTCGACCTGGACATCTCGAACGCTCGAAGCCGACTGGTACGACGAAGGTGACCTGCTCAGTCGCTCGATCGCCGTGGTGGCGACGTCGACTCCGCCACAACTCGAACGCATCGTCGTGTTCCTCCCCCATCCGATGCGCGGGCTCGATATCAGCCTCGTCCGGGCCCTCGGTCAGCGGTCCGACGTCACGATCATCGTGGCCGCATCAGGCGATCCCACGGTCGATGGCGAGATGATCGAGTCGATGGCGATGCTCGGCGTCGATCTCGACGTCTCGAGTACGTCCTGCGAGCCCAGTGATCTATCGATGATTTCTACGACCGACGCCGACGAGGAGGTCCGACACGCAGTGCGAGCCGTCGTCGACGCCGCCCGCCAGGGCGTTCCCTTCGCTCGAGTCGCAATCCTGTGGCCTGCCGACAAGCCCTACGCCCGGTTGGTCGAGCACCATCTTGGTCAAGCAGATATCCCGTGGAACGGGCGACCGGGAACCGGTGTTGCCGAACGAATGGTGCCGAGATTCCTACTCGATCTACTCGACGTCGATCGCCGCGGGCTTCGTCGTCGCGAACTGTTCGACCTGCTCGCCGACGTGCCGATTCGAGATTCTGCGGGCGCACCGGTTCCTGTCGCCCGGTGGGAACGAGTAGGTCGCGAAGCGGCAGTCAACCGCGAGGAACATTGGACACCGCGTCTTCGTGCGTATGCGGCCCGATGCCGAGTTCGCGACCAGGCGGCCGGCTCCGAAACCTCGTATCGAGCGGATGACGCCGAGGCCCTGATCGCCTACGTAGCCGACCTACGCCGTTCGCTCGGACATCGAGCGGCAACCCGAACATGGCGCGAGTGGGCTGATTGGTCGGAACGCCAGATCGTGAGCCGCCTCGGGCAGTCGTTCCTTGCCGGGCTCGATGAGCCCGAACGGCTTGCGTGGGAGCACACCAACCGGGTTCTCGACCGTCTCCGTCACCTCGACGCGATCGGCGGACCGGTTCGTCGAGGCGAGTTCCGGGCGGTGTTCGCGGCCGAGTTCGACGTGGCTCCCGGTCGACTCGGTCGGATCGGCAGCGGCGTCACGATCGGGTCGCTGTCTGGCGCTGTAGGTCTCGACGTCGATCTCGCGATCATTGTCGGTGCTGCCGACGGACTCATGCCACCGGCACCGAACCCTGGTCCGTTGATCAGTGACACCGATCGACAACGCGCCGGTCTCGCCCCATCGGCGTCGGTCGGTCTCCGAATTCACCGCCAGTTTTTCTCCGTACTCGACGCAGCGACACGTTCGATCGTGTTGCTCCCGCGTGGAGATCTGCGGACCACCTCGACCCGCCTGCCAACTCGATGGCTGAATGCGATCGCGCCAGATCACCCGATCACGCCGATCAGCAGTCACCATGCGGCGCTGCTCGGCTCGGTCTTCCCGGCGCACCATCGCGAACATCGACTTCGGGGTTTGCTCGCCGATGTGTCGATTGGTGGGTCCATCACATCGAGTGCCGATGAGGTGACCGGGCGGGCGCTTCGGCTTCGAGCGGCCCGCCGATCCGACGAACTGACCGTGTTCGACGGCGACCTGAGCTCGGCACAGATCGACCATTTTGCCGGCCCGGTAGCACCAACTCACCTCGAAGCGTGGGTGAGTTGCCCTCACGCCTACTTCGTCCAATACGTGCTCGGCGTTCGACCAGTCGAGAACGTAGCCGATCACATGGAAATCTCCGGGGCGGAACGGGGACTGCTGATCCACCTCGTGCTCGATCGGTTCCACCGCGAAGTGATTGATGGTGCGCTGCCGCAACCAGGTGCTGGTGGCTGGGTGCCCGAGCACTGGCACCGCTTGGACGAGTTATTCGATGTAGCCGCCGACGAGTTCGAGCTCAGCGGTAGAACTGGGCGAGACGCGTCGTGGCAGGTCGAACGCCAAGCAGTTCGAGCCGATCTCGCACAGTGGTGGGTTCACGATCGTGAACACGTCGCAGCAACCGGGGCGACCGTGATCTGTTCGGAGCGTTCCTTCGGCGCTGCTGGCGATGAGGTCACACTGGCGCTGCCAGGTGGAAGACGACTCAAGGTCAAGGGCCAGATCGACCGGGTCGATCGCACGTCGTCGGGAGCCTTGATCGTCGTCGACCATAAGACGGGGAGCGCCAAGGACTACAAGGATATTCTCAGGGATGATCCGACGGCTGGGGCAACAAGGTTCCAGTTACCAACCTATGCGGCGGCGGCGCTTGCGATCGCAGGGGTTGACGTGCCGGTCTGCGCCGAGTACTCGTTCTTCGCCCGCGAGAAGTATGAACGCATCGGTTTCGAGTTCGACCAAGTCGCGTGGGCGCTCGTTCGGGATGACCTTGGCCTGGTGGTCGACGGAATCGAGGCCGGGTACTTTCCGAATCGTCCTGAGCCACCGGGATTTCAGTTCTACGTGAAGTGCGCGTACTGCCAGCCTGATTCGCTCGGCACCGGAGAGCGCTTCCCCGACTGGGAGCGCAAGCGACGTGACCCGAGGCTGGCTCGGTGGTTCGCCGAACCCGAACTCAGTACAGAGGCCGACGATGGTTGACCGCCCGATTCCTGTCGATCATCAAGCACGCACGCGGATTGCCACCGATCTCGAGACCACACTGTTCATCGAGGCGGGCGCAGGCGCCGGCAAGACGACCAGCCTCGTCGGCAGGATTGTGGCACTCGTCGCCACCGGGATCGCGATCGACTCGATCGCGGCGATCACGTTCACCGAGAAGGCAGCCGCCGAACTCCGACATCGCGTTCGCCAGATGCTTGAATCAGCTCACGCCGCCGAGCAGGCACAAAACCTGCGAGCCCGATACACAACTGCCCTCGACAGACTCGATCACGCACCGATCGGGACGTTGCACGCCTTTGCTCGACGGCTGCTCAACGAGTTTCCGATCGCCGCTGGGCTTCCGCCGGGGTTCACGGTGCTCGACGAACTCGAGAGCAACCTGGCGTTCGAGGAGCGCTGGGAAGACCTGCTCGACCGACTGCTCGACGAGGCCGAACCGATCGACGGGCCGGTCGCTGGCGGGTCGATCTTCGTTCAACTGTGCAAGTTCGAGGCGTTCGGTCTCACCAAAGGGTTACGTCGCATCGCCAGTGACTTCCATGCCAACTGGGACCTGGTCGACGAACGCGTCGATCGTGAACCCCCACCACCACTCGTGCTCGACATCGCACCACTGATCGCACACGCTGTCCGAGTTGCTGACACCGCATGCCCGGTCGACGACAGCCAGGCCGGAGTTCTGGCGACCGTCCGGGAGGGCGCTGCGCAACTCGGTCAGCCCCAGTCGTTGCTGAGCACGTTGCTCAGTGTCCAGGGCCTGCAACAAGTGGCTGCGAAGGCGGTGCGGACCGGCAACAAGACGAATTGGAAACAGCACGGCGGGCCGACCGCGCTCGACGAGTTGCGCGTCGCCCACGCCGAACTGTCCGAGCATGCCGCCCTGCTCGTCAAACAGGCGACCAACTACCGCAAGCACCTCGTGGGAGCAACGTTGAGTCGTTGGGTGCTCGAATCTGCGGTGACACGGGCTCACGAGGGCGCACTCGAATTCCATGACTTACTCGTGCTCGCCCGTCGCCTCCTGCGGACCAGTGAAAGTGCCCGCCGATCGCTGCACTCGCGATACGAGCGACTGCTGCTCGACGAGTTTCAAGACACCGACCCGATTCAGCTCGCGATCGCCGTCACGCTGGCGGCAGCACCTGACGATCCCGCCCACTCCGGCTACTGGACTGACCTTCGACCGTTACCCGGTCGCCTGTTCATCGTCGGCGATCCGAAGCAGTCGATCTATCGATTCCGGCGTGCCGACATCGCGCAGTATCTCCGGGCGGCCGATCAGGTCGACGCACAACGCGAATATCTGACCGCCAACTTTCGCTCATCGCAAGCGATCATTGATTGGGTCAACAACACCTTTGGCGAGCTGATCAAGCTGATCCCCGACACCCAACCCGACTACCAGCCGCTTTCGATCTGTCGAGCCGGAAGTACACAGCACGGAAGCGTGCATGTACTCGGCGTCGACGAGCACACCGATCTAGCGGCGCGCGGCGGCGCCGAACAACTCCGCTGCCGCGAAGCTGCCGACGTTGCAGCGGCAGCCGGAACAGCGTTGAAAGCAGGCTGGCTCGTCGAGGACGACGAAACGCATCAGCTGCGTCCGTGTCGGCCGGGCGATATCGCGATCCTGTTGCCCGCGCGCACGTCACTTCCGGCGCTCGAGGCGGCGCTCCGCTCACTCGATCTCCCGTATCGCGCCGAAAACAGCTCTGTCGTCTACACAACCAACGAGATTCGCCACGTCATGTTGGCGTTACGCGCCGCCGCCGACGCCACTGATGCGTTGGCGCTGGTGGCGGCACTGCGAACAGGGTTGTACGGCTGTAGCGACGTCGAACTGTACGAATGGAAACATGCCGAGGGTTCATGGTCGATCTGGCGCGACGCTCCCGAAGGGTTCGACGATCACCCGGTCGCCGTCGGAATCCGCCACGTTCGATCGCTTGCCGAGCGAGCAATCTCGACGTCACCGGCCGATCTCGTGGCCGCCCTGGTCGACGAGCGACGAATGCTCGACGCCGCCCTTGACAGTCGAGATGCACGTGATGTGTGGCGTCGGGTTCGCTACGTCGTCGAGCAGGCACGGGCGTGGAGTGACGCCGGCGGGCACGGCCTGCGGCGCTATCTGGCGTGGGTGCATCTCCAGGCGACCGAAGCACGAGCGGCCGATTCGATCCTGCCCGAGCACGACCACGACGCGGTTCGCGTGATGACGGTTCACGCCGCCAAAGGCCTCGAGTTCCCAATCACGATCGTGTCTGGGCTGACGACGCTTCCGAGGTCGACCGGCGGCTACACCGTCGCCTGGCCAGGCAACACCTGGGCCTTGGCGCACCGTTCCGACGAGATCTTCGAGGACTTCAAGCCGATCGATGAGGAAATGAGCGACGCCGAGCGACGCCGGCTGCTGTATGTCGCCTGTACGCGTGCCGTCGATCACCTGGTCGTGTCAGTGCACCGTCTCACCCGAAACCGGCCCGACTCGACGAAGCTGACGAGCGCTGAACTCCTTTATTCGGTCGGCGCCGCTGATGCGGCCGCCGCACTACCGTTCGTTCCAGAGGGCGTCGGTTTCGTTGCGTCGCCGCAGATCGGCACCGAACTCGACTGGGCGGACCGAGCCGAGTGGGAGTTCGCTAGGTCAGCGGCGTTCGAGGTAGCGCGTCAGGTCGACACGATCAGCCCAACCTCACTCGCCCACCGAGCATCTCCAATCGAGGACGCTGGGCTTGCCAAGGAGCCGGTCGATCTCGATCTACCACCATGGCAGCGCGGTCGTTACGGCACCGCCGTCGGACGCGCCGTCCATGCCGTGTTGCAGTTCGCCGATTTACACACCGGATCCGACATCGCCGACCACTCCGCCGCACAATGTGCCGCTGAAGGTGTCTTGGGGATGGACGAAACCGTCGCCGCGCTTGCTCGCTCGGCGATTGCCGCGCCGATCGTGCAACGAGCACTCAATCTGCCCCATCACCGAGAACTGTTCGTTGCGGCCAACATCGGTGGTCGGGTTCTCGAGGGATACGTCGACCTGTTCGTGCAGACACCTGCGGGCGGCCTGATCGTCGACTACAAGACGGATCAATGGCCCGACGAAAGCGAACGCAACTCACGAGTTGCGGGCTACCGCCTGCAACTCGCGGCGTACGGGATCGCACTCGAACAGATCCTCGGACAACCCGTGGTCGGCGGGGTGCTGGTTCGCTGCCGGCCCGACGGACCGGCCGAGGAGATCGAGATCCCAGACTGGGCTGAGGCGCTTACCGAACTCCGCGAGGCGATCGCGAACTGATCAGCGAGTGATAGAGCCCCGCGATGCTCAATCGGAACATCGCCAACAGAAAGATCACGCCGATCGAAAGGCCGAGCGGGATCAAGATGGCAGTCGAGATTCGGACTTTGGCGTCAAGGAACGGCTTGGTGACGCTGGCCTCGATCGGTGTGCCATCGAGGTGCAAGGTCCGCATCGGATCCTCGAAGAACGGGCAATTCACGTCAGTCTCCGAAATGCCGATCACCTCGTCGCCACCGAAATGCTCGATCGGTGGGGTGACGCGAGACACCAACAGACCGACGTCGGGATCGGCGACGGCAGCAATCAGATAAACCTCGTCGTCGTTGAGGTATTGCACGTCGAGGCCGTACCGAACGTCGATTTGATTGTTGGCCGCAAACGGGTCGGGCCGGCCGGCACGGATTCTGTCGATGTTGAAACGGATCGAGCGAAAGTCGCGATCGACCACTGTGCCGACGAACACGATGTGGGGCATCAGCGGCGCGGTACAGCCCACTGGGACTGGGACCAGCGGCAACGTAGCCGGTGTCGCGTCACCGCCATCGCCTCCGCCGCCCTCGATTTCGACGTCGCCGGGAGCGTCAGGAATCGAGACCGGAGGCTGCGTGGTCGAAGTCGTGGTCGGAGGCGCAGTCGGAGGGGGCTGTTCCTGCGCGTGGGTGATCCCAGCCGTTGACAACGCCAAGATCACCCCGGTCACGAACACCAGCCGCACGGTCGCGAGAGTACCCTGCGAGCATGGGATTCAACCCGTACCGCAAGTTCGCCGCACGCCCGGCCGACTACGCCATGATCATCGGCGGCACGGTAGCGGCGACGGTTCTGGTGATCTGGGCCTTCCTGGCCTAGCAACGCATCCTGGTCGTCAGAAGGCGGCTTCATAGTGTTCGACGACCACGCCAACGATCGTGATCACATCGAAGCGAGAATCCAGATCTGATAAGTCGTTGTCGGCGAGCCATACCGAGGCCGCATCACGGAGGCGTTGTTGTTTGCGTTGATCGACGGCCGCCGCGGCACCGCCATACCCAGCCGTGCGGCGGGCTTTGACCTCACAGAACACGATCAGGTCCGAGTGGCGGGCGATCAAATCGATCTCGGCCGAGAGCCCGTCGCGACGACAAATCCAGTTGCGCTCGACAATCTCGAACCCGAGCCGGCGGAGATGGAGCGCTGCGCGATCCTCGCCCCAGCGGCCTCGCGCCGTCCGCGACTTGTCGACAGAACTCAGAAGTCGCGCTTCTCGCGGATTTTGGCGGCCTTACCAACGCGGTCACGTAGGTAGTACAGCTTGGCGCGACGAACGTCGCCTCGCTTGACGACCTCGATCTTGGAAACCGTCGGGGTGTGTACCGGGAACGTGCGCTCGACACCCACGCCGTAGCTGAGCTTGCGGACCGTGTAGGTCTCGTGGATCCCGCCACCCTGACGACGGATCACGTTGCCCTGGAACACCTGGACACGCTCCTTGCCGCCTTCGACGACGCGCACGTGCACCTTGAGTTCGTCACCCGATGCGAAGTCGGGGATATCGGTTCGCAACGAGTCGTTGTCGATCAGGTCGGTCGTCTTCATGGCATCTCTCTTCAAGCTCAGGCAAATCTTGCCCCGAAACAATTGGGGCCGATCAAGGATACGGGACTGGGGGGAACTCTTCCAACAGGGCTCGCTCACGATCTGTGAGCCCACCGCGCAATTCGATCAGGTCGGGACGCGATGCAATCGTGCGATGGAGCGCCTGGGCGTGACGCCATCTGGCGATCCGGCCGTGATCACCGCTCCTCAGGATCTCCGGCACCTCCCACCCACGGAACTCGGCAGGGCGCGTGTAGTGCGGCTCCTCGAGCAGGCCGGCCGCCCCAAAGCTTTCGATGATCGGGCTCTCGGCATTGCCCATCACACCGGGCAGCAACCGAGTGACAGCCTCGATGACCAGGCAGGCAGCAACTTCGCCACCCGACAGCACGACATCGCCAATGCTCAACTCGCCGTCACAGAGATGCTCCCGGACGCGGTGATCAACCCCTTCGTATCGGCCGCAGAGCAGGCTGAAACCGTCCAACCCTGCAAGTTCGTGGGCGATCGCCTGGTCGAATCGGCGTCCACCAGGGCCGAGCAGGAACAGCGGTCGCGGCGGATTGGCAGCGGCGACGCTGTCGAAGATCGGCTCGGCCCGCATCAACATTCCTGCGCCACCACCGAACGGCGCATCGTCGACCGTGCGATGCACATCTGACGTGTGATCCCTCGGATCGTGGAGCCGCAGGTCGACCAATCCCCCAGCACGTGCCTTGCCGAGCAGGCTGTCGGAGCAGAAGTCGTCAACCATCGCCGGGAACAGCGTAAATACGTCGATTCGCATGACCCGTGCCGATCTCAGTCGAGGTCGAACAGGCCGTCGGGTGGATCGATCGTGATCAGTCCATCGTCACCGATGCCCGTCACCGACAACACGAACGTCAGCGGGACCAACGCACCCGATTCCAGTTCCAAGATGTCGGAGGCGGGGTTTTCGATCACCGAGACGCACCGCCCGCGAACGGTTCCGTTGACTTCCACTACGGATGCGCCAAACAGTTCATGAATCCAGAACATGTCAGGCACTTCGATCGGCTCGGCCAGCAGATGCACGCCAGTCAGCCCTTCGGCCGCAGTGCGGTCGTCGATTCCGGCAAAATGAACACGGAAACGACCGTTGACCGGCGACGACTGCACAACAGTCAACCAAGTTCCTCGAGCCTGCAGCTTGCTGCCGACGGCCACCCGTTCGTTGCGGTCAGTTGTCAGATCGACGAAAACGTCGCCCTTGATGCCGTGCGGACGGCCGATCCGGCCGACTTCCAGGAGTTGAGGCACGGCAACCGACTCGACAATTCGGTCGACGAAATCAGTCGTCGAGGAATTCGATGTCGATCTCGACGCCGTCTTTCGACGCTGCGGCGCGAGTGACGGTTCGAATACTTGCAGCGGTGCGGCCGCGACGGCCGATCACGCGGCCGAGATCGCCAGGGCCGACGCGAACGTCGAGTCGGTGCTTCGGACCTGTCGTCACTTCGTCGACCGTCACCGAATCGGGCGCGTCGACAATCGACTTGACCACGTGGGTCAGGACGGCGACCGCGGTTGGTGCCGACTGACCTTCGCTCACTTGGTGGCCTTGAACTGGTCCATCGCGCCGGAAACCTGGAGCAGCTTGGCTACTCGCTCGGTCGGCTGGGCACCCTGACTCAGCCATTTGACGGCCTTATCGTTGTCGACGGTGAGCGCCGACGGGTTTTGCAGCGGGTCGTAATGACCGAGGATCTCGATGAAACGACCGTCGCGAGGCGAACGCGCGTCAGCCGCGACAATTCGATACTGCGGCTGCTTCTTCTTGCCGATTCGTGTGAGGCGCAGCTTGACTGCCATGTGTTCTGTCTCCTGGGTGCAATCTGAGAACCATGCAAGACTAGCGGCGTCCGGTCGGATTCCGAACCCCGCCAGCGGTAAGCCTTCGTGCTACACATGGTGCGTGTTTGGATTTGACCCGCCAAATCTGTCCGACACCGACGTCGCCGGTTTGGCAGCTGAACTCTACGGGTTGGTCGGGAAGCGAGTTCGACTGCGTGGGGAACGGTCTCACAACACGTTGTTCACGTCGGTTGGTGGCGAGCGGTTCGTATTGCGGGTTGCCGGGCCGACCGCGGATCCGGCGACGATCGACCTGCAGGCACGGGTACTGACGCATCTGGAGCAACGGGCACCGAGCCTGCCTGTAGCGCGGATCCGCCCGTCACTCAAGGGTGAACTCGTCGCCCGTGCTGAATTCGCAGACGGTGAGTACCTCGTTCAACTCGTCACGTTTCTGCCGGGGTTCACATTCGCCGATGATGTGGTGATGTCGTCACCCGGATTGGCTGCGGTCGGCGAACTGCTCGGTGGAATCGCCTGCGCCCTGGCTGATTTTGATCATCCCGCAGCCGACGCCTTCATGCCATGGGATCTTGCCAACGGACTGATTCTCGATGCCGAGCTGTGGGTTGATCTCGGCGCCGACGGGCGCGCTGTGGCCGAGGTCGGTCGCCAGCGTCTCGAAGGGCTCCAGGAGTTGTTGCCGACACTCCCTCGTCAGATCATTCACAACGACGGACATCGCGGGAACCTGCTGCGCTCCGATCATGCATCTGAGATGGTGACCGGTGTGATCGACTTCGGCGACCTCACTCGAACCGTGACCACGGCAGACATCGCCGTCGCCGGCGCTAACTTCGTCGGGAACCAGGCCGACCCGGTTGCCGCTTTGGCTGCCCTGACCATCGGCTACCATCGACACGTTGCGCTCTCAGCCATCGAGGTCGCAGCCCTGCCGGATCTGGTGCTCGCCCGACTGACCCTGAGCACCCTGTTGACCGACTACCAGATCAAGCACTCGCCGCACATCGCCGAAGCCGTAACGCGGGAGCGGGTTGCGCTGCTCGCCGATCTGGAACGATGGTTGACAATCGACCCGATCGTCGCCGCCGAGCGAATCCAAGAGAGTGTGAATCGTGCTTGACCTGCTTGATGGTCGGGACTGGCCTCCGCTTCGCTTCGGCTGCTCCCTCCGTGCGACTCGTCGCTGGCGCTTCCCTCGTCGCCCCGAACCATGAATGGACCGTGAATCAATGACTGACCGATCGCTGATCCAACGCCGTTCCGACGCTCTTGCGCCGAGTTATCAGTTGTTCTACGACCAGCCGGTCCACCTCGTTCGCGGAGAGGGAGTGTGGGTCTTCGACTCCGACGGCAACCGGTATCTCGATGCCTACAACAACGTGCCGTCAGTTGGGCATTGCCACCCGCGCGTCGTGGCCGCCCTCACAGAGCAGGCCAGACTGCTGAACACCCACACCCGCTATCTCCATCATCACGTGATAACGCTCGCCGAGCGGCTTGGCGCGCTGCTGCCTGGCGAGTTGACCAAGTGCTGGTTTGTGTGTAGCGGCACCGAGGCCAACGATCTTGCGGTGCAGGTCGCACGCGTCGTCACCGGCAACGAAGGCGTAGTCGTCACGGAACGCTCGTATCACGGCAACTCGACACTCGTCGGAAGGCTGTCGACGGACAGCTATCCGGAATCGGAACGGCCCGATTGGCTGGCCGTCGCCGAACCACCGAACACGTACCGTGGATCGTTCCGCGATCACGACCCCGACCTCGGATCGAGGTATGCCGGATTGATCGACACGGGTCTCGACCAGCTCGCCGAGCGCGGCCATCGGCCGGCGGCGCTGATGATCGACACCAGTTGGGATTCGAACGGCGTGCTCATCGCTCCGGACGGCTACGTCACGCAGGCCGCCGAAATCACACGCAGGCGTGGGGGGCTCGTCATCGCCGACGAGGTGCAAGCCGGCTACTGCCGTCTCGGTGAGCATTTCTGGGGTTTCGAGAATTACGGATTGACGCCCGACATCGTCACGATCGGCAAGCCGATGGGTGCTGGGCATCCGGTTGCCGCCGTCGTAACGACACCCGAGATCGCTGCCCAGTTCGCCAGCCGACACAACTACTTCAATACATTCGGCGGCAACCCGGTATCAGCCGCCGTGGCACTCGCCGTGCTCGACGTGATCGAGGATGAAGGCCTACGCGCCAACGCCGCCAGCACCGGTGCACGTCTCAGCGAAGGGCTGCGTGAGCTCGGCAGGCGTCACGAGATCATCGGAAACGTGCAGGGTAGCGGTTTGTTCTGGGGCCTCGACCTCGTCGCCGACCGGACGACCCGCCAACCGATCACCTACTCGGATTCCAAACGAATCGTCGGCGAGTTGAGGAACCAGGGCATACTTGCCGGAGTCACCGGGCGACACACCAACGTGCTCAAGATCCGCCCACCGCTCGTCTTCAGCGAAGCCAACGCACACCATCTACTCGAGGTGCTCGACAACCTGCTCAACGGCTACACGTTGCAAGGCGGTGAAGGCCAACGAGCCCTCGGCGCCGAATGGTGACGCAAGCGCAATTGGTTACTCATCACAGATCGATGGACTGCCCCATCGACCAGCATGACGATCGGACCGCTGTAGTCAATCGGCCCGACCAGATCGACCTCAGCGTCGGGACACAACTCTGTTCATCGCGACAGTGGTTCGCCCACGCGTGTTCCGTTGGCCGATGTGATGCTGTCACCATCGTTGACACGCCGTCCCTCAACACGTCGGCTGTCCCACGAGCGAATCTCACCTCGAGATTTGAACCAAACGAGCGTTCGAGGCGTCCAACCCTTGCAGTAAGAAATCGATGGGAACGTATCGATCCGACGATGATCCCGGTCCGGCGAGGGTCATCAGATTCCTGTGACGTCGCCGATCATGTTGGCGTAGAACTGTTGGCCCTCGCCGGATAGGTGGATGCCATCGTCGGCGAAACAGTTCCCGACGCACTCGTTCGACTTCGTCGCCCAGTCGATAAGGATGATGTTGTCGCCAGGCGAGTCACGAGCGGCCAGTAAGGCATTGTTCGACGCCGTCCATTCACGACTGGCGCGCACGTTCAGGATGATCACGTTCTTGACATCGCTCATCGGCTTCAAGAACGCATTGAGCGTTTCCTCGCTGATAGGTCCGTTCGTGCCAAGGTGGACCACGACCACGGTACCGAACAGGTCGTTCTCGTCAAACGCCTCCATCAATGGGATCAAATCGACCATCTGTCGACTGACCTTGGCATCGACCGTGTATCCGCGACCTTTCAACACCTCGGCTGCGCTCTGCATCACGGAGTCGCCGAGCGCAAGCAGTTGGATCGGTTCGGTGGGAAGCGACGTCGTCGTCGTTGTTGTCGTACTGGTCGTGGTTGTCGTCAACTCGGGCGCGATCTCGAGACTCTCCGTCGGAGCGATCGTCGTGTTGGTCGGCGCGGTCTCCGCAGGCGGCGTCCCGTCAGGCAGCAAATCTTCGATGTTGATCGTGGCGTCCTCGTTGTCAGCAAGGTTCTGGTCGATTTCGTTCTGCTTGAGGTCAGCGAGCGCGAGACTCACGGCGCCAAAGGCGAACAGCGCCGTACAGGCTATTACGGCTCCAGCGACGAGTTGGCGCGGTGCCGGATCACGACGTCTTCGCAGACTTGACCACCAACGACCGACTTGGCGGTGACGAATCGGGGTTTCGATGAAGCGGTACGACAGTTCGGTCAGCAATCCGGTTGCGATCATCGCGACGGCGAACTGACGCAGCGACAACGTGTTTCCGGCGATCTTGCGGATCACCTGATAGATCGGCCAGTGATAGAGGTACAGCCCATACGAACGGGTTCCGACCCAGTTGAGTACAGGGTTGCCGAGCAGTCGGCTGGTCAGTGTTCGACGGTGCGTGACGGCGGCGATCACGAACAACGTGGCCGTACCGGTGAGCAGAAGCCCACCACGGAACAGCCACGGGCTCGCTCCATTCGGCGTGATGAAGTCGATCCGCCAGCAGAGCAACCCCAGGGCAGCGAGTCCGATCAGCGCGCTCAGATCGAGCAGACGCGCCTTGTGGCGGAGCGGGCCACGCATGATTGCCACTGGTCGCCACACCATCGCGAACGCGGAACCGAGCAGCAACCCGCTCGACCGTGTGACGGTCGACAAGTACAACCCGTCGGCCTTCGACACGCAGCGACCACGGATCGTCCAATACGCCTCCGGGGTGACGTCGCATTCACCGATTCGGCCACCGTGATAGAGCACCGCCGTGACGACGGTGACGGCGAGGGCGGCGACGACCAGCCATCGAGCTGTGGTCGCCACCTTTCGAGTGCCGCCACGACGCAGGATCAGCATCATCACGATCGGCCACACCAGATAGAACTGCTCCTCGACGCCCAGGCTCCACAGGTGTCGCAGCGGGGCAAAGTCGCCCGTGGCGCTGTAGCCCTGACCCACCCAGATCTGGTACCAGTTCGACACGTACAACAGCCCGCCGAGCAGATCGCCGCGGAGCTTGCCGAGCGTGTCCGACTTGAAGAACGTCGTGTACACGAGCAGCAGGAAAAGCATCACGAACAGCGCAGGCAACAACCGCCGAGCCCGCCGTTTCCAGAACTCGACGATGTTGACGCGACCGGTCCGTTCGCGCTCTGCCATGAGGAGCAGCGTGATCAGGTACCCGGAGATCACGAAGAACACATCGACGCCGAGGAAACCCCCAGACAACCACCTGCTATTGGCGTGGTAGATCATCACCGCCACCACGGCAAGCGCCCGCATCCCGTCGAGCCCCGGCAGGTACGGGACCCTGCTCAGGTTCTGCTCGCTGCGACCGGAAGGCGCTGAAACGGTGTAGTCGGCATCAGCCATGGGGCCTCCAGTATCGCCTGTTACCGATGGTGTCGGGCACCATCTGTAACAATCCCGACCATGTCAGATCCTGTTCTCGACGCCGCGCACGCCACTGGGCATCCATTCGAACTGGTGCCGTGCGATCCTGACTTGGCCGACACGGCTGCGTTTTGTGCGAGGTACGGGTACGCCCTCGATCAGTCTGCAAATGCGATTCTGGTCGTCGGCAAGAGCGACCCGAGGGTGTACGCGGCGTGTCTCGTACTGGCGACAACTCGGCTCGATGTCAATGGCGCTGTCCGCAGGCGGTTCGGCACCAGGAAGGCGTCGTTCGCCTCCGGCGATGAAACCATCGAGATCACCGGCAAGCAGATCGGCGGCGTCACACCATATTGCCTACCAGCCGACCACCCCCTGTGGATCGATTCGACGGTGATGGAGTGCGACCCGGTGATCGTCGG
>JANMTV010000071.1:0-8974 GCA_031390905.1 Ilumatobacteraceae bacterium | reverse complement strand
CGACCGACCTGTGGGGACCTGGGTGACCGTGTTTGCGAATGCAGGGTTGCTTCGCTCGGGGCATCAGTGCGCCGCATCGTGGTGCTCGCCGGTCGGCGAATGCATGTGCCCCGTGGAATCGGGCGTTGGATCGTGCCCGATGTAGCGCAGCATCGAGTGCGAGAGTTCTGTCTGCACCGGATGGACCCCAACCTGCTTCCATTGCTGCGTTGATCTCATCTCGCGAGAGCAGGGCCGCTGTTTCCTCGTCGAGGACTCCGGCGGCGACCGCTGATCGCCTCAGACCGTCGGGGGCGGGCACCGGGGTGTAGTCCCATCCGTCGAGTCCGACATCTTCGGCGACGACGTCAAGGAGTGCCAGCGCTTGCCATATCTCGGTGATTTCGTCGTCGGTCAAGTGCCCGGTGGCGATCAGGGTGCTGGCGATTGTGTAGGCGGCATCGGCTCGCCGTGGGCCGGCGCACAGGATTTCCAGGGTTCCAACACCGTCGATGATTCTGCTGGCGAACACGATTCGGTGCTCCCCTCCGAGCACGTCCAACGTGTTCCATCCGGCCAGTCGACTGCCGGCCTTGTTGCTCAGCGGGTGTTTTCCGGCTGGGTTGTGGCACAGGGCAACCACATCTTCGATGACGCGAATCTGGTCGCTTGCAGTGAGTCGGTCGAGATACTCGACGAAGGCGTCGCCGAGTACCACTTCGGCTTGGTCGTCCGGGAACGACGAACCTGAGCGCACGGTCAGCCGTGCGTTCGCCGTAGAGCGACTTTGGCGTTGACTTTCTCGATGTCGATACCGAGTCGGGTGCAGACATCAGCGAGCGATGACTTCATGCTGCGATCAGAAACAAGATTGGCTGCGGCGTCGAGCACGGCAAGCGCCGCTTCACGCACGACCCGGACATCTTCGTCGAGTCTGTCAGCCGTGTCGATCACGGCAACTGTCCGTCCGTGGCTCGTCAACACGATCCGGTGGTCGGCAGCCGATGCTGCGACGGCTGAGAGGCCCTTGCGCGACGCAAGCGACATCGGTAAACGAACTGAAGTGGTCACGCTGCAACAATAGGTATATGTGTGCAGAATTGCAACATCGCTGCATGGATTCGACGACCTGGCTGTTCGTGGTCGGGGCGGCGGTGTTGACGTTTGCGATCGCGGCTGGGGCGATTGGGCGTGAGGCTCATCGTCTCGATGCCGTAGCACCTCGCGCCGTGTACCTGCTCGACGAGGCGGTCGATTTCGTTGCTGATCGGTTACCGCCGGAAAGTCAGGCGCGGCTGACACCCGCCGAGGTCGACGAAGAGCTGCGAGCCATTGATCGTCTTGATCACGGGCACAGGCCCTCGTTGTTGCGGAAGGCCTGACCGAACGCGTCGATGAGGGCCAGCGGATTCTTCCGTTCGAACACGCTCAAGAAGTCGAACGAAAACAGGAACATGCGACGGTCATCCAGACTGAAGCGCGCCTTTCCGGTATCGAGCGCGACTGGTGGTGTGCCGAGCGACGATGATACGAATCTGAGCGATGAGCTGACCGGCTCAGTGAGATGACAGACCGAGTGTGGCCGCGAGCTGCGAGCGCTGGACCTTGCCGGTGGCGCCGAGCGGGATCTCGTCCACCACGATCACCTGACGCGGAACCATGAACTTGGCGAGCCGCTCAGCACCGAACGCTCGCAGAGAGGCAGGAGTCAAACCTCCGCCGTCCGGCCGGACGACCACAGCAACACAAACCTGCTCGCCACGCAACCGATCGGGCGCTCCGAAGGCGACGACGTCGGCGACACCGGGGTGTTCGCGAATCGCTGCCTCGACCTCGTACGGAGACACCTTCTCGCCGGCAACGTTGATGATCTCCTTGATCCGTCCAATCAGAGTCAGGTAGCCGTCGACGTCGAGCGAGCCCAGGTCGCCCGTGCGGAACCAGGTTCCGTGCCAAGCGGACTCGTTGGCTGCTGCAGGTGCGAGGTAGCCGGCCATCAGGCCTGGACCGTTCACGACGACCTCACCCCTGGCGCCGGGCGCGCTCGAGACCCTGCCGTCGGAGAGCACGGCAACCTCGGCGCCCGCCGGGAGGCCCACGGTGCCGAGGCGTCGTTCACGCGGAGGCAACGGGTTGCTGGCCATCTGGTGCGATGCTTCAGTCATTCCGTACGAGTTGATCACCGGGCAGCCGAGCACCCGCTCGAGGCGTTCGGCAACGACTGGGGCGAGCGGTGCCGAACTCGACCGAACGAACCGAAGCGCATGACCATCCACGCGCCTGTTGCCACGGAGCAGCAGCGTGTTGTAGGCGCTCGGCACCGCCGACGTCCATGTGATGTCCGGGCGGCGCAACTGCGTCGCGAAGGCGGCCGCGTCGAAGCGATCCGTGGTATGGACACTCCCCCCGGCCACGAGACTGGAGAGCAGCACACCGACGAGTCCGTGGATGTGAAACAGGGGCATCACGTTGAGGCACCGGTCGTCCGGCCCGATCGCGACCGTGGCCGCCACCGAACTCGCCGAGGCCATGAGGTTTTGTCCCGAGAGACCGATCAGCTTCGGACGCGCCGTGGTGCCCGACGTGTGCAGGAGCAGCGACCAGTCACCGTCGGACTCGATGTGTCTCACCGGCGATTTTCCCGTCGCGATCACGTCGATCTGACCCTCGTTGCCGATTTCGATGATGCCGATGCCGCATCGAACTGCGGCCGCATGAGCGGCTGGGGCAAAGCCGCAGCGAGACAGGAGCACGTCGGCGCAGAGGTCGTCGAACATCGTGACGTACCCTTCCTCGGTCAGACGCGGGTTGAGCGGCGCGAACGTCGCAATCGACATCGCCGCCAGCGCAGTGAGCGCGAGCGGCCTACCGTTGGGCAGCGCGACGGCAAGGCACGGGGATGGCGGAAGCGCCGCAGTTCGGAATGCTGCGGCGAGTTGCTCCACAAACCGCATGACATCACCTGCGGAACTGCTACCCGCATCGTCGGTGAGCAGCGTCGAGATCGGGTCGAGCCGTTCAACCGCAGCGCCGATCGGCGACCCAGTGATATCCCGGTTCATCGGCGCCGCCCGCGCGAACGCCATGACGCGACCTCGCGCAACATGACGCGATGATCGATCGCCGGCGCGCCGCCGACGTGCTCGCCGTCTCGCACGCTTCCGATCACGGTCGATCCGAGGTCGATCCGGGCGCCGTCACCGATGTGAATGCTGTCGGTGAGCACCGCCCGCGGACCGATCCAGACGTCGTGGCCCGCCACGACACTGCCGTTGACGACGGCGCCGTGGCCGACGGTCGTACGGGGACCGATGATGCAATTGTGCGAAACGAAGGCGTTGTTGCCCACCCGCGACCACTCGCCGAGACGGGTCGATTGCCGAAACAGTCCGCGAGCGATCGTCGCGTTCGACATCACTCGGGCGTCGTCGCCGATCACGACCGAACCAGCGTGCGTGAAGTCGCTGATCCCCCCATCGACACCGATGGTCTGGAACCCGTCGGCGCCCACGACGGCGCCCGCACGGACCACCACGCGATCGCCGATATCCACGCGGCCGGTGATGACCGCGCCGGCTTCGATCGTCGAGTCGGCGCCGATCCGCACGTTCCACCGAGCGACTGTCGCATCGGGGTGAATCGAAGCTGTCGGGTCGATCTGGCTCGGAACGGCGCGGCCGTAGAAATCGGTCATCTCGATCAGGCGTTGATGGAAACGCCAGAAGGTCGCAGCGGGAGCGTCAGTGGCGACAATACCGATCTCGTGTGGCACCGCGGGTGCAAGCGCCGACGGCACTACAACGGCGACGCATCCGGCGTCGAGCGCAGCGGTCAGAAATCCCATCGTGGTGGCGAATGTCAACATCGCCGGAAGGGGCGACGACAAGAATCCCAGATTGGCGATCAGCGCGTCCCGTTCAACTACGACGCCAGTGAGCGCACCAATCTCGCCGAGGAACCAGCCACTGCGAGCCGGACCGACCTCGACGGCGACATCGGCGAACACCGGTTGAGGAAAGTTCGTGAACCAAGCGACCGCCTCTTGCACCATGGTGATCCGCAACCAGTACTCACCCGCCTGCGGCGGCGCCGAGACGTTGACGAGTTGGCGATGTCGCCGCCCACCCGGAACCGGTTCGCTCAGTTCCGTTCGTTCACCATCGAATACTGCGACCTGGTAAGTCCGACGATCAAGCCAGTGGTAGGAGAACCGTACAGGTGTCGCTCCACACGACGCGAGCCGTTCACGCGAGCGGTTATCGATCTCGACATCAACTACGAACAATTCTTGCTGGCGGACATTGTGAGGCGACTCGTGAACGACGACGTGGAGACCCTCGCCGACGGACGGAGGGATCGGTGGCATCGACCACACTCCGTCGTCGATTCGCGCCCGACTCTCGAGCGCCGTCGCGAATTCGACGACGGACGTATGCGCGTCCTGCCAGCGGGCGGGCGTGACGGCCTTGCCCGGGGCCAGCATGGCGCCGTAGATCCGCTCGTACGCCTCAGCGGCGCGGCTGAGATCGCATCGCTCTCGAACCCTCGCAGCCACAGTGGCAACGTCAGACCAGTCGATGCGGGCGATGTCGGAAACGATCGTCGCGACATCGTGAGGCCGCTGCAAACACCGATCGCCCACATTCCAGTCGAGCAATCGATCGACGTCGTGCGCGGTAACGAGGCCGCCGTAGCCGGCGGCGTCGACCGCGATCACCGCACACCCGAGCGCCATGGCCTCGATCGCGCAGCGGGCCTTGGCGAAGACAAGGTCGTACTCCGCCAACACTGTCTCGGGCTGGTGGATCGTGGTGCCGACCCCGCGCCCGAACACGTCGAGTTCGACCCCTGCCCTGAGGCATGCCGCGGCCACGACATCGGCGAAGCCGCCCGGGCGCGCGCTGTTGCCGAAGATGGCGGCGCGAATCAGGGCCGACGCCGGCTTCACACCCAGCGCGAAGCGTTCGAGATCGACGGCATTCGTGATCAGTTCGATGTCCGACTCTGCAATGCCCTCCGCCAGCAGCCGGTCGCGGCAGTTGAGATCAACGGCGACGCATCGCTGTACAGCCGGCACTCCGATCACCATGTCGAACCACGCGTGCCGGCTGTGACAGACGAACACCACTGGTGTACCCGGGAACCGGATCGCGGCTGCCGTGGCTTGGGCGCTGTGATGACCGTGGATCACGTCTGGCACGAACGGAACATCCTCTAGAGACGTGACCGCCAGCCCACCGCGCTCAGCGATCTCATCGCTGATGATCCCAAGGCTCTCGGTGTACACGCACACTTCGTGACCGCGTTTACGGAGTGCAGCTTCGAGGTCGCGGACGACGATCTCGGTGCCCGAGCGATGGTTGAGTTGGATGTTGGTCATCAGAATCCTCACGACAACCGCACGTCCTTTGCCGGGTTCATCGCATTCCAAGTTCGTCGAGCAACCAACCGGCTCGGGCCTCGAACGCTGCCTGGTCGCTCGCTGACAGCTCGGTACGCCACGCGCCGATGCGGTCGGGGCGCGGCGGCTGGTTCAACCGCCGATGGATCCAATGTCGGCCCGCAACCGGGGCCAGGACTGTTCCGTCGGCGGTTCGGGCGTCGTGAGTCACCTCTGAGATACGTGCAGCTGCGCGTTCGTGATAGCGCAGAACTTCGTCACTCCACTCGAGCTCGCAGAACTCAAGCACGCGTTGCATCTCCTCGCGCGGCTGCAACACGAGGTCTTGATAGCGCACCTCGATCGTGGGCAAGTGGTGCTGATCGGCTCGAACTCGGGTGATCACGCGGCACCAATGGTCGGCGGTAGCGGCCGCGTCGCCTGCACTGAACCACAACGGCATCATCGAGGCAGCGACGTCGCGTCCATCTCGAATAATGTGGATCGCACGGGCTTCTGGAAACAAGGTCGCGATCAGCGGCAGGTGCGACGAGTAGTACGGCGTCTTGTCGCCGTAGCGTGACTTGCCGAACTTGGCGGCGTAGATCGCGTACATGGTACGTAGCCCTTCGCTCGCAGTGAACATCGGGAGCCGTCGCACGCGCGATCGCCACTCAGTGGCGTCGATGTGCAGGTCGCCGAATCGCCAGTGTCCGGCGACCGCATCACAGAACGAAGCGACATTCGCGCCAGCCGCCGCCCCGGCGACGACGACTTCTGTCTCGGGAGGAATCGCCATGTCGGGGTGACTGTCGATCATCATTCGCAACAGCGTGTTGCCGGATCGCCCGCACCCGACGATGAATGGCATCACTGGACGCATGCCGATCCGATCTCGCTTCCGATCCGATCGGCAAGCTCGTGGGCAGGCAAGATCCCGGCCCGCTCTGCTGCACGCTCAGACGGTGTGCCGTAACGAGTCAGGTCCAACAGGTGCGCCAGTTGAGCACTCAGCGGATCGCCGGGCGCGGTGAGCAAGTCCGCTGATCTCGACGTCGACCCGGCACGGACGCCGATCGTTCGTACGCGTGTCGTCGCTGCGCGACTGGCACGCAACGACGCCGTGGCGCCACCAGCGAACGTGAGCTCGACGCTCGCCGACTCGGGCCAGGGCGCACCCGCCGGCCAATCGTGCGCATGCAACCTCACCGTGACTGGCGCATCGTCATCAACGAGCCGGAGCACGAGATCGAGGTCGTGCAGCAGCACATCGTCGACCACGCTCGAGTGAATGCGTGTCGGCGGCGGACCGACACGTTCCGTCGTCACGGCTGAGATGCGCCGGCCGGCAAGGCTTGCGAACGCCGCGAGCGCCGGGTTGAACCGTTCGACGAAACCACACATCAGCACTCCGTCGATGTCGTCGCTGGCCGCCAGGATTTCGATCACCTCGAGGATCGACGCGCCGATCGGCTTCTCCACAAGCACCGGTAGACCCGAGGCGATTAGCGGCAACGCGTCCTCTCGATGGTTCGAAGTGGATGACGCCACAATGGCTGCATCGCACGTCAGCGCGGCGGCGATGCTCGTGTGCGCGGCTGCCCCATATTGTTCGGCAAGGGCGGCAGCGCGTGTGCGGTCGCGATCGATCACGAGTGCGAGGTGTGTGTCGTTCGACCTCGCCACCGCGGCGGCGTGCTTCGCAGCCATCGATCCTGCCCCAATCAAGGCGACACCCAACGATTTCAACGTAATGCTCGCTCGACCACGTCAGCGATACGATCGACATCGGAAGCGGTGAGATGTTGGTGCACGGGGAGCGAAAGTACCTGATGCGTGGTCGCCGCCGCCACCGGACAATGGTCGTGGACGACGCCGGGTGCCGCCGCGAAGTAAGGGTAGTCGAACAGCAGTCTTGGGTAGTAGACCGCCGTGTCGATTCCCGCCAAGGCGAGCTGTTGCTTCACCGTTGATCGGTCGTGGCGAAGCGGGTCGAGCCGCACCGTGTACTGATGGAACACATGATCGTTGGCGGGCAGCGTCGGCGGAGGGACCAGACCCTCGCTCCCACGGAGGGCACCCGAAAGGCGAGCGGCATTGCCCACTCGGTCAGCATTGATCTGGTCGAGCCGTTCGAGCTGCGGCAGCGCGATCGCGGCGTGGACGTCGGTGAGCCGAAGGTTCAACCCGAACGACTCGTACATGTAGCCGCCATCCATCCCCTGGTTCCGAAATCTTCGGGCGGCGGCGGCCAGTGTGGCGTCGTCCGTGGTGAGCAGGCCACCCTCACCACTCGTCACGTTCTTCGTGGCATACATCGAGAACGAACCGACTCCGAAACTGCCGGCCGAACGGCCTGCATGACGGGCGCCGAGCGCCTGGGCGGCGTCCTCGACCACGGCGAGACCGTGGCGCTCGGCGATCGCGCAGAGCGACGTCATGTCGGCGGTCTGACCGAAGAGGTGCACCGGCACCAGCGCCACAGTGCGTTCGCCGATTATGGACTCCACACTCGTCGGCGACATGTTGAAGTCGTCGCCATCGATGTCGGCGAAGCGTGCCGTGGCGCCGACCGCCAAGATCGCATTGAGCGTCGCCCCGAACGTGAACGGCGAGGTGATCACTTCATCACCGCGCCCCACCCCAAGCAGGTGAAGTGCAGCGATCAACGTAGAGGTGCCGTTGTTCATCGCTACGACATGGCTGACGCCCAACACGTTTGCGACCGCCGACTCGACCGCCTCCACGATGACCCCCTGGGCAATCCTGCCGCTACGCAACACCTGCAACACCAGCGCCTCAACACGTTCGTCGAAAGCGACCGACGCCACCGCAAGTCGCTTCTCGCTCATCCCGCGGTCCTTGTTGCCATCCGTGCAAGACCCTACTCGTGGTGGAGTTCCCTTCCCTGGCGTTGACTACCCATGAGGGCCTCCTGCCTACACGGTCTCGTAATCAGGTGTCCAAGAGACCGGGTCAACATCAAACGCCGCCAAAGTCAAGGGTTGCGCTCACCACCAGATCCCGCCGAGACACCATCTGTAACATCGCTGTATGGATATGACGACCGGGTTGTTTTTGGTCGGGGCGGTGGTGTTGACGTTTGCTATCGCCGCTGGGGCTATTGGGCGGGAGGCTCATCGTTTGGATGCGGTAGCACCTCGGGCGGTGTATCTGCTTGACGAGGCTGTCGATTTCGTCGCCGATCGATTGCCGCCCGAGAGTCAGGCGCGGCTGACCCCCGCTGAGGTCGACGAACTGTTGCGGGCCCATCTTCGGTGGCTGCATTCCCAGGGTTTGCAACCTGACAAGGCCGTCGATGCCCGTCAGTCGATTGATGAACAGGTGGTCGTGAACGATCTAACGCTTGTGGCCTACCTACTCGGTGAGGCCGAGCGTGTCGGTGTCGATCTGAT
This sequence comes from Ilumatobacteraceae bacterium, assembly GCA_031390905.1. Lineage (GTDB taxonomy): Bacteria > Actinomycetota > Acidimicrobiia > Acidimicrobiales > Ilumatobacteraceae > Ilumatobacter. The sequence goes on along the minus strand of JANMTV010000071.1, from coordinate 199 downwards.
CGACGATGTCGATGCCGTCAACGTCGTCAACGCCCATTTGGCGTACTTCGAAGCGATCGGGGCGGTTGGCCCGGAAGCCCCGCTCGACGACATTCTGTAGATTCGCCAAAACCTGCCTCGCACGCGCCGTTCGGATGTGCTTAACTTTTCTCACCAGAGAAGGGAGGTGGTCCAATCACATGATTGACAGTTGTTCCGG
>JANMTV010000066.1:0-1722 GCA_031390905.1 Ilumatobacteraceae bacterium | reverse complement strand
CATCAAGGAGAGTCCTGTGACGTTTCCAATCAACCAGTGGTATGTCGTTGCTGAGAGCGACGAGGTCGATCAGCAGTTGTTGGCGCGAAGAGTGTGTGGTCAGTATCTGGTGCTGTATCGGACCACGATTGGCGAGGTTGTCGTATTCGACGATCGGTGTCCGCATCGCAGCTACCCGTTGTCCGCCGGCTCGCTGGTTAACGACGGTATCCAGTGCGGCTACCACGGGTTGCGCTTCGATCAGCACGGCACCTGTGTGTGGGCGCCCGGCCAGGATCGGATCCCCTCGCGAGCCAACGCCACCACCCGTCCAGTGTTTGACGACGGCGTCTGGGTGTGGGTTTGGATCGGCGATCACCAAGCACCCGATTACGACCGCTTACCTCGCTGCCCGTGGTTCGTCGACCCAGGCTGGTCAACGGTGCATGGCATGGAGCCGCTCCCGGCGCGGTACGGCCTGTTGATCGACAACCTCCTCGACCTGTCCCACGAGACGTTCCTGCACGCCGGCTTCATTGGTACCCCAGAGGTCGCCGAGACGCCAATCACGACCGAAGCGGACGACGATGCCGCTGTCGTACGAGTCAACCGACAGATGCTAGGGGTGGAATGTCCGCCGTTTTACTCGCGTTCGACCGGGCTCCGATCACCGATCGACCGGTCTCAGGACATCGAGTTCCACGCTCCCGGCTACTACCTGCTCCACGTTCGCGTCGCACCCGCCGGATCGCACGCCGAACCGGACGGATCCGACGGTCGCGCCGCACACGTCAAAGTGCTCTACGGCATCACCCCGGTCGACGACCACAACACGATGGACTTCTGGGCGGTTTGCCGCGACTTTTCCCTCGATGACCAGGAGTTGGACGAGTTTCTGGCAACAATGAACCGCGACGTCGTGCTGCAGGACGTCACCGCCCTGTCGCTGATCGAACAGCGCCTGGGTGACAACTGGGCACCCGACGAGGTCAGCTTCAAGTTCGACGCCGGTGGGCTCGCCGCCCGCCGAACCCTCGCAAAGCTCAACCAAGATGAGCACGCAAGCTCGACAAGACCACAGCCGTGAGGGTCAACCCTGCCCGGCACCACCGGGCTCGGCGTCGTCGCCACCTCGGCCGCGCCCACGAGGCACCGCGCCACGGATCGTTCAGCGAAGTGGGCCGAAGAAGGCGCGCAGCTCGTTGACCAGCCGCGGCCCGGCTGGTGGCCCCAATCTTCGTGTAGGTGTGCTCGACGTCCAGCGAGCGCGCCGCCACGATTTCGGCGAGCCGAACCGGCGCAACGTCAGACGTGGCGGACATGTGCAACGAAGGCTACGAGGTGCGGCTCGGACGACGGACAGAGTCGGCGCGCCTGCAAATGGTGCTACGTCATTGCATGCTTGATGGGAAGAAGTTCGAGAAGAGCGCCGCAATGTCGACGCTTGGTTCCGCTTGGCTCCCACGTTCCGGCGTTCGATCGGGGTGCGGTACGGTCATCGATGCCGAGCACCGACTGACGCGAGGGCGTATCCATCATGGCTGGGAAATTCGAACTCTTCAAGGACGCTTCGGGGGACATCGCTGCTAGCGAGGCATACGAATCGAAAGCCACATCCCTGAACGGGATCGAGTCGGTTCGCAACAACGCGCCCGACGCCGTGCTCGACGGCCAAACCGACTGACGGTTCGACGGCATGTGTGGTCGGTTCGTTTCAGCATCATCGCCGGAGCGAATTGCGGC
>JANMTV010000061.1:0-12251 GCA_031390905.1 Ilumatobacteraceae bacterium | reverse complement strand
TCAAGAGTTGGTATGCAACAGGGTCCCGATCACCACACCACCGAACCGCTGCCGACAACGTCGGACTCAGCCCCTGCGAACGAATCTGCGAACGAATCTGCCCGACGCATGCAAGCCCGCATCGGGCCACAAACCTGTATTCCACCGCTCCCACACCGACACTTGTCACGCCGTTACGGCTCACCTCGCGAGTGTCCGCCGGCCGGGTTGCCGGGTTATGTCGCAACACGAAGACAACTAACCAGGAGGGCCACTCGACGTGTGTGTCAGCCAGTCCCAGGGGAGGCCGAGGAGGGCGCAACACCAAGCCAACCAATCAGGAGAGCCTGTCCGCTCATACGCCTCCAGGGCCGGTCAAACTCGCGCGATGAGGGCTAGCCGACGGGGCCTGGTCGTTGTTGCTACGTCGCTCCGTCAGGACAGCGGTTGGTGGCGTGGGTGGCGGCGATGGCGCCGAAGACGAGGGCGGGGCCGATCGTGCCTCCGGGACCCCAGTAGGCCTGGCCGGCAGGTGAGGCGATGCAGTTGCCGGCTCCGTACAGACCGGGGATCGGGTCGCCGTCGAGCGACAGTACGCGGGCATGTTCATCGATCACCGGGCCGCCCTTGGTATCGAGTGCGCCAGGACCGAGGATCACGCAGTGGTACGGGCCGATGCCGGACAGCGGGGCCATCGAGGCGCTCGGCAGCCCACGGCGCGGCTCGCCCGCCCACGTTCGTTCGATCTTCGATTCCCCGCGTCGGAAGTCAATGTCGCGCCCGGCGGCGGCCATCGCGTTGAAGCGCTCAACGGTCGCCGCCAGTTCGGCCACGAAGTCGTCGGCGAGGCACGCACCGCCGGTGTGTGATGCCAAACCGGCCAGACGCTTACGCAACTCGTCGGCGAGCCCGCCGAGGGTGTCGGCGCTGATAACGAACGGCAGGAACGGTTCACCTGGCATCGGGATCGGCCAGCGGAATCGTGACGGTGTCGGATCGTCGACCACGGCCTGATCGAAAATCATGAACAGCAGCAGATTCGGGTATTCGTAGCGGCTCGGGTCCCAGGCGAAGTGGGATTGCCCGCGCTCGTTGTACACCGCCTTTTCGTTGACAGCCCGGCGCCCGTACTTGTTGACCATCAGCATCGAGTCGCCGAACGGCGAATAGACGTCCTTGATCGTCGCCGGCACCGTGATGGCGTGCTCGACAGCGACCTGGTCCCACCATGCGTGCGACATGTTCCCGAGCTGTGCGCCCGCCTCGATCCCGATCCGCACGAAGTCACCCGTCGCCGACTCGGAGGCGGCACCCCCGAGCACGGGGCCACGGAGATAGGCGCGGGCGAGAGATCGATCGTGGATGAATCCGCCCGTCCCGAAGACCACACCCTGACGGGCGCCGTACAGCACAGTACGCACGCCGGTGCGCGCCTCGACACCGATCACTGCGCCGCCGTCGTCGCGCACAAGGTGGGCCACTTGCGTATCGACGCGTATATCCGCACCATGCTCGATGGCGACGCGCATGAGCGCGTCGGTCAGCAGTTGGCCGCCGGTCGGATCGACGCCGCGCCGCCAGTCGGCAGGGAACTTGGGCTGGATCACGCGGCCAATCGGTGCCAGGTCCTCCGGGAGATCGGCGTAATAGTCGGGGTATGCCACGGCTTCGAGCTCCCATGCTCCCAACTCGGTCAGTCGGTCGAGCACCCCGCAGCCGCGATCGAAGAACGCTTCGAGCAGCCGAAACGTCAGTGCCGGAAGGCCGAGTGTGTCGTGATCGGGCTGATACAACGTCGGGTATCCGGACCGCGCCATGTAACGCAGCGCACCTGCCCGGTCGTCGATCAGCCCGTCGGCGCGCATCACCGGATTGTCGGGCACCCACAGCACGCCACCCGATTTGGCGGTCGTACCACCCAGAAAGCTGGCCTTCTCGAGCACGAGCACACTCGCCCCGGCAGCGGCTGCGGTGGCCGCCGCGGCACCGCCGGCTGCGCCACTCCCGACCACGATCACGTCGACGACCTTGTCCCATTCGTCGCCCCAACCGGCCTTCACGTCGTCCGCCTCCCGAGTCCTGTCAGCCCGAGTCCAGTCAGATGGTCGTTGATCACGCGCCGCTGTTGGTCAGCCGGCCACAGGTCGGGAGCGAGCACTGCCTGAATCGCCACGCCGTTCAGCGTCACGAGCAGGCGCGCCGCCTCGTGATCGACGTTTGAACCGGCTGGCAACCGACCTGCGATGACCTCATCGGCGAGCGCTTCCGCGAGTGTGATCCGAAAGCTCTGCTGACGTTCTCGAAACAACACGTCGAGTTCGGGCTCGCCGATCGACGCACCCATATATGCCAGGAAGACGCGCCAGTCGAGCATCCGAGCGTCGTCGAGTGGCAGCGCTGCGTCGACCGAGGCATCGAGCAGCGAATGGCCGGCGGCGATCTCGGTCTCGATATGACGACGGGCCCGATCGGCTCGTTCTCGGAATGTCGCCATCAGCAGTTCGCGTTTGTCGGCGAAATAGTGAGTGACGATGCCGGTGCTCCATCCGTTGACGCGGGCGATCGAGCGCAGCGTCACGTTGCCAAGCCCGCGCTCGGCGATCTGTCGGCTGGTGGCGTCGATCAGCACGGCTCGTCGCTCGTCGCTGTCGACCATCTTGGGCATGGACAGAGATTCTGGCACGTACTAACGTTGTTACACAACCGTTGTGATGTATTGCGCAAGAACCAGCGAAAGGCGCTGCCGGTGGACCAGGACTACCTCAATCGATTCCACGAACGATCGGCATACGAGGTTGCTCGCACCGGGCCCCCCGACGGGTTTCCGACACTGCCTGACCTGCCGTTGGGGCGATACACCGATCCGGCGTTCTACGAACTCGAACGGGAGCACCTGTTCAAGAGCGTCTGGTTGTACGCAGGCCACGGCTCCGAACTCACAGAGCCAGGTTCGTACAAGCTGTGCGACATCGTCGGCGCCGCCGTGCTGCTGGTGCGCGGCGATGACGGCCAGGTGCGGGCATTCTTCAACGCCTGCCGGCACCGCGGCGCTCCTGTCGTGCGCGGGACATGCGGCGTGGCGCGCATGCTCGTGTGCCAGTTCCATTCGTGGAGCTATGACCTCGACGGACGCCTCTTGCGGGTGCCCGACGAACGCGATTTCGTCGGGCTGCGACCAGAGGAGCGAGGGCTGGCCCCGGTTCGTTGCGAACGATGGGGCGGTTGGTGGTTCGTCAACCTCGACCCCGAGGCGGCGCCGTTGCTCGACTGGCTCGACCCACTCCCGACGCTATTGAGCGACGTCGCTGAGTCGCCGGTGCGACTGATCGACACGAAGACGGTAGAACTTGGCTGCAACTGGAAGATCCTCGCCGAGGGTTTTCTCGAGGTGTACCACGCCCGCACCGTTCACCCCACCACCGTCGCCCCGACGCTCGACACACGCGGCACCGTGATCTCGTTGTTCGATCACGGCCACCAGAACATGCTTTCGCCCGTCAAGCCCGGCACCCGCACCGATGGCCGCGAGGCACTCGGCACACTCGAACACCTGTCGGCCGTCATGGTGGCGGGCATCCAACCGGCGCATGGGATCTTCCCCAACATCATCAGCCCGCTCGATGCCCGCGGATTCCCGTTCCTCGTGTTCTGGCCGTTGGCGATCGATCGCACCCGGCTCGACATCGTGTGGTTCGCGGCCGACTGGGGTGACGGTGAGTTGCCGGGTGCCGAGATCTGGCAGAAGCGACTTGACCGGTTCGACATGCTGATGGACGAGGACTACCTGAACCTCGAACCGATCCAGCGTTCGATGGAGTTCGCCGCCCACGGCGGTCAGGTCATCAACTACCAGGAGCGGCGGATCTGGCACGTGCATGCGTGGATCGACAAGGTGATCGGCCCCGAACGGATCCCTGACGCGCTGCGAGTCCCCGACGTGCTCGCCGATTGGGTCGAGCGCGTGTGAGGGCGGGCCGCTTGCTGGCGATCACCGGCGGGCACGCCGTCGATCTTGGCGCGTTCGGTGCCATGATCGATGCGATCTGCGACGAGTTGGGATGGGTGTGGAGCCATGCCACCCAACCGTCGGCGCAGCGCTGGCTGCGCGCAGAGCATGCCGGTGAATGGGACGCGATCTTGTTGCACGACCTACCCGGTCTCACGCTCAAGCGGGGCACCGAGCCTGCGCCGACCGATCCAACCGACGAGATCCGGACCGGCATGATCGAACTACTTGCCGCCGGGCAAGGCATCGTCGCCACCCATCACGCGCTCGCCGGCTGGCCGACGTGGGACGGCTGGGCGACGTCGCTTGGTGGACGTTTCCTGTACGCCCCAGGCCGATTGCGCGGTGTCGACTGGCCATCCTCTGGCTACCGGATGGATCGCTATCGCGTCGACGTGCTGGCGACTGATCATCCCGTGTGTGCGGGAGTCGAGGCGTTCGAACTGCACGACGAGTTGTATCTCTGCCCGGTCTTCGACGTCGAGGTCGTACCGCTGCTCGCCACAACCGCCGACACCTCACCTCAGTCGATGATTTCCACCCACCACGAAGTGCGCCACGGCGAGCAGATTGCCGCCCTTGGGCACCCGCCCGGAAGCAAGCTGATCGGCTGGGCCAAGACGGCCGGACGCAGCCCGCTCGTGTACCTGTTGCCTGGCCACGGACCAGAGACGATGGCGCACCCGCAGTACCGACGCCTGCTTTCCAACGCCATCACGTGGGTCGCGTCGCCGGCGGCACACGAATGGGCGGCGGCCAACCCGACCGAAACCGGCGACTCGTAGTTCGGTGGTTGATCAGCCGGCGAGACGCGGCACGATCGAGAGGTCCGTCATCGCACGGTCACGCTTCGCCTCGCGTTTCCGAGGCGACAAGTCGATGTGTCAGTTCTCGCACGGCGGTGCGCAACTGTGCGCTCGGCTCACCGCTGAGTGGCCCGTCGGCGAGCCGCATGGTGTGTACCGAAATCAGCAGGTCGACGAGCGTCCGCGCCGAGAGTGTTTCGACCGCCCTGCGTGCCGCCGACGTGCGACCGCGTGATCCGTTCGAACCGAGGTAACCGAATGCGCGCTGTACGTGTAGGTCCTCGAACTCGTGTCGCAGGGTCGAAATCTGACGTGTCGCGCCGGGCAACTGAAGGTGCACCAGCGTGGCCTCGTCAGGATGCGTGTCGATCCACTCCCACACTGCGTCGATCACTGCGTCAAGAGTCGCCTCGTCACCCGGGGAATCGTCCCCCCGCACGTTGGCCACGACCTCGCTAATCGAGTCGAACACCTTGTGTACTGCGGCACCGAACAACTCCTCCTTGCCAGTGAAGTGGTAGTAGACGGCGGTCACGACAACGTCGGCTTCGTCGGCGACATCGCTGATTGCCGCATCGACGAAACCTTTGCGAGCAAACAGCCGGATGGCAGCATCGACGATGTCTTCGCGTCGTGACGGTCGGTGCGCTGGCAGGCTGGTCATGGTCGGTCGCCTACTGTAGGTCGGATCAACACTTCAGCCACCCCTCGGCGACCTGCACACCGACCGTCGCGCCGACAATTCGTGATCGATGGGGCGATGGGCCTGTTCGCCACGATCCCGGTCGACGAAGTCACGGTGCAAGACATTGCCCAAGCAGTCGAAATGACACCGGCGGCTGTGTATTACCACTTCGCTTCGAAGGAACAGATCCTGCTCGAGGGTATGGCACAGTTCCGCGACGCCATGCTCACCGAAGTCCGGCTCAACATGCCTGCCCGTGGAGACACTGACGGCGTCAGGAATCTGCTCGCCCATCTGCTCACGTGGACGGGACGTCACCGTATGCAGGCGACCGTGTACTTCGTCAGTTCGATCGGGCTCAACCTGTTGGTCGAGGCGCTTCGGCGCGAGATGCGACTCGAACTGGTGACCCTCTTGCGTGACGCCGTGACCTCGGCGCGAGGTCGCCTGGCGTCGGCCGAGGCCGGGGTGATCGCCGTCGCCCTCGTGTCGTTGCTGGAAACCTCGTTGGCCTCGATGCTCAATCAGGACGCCACGCATCGCAGCCTCGGTAATCGTCGGTTCATAGGCGAAGTCAGCGATCTCGGTGACCGTATCGCAGGTATCAAGCGGGCGTCGTAGGCCTGATCCGGTCTGCGATCAGGACCTGGTCTGCGATCGGGGGCCGGCGATCGACCTCACACGGTCCAGTCGGTGTCGAGTCGGACCAGTGCCTTGCCGACGTTGCCGCCACCAAGCATCCCGAGGAATGCCTCGACCGCATGGTCGATGCCGTCGGTGACGGTTTGCAAGGCATGGATCTGACCGGTTCGCAGCCACCCGGCAACCGTCGCTTCGAACGCCGGTCGCATGTCCTCGTGGTCACGCACGATGAACCCGCGGATCGTTACGCGACGAAGGACTGCTTCGATCAACTGGTTGATGTCCTGCCCACGGCCCTCGTCGGAGAACTGGCTGATCATCCCGCACAACGCGACCCGTCCACCGATGTGCATGTTCTTGAGGGCGGCGACTAGCTGAGGCCCGCCGACGTTGTCGAAATAGACGTCGATGCCATCAGGCGCGATCCGGGGAACGCCGGCCCTAGGCGACTCGGTGCGGTAATCGAAGGCATCGTCGAAACCGAGCTCGTCGACGAGCATCGCCACCTTCGACGCACCGCCGGCACTGCCCACGACGCGTTCGGCACCCAACAGTTTGGCGAACCGCCCGGCGGCCGAGCCGACGGCCCCAGCCGCGGCTGAGATGAACACCGTGTCGCCCTTGCGCATCTCGCCGATCCGCTCGAGCCCGACCCATGCCGTGAAACCGGTTTGGCCGAGCACGCCGAGCCAAGCCCCGACAGGTGCCGCCTCGGCGTCGACAACCGTCGCTGTCGCCGCATCGATCACTGCGTGATCTCGCCAACCCATTCGGTGGCGTACCACTGTTCCAGGCACGATTCCGGCCGCCTCGGATGCCAGCACAACTCCGATCGCCGAACCGTCGAGCGGTTCACCGATCTGGAAGTTCGTCGTGTATTGCATCTCGCCGATGTCGAGTCGGCCGCGCATCGATGGATCGACACTCATCACGATGTTTCGGAGGAGTAGCTGACCGGCCTGCAGCTCGGGGATCGGACGCTCCTCGACTGCGAAATCGGTGGGCTGAGGGCCGTCTGTGCCGGGCCGCTGGAGGAGGGCGACGAGCTTCGTGGTGGTCGGCGTGGTGGTCGGCGTGGTGGTCGGCGTGGTGGTCGGCAAGAGTCAGCTCCGGGCATGTTGGATCAGGATTGGAACAAGTGTAGTTACTCTCAAGTTAGTCGAACGAATGAAATCAACGTCCGGTTACATCAACGTCCGGTTATATCAACGTCTGGTCACGTTGGGATTGCCCGACGACCAGGTTTGCTGCATCGTGCGATGGGCGATGCGCCAGCCGTCAGCGGTGCGCACGAGTCGATCATCGTAAAAACCGCCGACGACGTAGGTGTCGCCCCCTTCGGTACCAGCCAGCACGTGTTGGCTATGCAGTTGGCAGCGATGTGTTGCCGTGTCACCGTCGATCTCGACCTGATGGTTCCCGACCAGATGTTGCGTCGCGTCGAGCCTCATGATCGCGCCGCCGATGCGGGTGATGATGGCATCGACGCTGTCGCACTCGACGCTCCGAAGCTGCGCCGTCGCATCAGGCGCGAACACATGCCGAAGGTCGTCGAGTTGTTTCGTGTCGAGCGCCCAGGTGTAGGCGATCGCCAGGTCGATGATGTCGTTTCGGTCTGACATGGTCAGCAGCCTGACACGCCGGCTACACGAGCGTCCACCCACCGTCGACGACGAGCGTTTGGCCGGTCATGTACGAGGCCGCATCGCTACAGAGAAACAACACAGCGTTGGCGATCTCATCGACGCGCCCGCGGCGACCGAGCGGGATGTTCGCCGATCGCTGCCGCGACAGTGGCCCCATCAGTCCTGTTCCGAGCGGCGGATCGGTCCACAGGGGTGGGATTTCGCCGCTCTCCATCCGTCGTCGCGTCTCGACAGGCACGTTTCCGGGTGCGACCGCGTTGACCCTGATCCCGAACGGTGCAAGGTCAACGGCGAGGCTCCGCGTGAACTGAAAGATGGCACCCTTGGCGGCGTCGTAACCCGTTCCAAGGCACGGCAGGATGCCGTCGACTGACGAGATCGTGACGATCGCACCGGCGTTCCCCTGCTCGACCATGCGTTGGGCTGCTGGCTTCGAGCACAGGAACGCACTGTCGAAGTTGATCGTCACTGCACGACGCCACGACTCGTAGGTCTGTTCGAGAATGCTGCCGTTGTCGCGGTACCAGCCGACGTTGTTGACGACGATGTCGATCGCGCCGCCGAGCTCGACGCATCGGTCGATCGCCGAACGCGCTGATACCTCGTCGGTGACGTCTAGGTGGAGTGCATCTGCACTGCCGCCAACGTCTCGGATTGCGGTAGCGACGCGCTCGGCACCCTCGTCGTCGATGTCGCCGATCACGACACGAGCACCGGCGTCAGCCAGTCGGTGGGCAATGCCCTCGCCGAGGCCGGTGGCGGCACCCGTCACGAGCGCCACCCGCCCGTCGAGTGCGAGCAGGGAGGCAATCTCGTGCTTCACCTCCGCGACCGTAGTTTCTCTACACTCGTTGTATGTCGACATCATCACTCGAGCACCGAATCGAGATCGCTCGCAACCTGTTCGGCGGCTGGAGTTCGGGGGACCCGGACGCGCCAGAGCCGTACTTCACGCCCGACGGCGTGCTCGACGACGTGGCGAGCGGGAAGTTCGAAGGGTGGCCGGCGATTCGGGCGTTCTTTGCCGGTGGTATGAAGCGCACAACGAATCTGACGCTGATCCCCGATCAGTTCTGGGCGAACGACGACGGGCTTGCCGTGCATTACGTCATGAGCGGCGACGTGATCCTGCCTGAGTCGTTCGGGCCGGAGTACGTCGGGAGGCGCTGGTCGGTGAGGTGCATGTCGTTTCTCCGATTCGATGGTGACCGTGTCTGCTACGAAGCCGACTACCACGACAAAGGGTCGCGGGCAAAGTCGCTCGGTATCGGCATGTGAACAGGCTTCGATCCCTACTCGGGCCGCCGGTCCAGATCGCGTACGCCGTGCCGGACGCGATCGAAGCCGCTCGACGATGGGCGAGCGACTTCGGTGCCGGACCGTTCTTCGTCAACCCACATATTGCCCTTGCCGATGTCGTGTATCGCGGCCGTCCGGCGACGTTCGACCACACGTCGGCGTACGGCCAGTGGGGGTCGATCATGGTCGAGCTCGTCCAGGATCACGGCACAGGGCCGAGTGCGGTCCGCGACATGTTCGGTCCCGACCAATCAGGTTTGCACCACTTGGCCTTCTTCGTGGCTGACACTGAGGCGACGATCTCGGCACTCGGCGGCTTGGGATACGAACTGGCGATGAGCGCTGCGACGGTTGGCGGTGTGCAGTTCCATTTCGTCGACGGCCGCGCAACTCACGGCCACATGTTCGAGCTGTACCAGCCGACCGATCGGCTCGTCTCGTTCTACGCGTCGGTTGCCGATGCGGCGAGAGGCTGGGATGCGTCCGATCCGGTGCGAATGCTCTGACGGTCAGAACGTTCGGCGATGCTCCGCGACGTGTTGGTTCGATCCTTGTGTGAGCAGCCAGCGTCCCGTGCAAACCTTCCTGGCGAACTTCCAGGTGCCGTCCACTTGCACCACGATGTCGTGGTAATCGCCGCCGAACAGGCGTTTCGGATCGTGGGAATCACGGGTGAACGGCGCCAAGAATTTGCTGTGGACATGCACTTCGCCGGAGGCGTCACCTGTTTCATCGACCACGATGTTCGTGGCATGGTGAGCTGACGGATGGTTTGCACCGTGGAAGTACTCAAGGATTTCGTCGATGCCGTGACAGACCTCGGGCGCTCGGACGGCGGTGTAATCGAGAACTGCGTCGGGAACGAAGAGCTCGGCAAACGCATCCCAATCGAGGGCGTCGATGGCGTGCCCATAACGGCCGAGTAGTTGGTGAATTCGGATGATGTCGATCGCCTCAAGCATGATGTCATTGTCCCAGTTCGACAGTACTTACCGAAAGCGGGCAAGCTAGAGTCAGTCTAAAGTAAGTTGATCGCCGACCGGAGGACTTCGTACATGCCAGAATCAGCACAACCGATCGGTCCGCGTTCCAAGGGGATCACGTATCAACAGTTACTGGACACGGATCGGTACCCCGTGCCCGAAGTGCTGCGAGTCGAGTCACCGCAATATCTGGGCAGCGCCGACATCTCGAAGGACCGCTATACCACCCGCGACTGGCATCAACGTGAGGTCGACCGGCTATGGAAGCGTGTGTGGCAGTTCGCCTGCCGCGAGGAACAGCTCCCGCATGTCGGCAGCTACATCGTGTACGACATCGCCAACCTGTCGTTCATCGTCACCCGATCCGCGCCGGGCGAGATCAAGGCGTACTACAACGCCTGTCTCCACCGCGGCCGCCAACTGAAGGACCACAGTGGTCGCTGCTCCGAATTCCGCTGTCCGTTCCACGGATTCGCGTGGCAACTCGACGGACAACTCGCCGACATCCCGGCGCGCTGGGATTTCGAGCACGTCGATGACAAGGCGTTCTCGCTGCCAGAGGCACAGGTCGGAACATGGGGCGGCTTCGTGTTCATCAATCCGGACCCCGATGCGCAGCCGTTGGCCGATTTCCTCGGGGATCTCCCACAGCACTTCGAGCGCTGGAAGCTGGAGGATCGTTACATCCAGGGCCACGTCCACAAGAAGATCCGCGCCAATTGGAAGATCGTCCAGGAGGCGTTCAGCGAGTCGTACCACGTGGGCGGCACGCATCCGCAGGCGCTTCCGTATCTCGGTGACGTGAACAGCCAGGTTGACGTGATCGGCAATTTCGCCCGCGTGATCACGCCGGGCGGCACGGCCAGCCCGCTGCTCGGGTGGGAGCCGACCAACGACGAGATGCTGCGATACATGCTCGACATCCGAGTCGACGAGGAAAACTTTGTCTCGGTCGAGTCAGGACAGTCGGCTCGCGATGCGTCTGCGGCGGCGGCACGCGAACGTTGGCGACCGGTGGTCGGTGACGGTGTCGACGAATGGTCCGACGCCGAGTTCATCGACAACATCGATTACACGCTGTTTCCGAACCTGCATCCGTGGGGGGCGTACAACCGGATCACGTACCGGTTCCGGCCGAACGGTGACGACCACCGCACGGCGATCATGGAAGTCTTCCTGCTGGCTCCGTTCCAGGGCGAGCGCCCCGAGCCTGCCACGACCACCTACCTCGATTTTGACGACGACTGGACCGACGCTCCCGAACTCGGGATGCTCGCCAAGGTGTTCCAGCAGGACAGCTTCAACATGCCGATGGTTCAAAAAGGGCTGGAACAAACGATCAAACCAGGTGTGACACTGGCGAACTACCAGGAGTCGAAGGTCCGCTGGATTCATCAACTGCTCGGCGATTGGGTGGAGGGCTGACCATGCTTGGTGTGCTGCACCCGTTTAGCCGAGCGCTCTACGAGCAAGACGGTCACGGTCACGTCCGCGTGTCGCTCAACGGCCGGACCGGCCTGTTCCGAATTGACGGGACATGGATCGAGGGCGAGATCTTCGAGGCCGACCCGCAGCTGTGTGGGTGGATCGGCGGTCCCAAGGTCGCCCATCACCGCATCCAACGCGTTCAGGCCTGAAGTGGCTGCGTCGGCCCGCTCGGCCCGTCAGTTGGCATGGCCCGACCTCGTTTGGTCGCACTTCAGCCGACCTCGTTTCGGTCAGTTCGACGAACGGGTCGCCGCCGCCGCGGCGGCCGGCTTCGCGGGCATCGGGCTGTATGTCCACGAGTACGAGCGGCTGCGTGAGGAGCAAGGGCGCACTGTCGCCGAGATTCGAGCGGTGCTCGACCACCACGGCATCGTCATAGCCGACGCCGAGGTTGCGCGTGGATGGTGGGCGGTCGACGGACCGGACCACCAGCAATGTCAGCGAATCGAAACGCTGGCGTACGAGATGGCCGACGCCTTCGAGGTGCGTTACCTGCAAGCGATCGGTTCGTACGACTGCGGCTTCGACCAAGCGGTCGACGGTTTCGCCGGTCTGTGCGATCGGGCGGCGGGACACGGACTGCTGGTCGGGATCGAGTGGCTCCCGTATACGAACATCGCTACCGCCGCCGACGCACAGCGAATCGTGCAGGCCGCCAATCGGCCAAACGGCGGGTACTGCGCCGACATCTGGCATCACACTCGCGGCGCCAATGAC
>JANMTV010000390.1:0-32872 GCA_031390905.1 Ilumatobacteraceae bacterium | reverse complement strand
CGTCTGCAACGGTGACCTGGGCTTCGTCTGTGACGTCGACCACGTCAGCGATTTCGGCCGGGGCCGTGACATCGGCTGTGGCTGTGGCCTCGACAGCGTCTGCAACGGTGACCTGGGCTTCGTCTGTGACGTCGACCACGTCAGCGATTTCGGCTGGTGGTGCGACCTCGACAGCGTCTGCAACGGTGACCTGGGCTTCGTCTGTGATCTCGACCGCGTTGGTGACCTCGGCTGGGAGTGCGACTTCGGCTGAGGCTGGGGTGGCACGTGTTTCGACCGGCTTGGCGGCTTTGGCCGGGCGATCACCGCGGGCGGGCTGCTTACCGCGATCTCCGGAATTGTGCTCGCCCTCCTTGCCACGACGCGACGGAAAGTCAGGACGCAGCGGTTTCGGCATCGGCGCCTTGGCTGGTACCTCGATCTCGAACATTGCAGCGATTTGCGGCATAGCCGGTGCCAGCCGTTTGACCGTCGCCAGTAATTCATCACTCACCACGTCGGGCTTCCGGAGCGGTTTGATCAGCAGTCGGATCGGTGAGAATGCGGCCGCCTCCAGCATCGCCGACCAACGGTCGGGTGCGTCCATCGGAGCGAGCGATGCATTCGCGCTATCTGCCAAACGCTGGGCGATCTCTGTCGGAAACGGCACGCCGGCCTTGGGCGGCTGGGACGACAGCCGAAGGGCGCGAATCACGCGGCCAACCGCCAGTGCGGCGTCGACGTCGCCGAACCACAGCACAAGTTCTTGCTCCTGCTTGGTGGTCAGGGCGGTCTTCAACTCGGCCGCAATTGTTCGGGTCGACTCGTCGCGAGCGACGGTCGGATCGCTCGAGGCGACGACGACACTGCGCAGGTCGCGAAGGTCGAGGTGCTCGAGCTGGCGCAGCGCAGCCTCGGCGCGGTCGAGCCACTCGGCGACGCGAAGACGTGGCAACATTTCCTCAGCCATCTTCACGACCGACGCTTCAGGCATCAGCGCACGATCCTCGGCCGTCGCCTTGGCATTTTCCTCGCGGACTCGTTGGCGGACCGCGCCCATACCTTGAAGTGCGAGCTCGGCGATCGCACGCTGCTCCTCGGGAAGCGCAGCCAGCAGCGTTGTGCGGTTGGCCTTGCCAGGTCGGAGGCGCTTCGGCTTCGGTCGCTGCGGCAACTCTGGCGGGGGAGTGAACGATGGGCCTCGCCGGCCACGATCGCCGTCGGTTCGGGGCGGCCGGTTGCCACGGTCGCCGTCGGGTCGCGGCCCACGCGGTCCGCGGTCGCCGTCGGTTCGGGGCGGCCGGTTGCCACGGTCGCCGTCGGGTCGCGGCCCACGCGGTCCGCGATCCCGATCGCCGTCACGAGGCCGCCGAGGACGATCATCGCGATCACGGCCAGCACGTTGTTCGACTACGGGTTGGAACGGCCTGTCGGATGGCAACAGCGCCAGTAACTCGCGTTCCTGCTTCTCGCGACCCTGCATCACCGACAGCACGGTGACACCGTCAATACCCTGTTCGATGTCGGCCTTGAGTACGTCACCGACTCGGGAGCCGGAACCCAAGATCGATTCGTTGAGGACACCTTTGGGCTGTTTCGCTCCAGCGGCCCTCCAGGTCCAGGTGCCGTCACCGAGTGAGCTGGTGAGTTCGATGTCGATCCGTCGAGACATAAGGTCAGAACAGTATCGCCTCGCGAGCACCGAGCCGCTGTGAACCGTCATCGCCGCAACCAGCGGCGAGAGCAGTGCGCAACGGAGGGCGAGCTCCGTGTACCTTCGGTGGCGTGCCTATCTACGCTCTCGGCAGCCAAGAACCGACGATCGACGCCAGTGCCTTTGTCCATCCGGATGCCGTCATCATCGGCTCGGTCACGATCGGGGCGGAGTCTTCGATTTGGCCTGGAGCCGTACTGCGCGGTGATGAAGGTCAGATTCTGATTGGCGATCGAACCAGCATTCAAGACAACTCGGTGCTGCATACGACGCCCGAAATCCCGACGATTGTGGGGAACGGGTGTCTGATCGGGCACATTGTGCATCTCGAGGCGTGCACGATCGAGGATGGTGGCATGGTCGGCAACGGTGCGATGGTCCTCCACCGTTCGATCGTGCGGACGGGCGCAATCGTCGCCGCCAATTCGGTGGTGCTGTACGACATCGATGTTCCGTCCGGGGCGATCGCCGTAGGTTCGCCTGCCGTGATCAAACTCGGGAAAGCGCGGCCCGAAATGATTACCGAAGGTGTTGCCGCCTACGTGGCACGAGCTCGGCGGTTCCGCACCGAGATGCGCCGAATCGGATGATTCGGGCACTCGTCCTTACTGTTCCGGCCACCGACAGCGAGGTCGCTTCCGATCGACTGTGGGCGGCGGGAGCGCAGGCGGTCGAGGAACGTCAGAGAGATGGAGCGTTGTGCGAGCTGTGGACGACGTTGTCGGGGGACGACGACGTAGCTGCGGCGCGCCTCGGCGTGCTACCGCCGACGTGGGCGGTGGCGTTCGTCGAGGTTGACCCGACACCTTCAGACGAGTGGCGCAATCACGTGTTCCCGATTCGAGTTGCCGACGACCTGGTGATCAGACCGGCGTGGCTTCCGGCGCTCGACCTCGTCGGTGTCGAGGAAGTTGTGATCGAACCGGCGGCGGCATTCGGGCTGGGTGATCATCCGACGACCAGGTTGTCTGCTGGCGCGGTTCGGCGACTGGCGCGGGCTGGTGAGTCGATGCTCGATGTCGGCTGTGGAACTGGCGTCTTATCGATCATCGCCGCCCTCGCCGGTGCAGGCCGGGTTGTAGCGATCGACATCGCCGACGCTGCCATCGAGGCGACAATCGACAACGCCACGCGGAACGGCGTGGTCGATCTGATCGACGCGCGCGCTATGCCGGTTGAACAGGTTGACGGTCAGTTCGACTTGGTCGTGGCCAACATACTTGCCCCGGTCTTGGTTGGCATGGCCGATTCATTGCGTCGTTTGACGGCCCCCAGCGGTCGGCTGGTGATCGCCGGAATTCTGCTGGACCGGCACGACCATGTGTTGGCGGCGTTGAGACCGATGGTCGCACTATCGACGGATCAGCTCGACGGCTGGGCCGTTGTCGAGTTACGTCATCCCGAGCAGTGATCGGATAGCGACGGCGGTTGGTTGGGCGGGTACCGCTCCGCGAACGGTCGTGGCCAGCGCCCCTGCTGCAGCCGCCCAACGGACAGCTTGATTCAGATTGTCACCCGCCGCGAGCCGGGCCGCGAGGGATCCGCAGAAGGCGTCACCTGCCCCTGTGGTGTCGACCGGGTCGACATCGAACGCTGGTACATGAACGGTGCCGTCACGCGTGATGACGTCGACACCAGCGCCACCGCGTGTCACGACGACCGTCCCGCAACCCGCCGCGAGGAGTGCACCGGCGCCGCCCAACAGTTCCACTTCGTGTTCGTTTGGAATGATCACATCACAGACGCCAATCAGCGAGGCCGGGAGCTCAGCCGCCGGGGCCGGATTGAGCACCGTGATTCCGCTGTTGCGGCGGGCGGTTCGGAGCACTGCTTCGACGACGTCGATCGGGATTTCCAGTTGCACCAAGACCACGGTCGCGTTCGGCAAGTCTTGAGGAGTTGAGACGGCGCTGTTCGCCCCCGGTACGACGACTATCGAGTTCTCACCATTTCCGTCGACGACGATCAGCGCCCGGCCGGTCGGTCGATCGACGATCGTCAGTCGAGAAGTGTCGATGCGATCGTCGGTCAGCACCTGATGTAAGTACTCTCCGGCGCGATCGCTGCCAAGCGCGCCGACGAAGGCTGTGCGAGCGCCGCTGCGTGCCGAGGCGACCGCCTGGTTGAGCCCTTTGCCTCCGGCGTGTTCGGCGAAATGGTCACCGAGTACCGTCTCGCCTGGTTGCGGGATCCGAGCTGTCGTCGCAACGAGGTCGAGGTTTGCGCTGCCAACGACGCAGACGTCGATGCCGCTAGCAGGCGCTACGTGCACGAACACCGATCGGTGCGATCAGGCGGTAGCCGGCAGCGTGCCGTTCATCTTCGCTCTCGCCTCCCCAGAAGCCGTACTCGTGTTGCTGGCGGGCAAAGTCGCGACACATCGTTCGAATCGAACAGCTTCCGCATACCTCACGGGCGGTTGCTTCGCGACGTTCCCGCGCCTGCGGCCGCTCCGCGGCGGTCGGGAAGAACAAGTGGGTGAGTCCCTTGCAGGCGGCCTGGTCCATCCAATCGTCGTCGGTGCTTGACCTCATGCTGATCATGTCGACTGTTGCCATTGAAGGTCCCTGCTCCCTCGCCGAATCCGTGTCTGCTGTTCGCAGGCTCCCGATGCCGCGAACAGTCAGCACCTTAGAACCCCCCTGACTGGCCAGTCAATTGCATGTTGCAAGTATTCGAGCGACGCCGGCAGCAAAGCGGGCAACGTCGTCCTCGGTCGTATCCCATGCCGTCATCCAACGCACCTGCCCCCGGCTGGCGTCCCAATCCCAGAAGAAACACCAGTCGCGTAAGGGCTGTATTGCGGACGGTGGAAGCGATGGAAACACGCTGTTGACGAGTGGAGCACCGGAGTGCTCAACGCCCTGGATGGCGTCGGTCTGCTCGTAGAGCAGCCTCGCCATCGCATTCGAATGTGTCGCCAAATCGACCCAGAGGTTGTTGTCGAGCAGCGCATTGAACTGAGCTGCGATGAAGCGCATCTTCGAGGGCAGCTGGGTTACGGACTTGCGGATGAAGCGCGAGCGCTCACCAAGTTCGGGTGCCAGGAAGATCAGCGCCTCCCCGCCGAGGATTCCGTTCTTCGTGCCGCCGAACGTGATGACGTCAACGCCGGCGTCGATTGTCATCGACCTGAGAACGTCGATCGTGCCACCGAACGCAGCGACAGCGTTGGCGATTCGGGCCCCGTCCATGTGGACCCGCATGCCGAAGCGGTGTGCGGTTTCGCAGATCGCGGCCACCTCGTCGGGGGAGTAGGCGGTGCCAAGTTCGGTGCTTTGAGTGATCGACACAACTCCGGGCTGCGCGTGATGCTGGTCGCCGAGGGCATGTGTCTGATCCGCGATCTGCGCGGGCACGAGCTTTCCATCAGGGGTCGGGAGGTCAAGCAGTTTGGCGCCGACGATTCGCTCCGGCGCGCCGGTCTCGTCGACGTTGATGTGTGCCCAATCAGCGCAGATGATCGATTCGGCTGGTCGCACGAGGGACGCCAGCGCGGCGACGTTGGCACCCGTTCCGTTGAACGTGAGCAACGTGATCACATCGCGCCCGAACAGCTCTCGAAATCGTTGTTCGCACACGCGGGTTTCGTCGTCGTCTCCGTATGCCAACGCATGCCCGGCGTTGACGCGAACGAGTGCTTCGATCACCGCAGGGTGAGCTCCAGCGGCGTTATCGCTGGCAAACGCGCAACGCGGCCGCTGAGGCATCACGATCGACATGCGGCCAGTATGCCCGAGCCGGCTTCGTGCAGTTCGACTTAGCGCCGAGTTGCGCTGCGATCGGCGTGTACGGTGTCTGACGTGGAGATCGCGGAGCGGATTCGAGCGCAGAGCACCTCGCTCACCGTCGCCGAACGTCGTGTCGCCGAGGCGATCTTGGCGTCGCCGCAGGCGGTCGGGTTCGGAACCGTGGCCGATCTTGCTGCCGCCGCAAATGTCGGCGCGGCGTCAGTCGTGCGACTTGCGACCAAACTCGGATTCGATGGATACACCGATCTCCAGGGAAGCGTTCAACGCGACCTGATGAATCAGTTACGGCCCGCCGCCGAGCGGATCCACGAGACGTCAGGCGAGGGCTATCAGTCGACCCACATCGCCGTCGAAATGGCTAACGTTCAATCAACGCTTGACGGTATACGCGGCGTTGAGCTCAAGAGTCTGACTGATCGGCTGGCCGACCTGACCCGACCCGTCTTGATCGTGTCCGGTGAGGCCTCGAACGGGGTGGCTCAACAGTTCGCCCATCAACTTCACCAACTGCGGGCGGGAGTCGAGCAACTTGGCGGGAGTGATGTTGCCGTTCGTCGCGAGATTGCGCTGACGCCGACACGCGCGACTGCGGTTGTGATCGACCTTCGTCGTTACGAACACTGGGTACTCGAGGCGCACGAGATGCTCAGCGAGCGCGGGATCTGGTCGGCTGCGCTAACAGACAGCATGCTGTCACCTGTCGCTGCGCGGGCACAGGCAACATTCGTAATTGCGGCAGGTTCCGTGAGCCCGTTCGATAGCCACGTCGGAACGCTGGCTCTACTGAATCTTGTGATTGCCAATGTGGCAACGACACTTCGGTCGTCGGCGACTGAACGTCTTGCTGACGTCGAGGCTGCCTGGACGGAACACGGATCGCTCACCGACTCAATATGAGTCGACCGTCGTAGCCTTGATCGGATGTCGTCGACCGTCATAGAGCAATCCCGTCGTCGGCGGACGTTTGCGATCATCAGCCATCCGGACGCCGGCAAGACGACATTGACCGAGAAGTTCCTCTTGTATGCAGGCGCGCTCGGCGAAGCTGGGGCCGTCAAGGCGCGGTCGGGCCGACGGGCGGCCACCAGCGACTGGATGGAGATGGAACAGAAGCGTGGTATTTCCATCTCGTCAACTGCGTTGTCGTTCGAGTATCGGGACCACCAGTTCAACCTGTTGGATACGCCCGGTCACCGTGACTTCTCGGAGGACACGTACCGTGTCCTGTCGGCCGTCGATGCCGTGGTGATGGTGCTCGACAGTGCCAAAGGCATCGAGCCACAAACGCTCAAATTGTTCGAGGTCTGCAGGTCGCGTTCACTTCCGGTTATCACGTTCCTCAACAAGTACGATCGTCCGGGACGCGAACCGTTGGAGTTGCTCGACGAGATCGAACGTCAGATCGGTCTGCGCCCCACTCCGGCAACGTGGCCGGTCGGGATCTCGGGTGACTTCCGCGGTGTCGTCGATCGTCGGACTGGATCATTTACGCGGTTCACCCGAACGACACGGGGGAGTTCCATCGCTCCCGAAGAAATCGTCGATGCCGATCGTGCTTCCGTCGAGGAAGGCAGGGCCTGGACGCACGCTCAAGACGAATGCGGACTACTCGATGCGGTCGGTGCTGATGTCGACTGCAAGTCGTTCTTGGAAGGGGAGTCGACGCCGGTCTTCGTCGGGTCGGCGTTGACGAACTTCGGTGTTCGTCACGTGCTCGACGCGATCGTCGATCTGGCACCAGCACCTAGCCCTCGACCAGACCACGAGGGAGCCGAACGTGCTCTCGAGGATGAATGCTCGGCGTTCGTGTTCAAGGTGCAGGCCAACATGGATCGCTCGCATCGCGATCGGATCGCATTCGTCCGAATCTGCTCAGGGCGGTTCGAGCGTGGCATGGTGCTGACGTGTGACCGAACGGGTAAGCCGTTTGCCACGAAGTACGCCTCGACGGTGTTCGGCGCTGAACGGACCACCGTCGAGGAGGCCTTCCCTGGCGATGTTGTCGGGCTCGTGAATGCGACTGGTCTGAACATCGGTGACTCGTTGTACGACGGGGCCGCGGTCCGGTTCCCGCCGATCCCTCGGTTCTCGCCGGAGGTCTTTGCGACGGCCCGCCCACTCGATACCGGCAAGGTCAAACAGTTCCGGAAGGGCCTCGCCCAACTCGATGAGGAGGGAGTTGTTCAGGTGCTGCGTGACCCGACGAGTGGGGACAGCGCGCCGATTCTGGCCGCCGTCGGCCAACTTCAGTTCGAAGTGTTTGCCGACCGGCTCGACATCGAGTTCAACTCGCCGATTGAAGTCCTGTCGACTCCGTACGAGTCGATTCGTCTCACCGACGAGGAGTCCGCAAAACGGCTGCGCGAGATCGGCGGCATCAGAGTCATGCAGCGTGGAGATGGTCGCCTCGTTGCGTTGTTCGAGAGCAAGTATCGCTTACAACGAATCGAGAACGATGAGCCCAGCCTCACGCTCGATCACATCATTGCCGGGTAATTTCGGCCCCCTGACTGCCGCTCGTGCAACTCTTTGTGCCGAGTTTTGGTGCATGTTCCTAAAGAGTGTGTGAACTCGTTCAAGGTCATCGTGGGTGCTCCCGATGCCAAGTTGCCGCATGATTGAATCTCTGGTGGAGAACGGGCGCTCCCACCGGTTTCACATAAAGGGAGCTTATATATGCTTGTCTCGTACCGTTTCCGCCACCCGATCACGCTCGGGGTCGTCGCGTTGACGACGTTGAGTATCGTCGCTGTTGGTGCCGCCCAAGGTGCCCCGCAGACCGGTATCGCCACCGGTGTCGTGTACGCCGACACGAACAATAACGGTATACGCGACGCCTCTGATGCCGGTGTGCCTGGCCTCACAGTAAGTTCGCCCACAGCATCGACTGTGACCGATTCGTCAGGTGCGTGGTCGTTGGCGATTACCGGCCGGCAAGTCCTGCAAGTGATGACCGGCTGGCACCGTTCGCAATGCAACGCTCTCGACTGTCCGACTGGCACGAGCGCCGACCAGGACTTTTCCGTCCAGTACCAAAAGATCGTGGCGACCGCCAATGCGGCGGAAAACCCGAAGCTTGACGTCGGGGTGATCCCTGACTGGAACGGTGGGTACCCGATCCCGTCGGCTCGTCCGGTCCCATCCAATTCAACTGATGTTGCTATCCGCGTCTCGTTCATCAAGCCGTCGGGGACCTCGGGAACTTCGAACTGCTACCGCACGAAAACTTCCGCCAACCGCGCATGCGCAATCGGTGACCGTCCTGCCTTTCTCGTCCACATTTTCAATGAGGGAACGGCCGCGCTTTCGAATCTCAGCGGCCACATCCAGCTCCCGGCCGGTACCTCACTGGTTGGGGTCGCCCGATCGGCGAATCCCGCCAACTACGCCGGACTCGGGTCCCTGACGTATGGCCCTGTCGACCCCATAACCAGGCGAATTCGATTCTCGGTTCCCGGGTCGTTGGCACCGGCGGCGGTCGGTCTCTACGTTGTGACGTTGAACGTCGACTCCAATGCACCGATCACGTCCACGTTCCAAACGAGCGGGATCTACCCCAACCCGATCGGCGTTCGGGTGACGAGCGTCGTGAACGACGCCGAGGGTGATCTGTGTCTGTCCGGTGGCCTTGCATGCCCATGGGGTGAGACCGACCGCCAGGTGTGGCCGGACAACTCCGACATGGTCGGTTTCGCAATCGTGGCCGGCACATCGGCTACGACCACCGCGACAATCGCCCCACCGCCGGTCACGACTGTGGCACCACCGGTCACGACTGTGGCACCACCGGTCACGACTGTGGCACCACCGGTCACGACCGTGGCACCACCGGTCACGACCGTGGCACCACCGGTCACGACTGTGGCACCACCGGTCACGACCGTTGCGCCGACGACCACGACCGTTGCGCCGACGACCACGACCACGGTTCCGACTGGTCAGTGCACGGTGTCGAACTTGTTGGTGCCGTCGTGTGGCGCCTGGTTTGGCGCCTCGACGCCGTCACGTAATGGAGGCTACGACTACACGGTTGGTCTGGCTGAGTATGAAGCGGTCGCGCAGAACACGCCCGACATCTTGCACTACTACAAGACCGGGAACGTGAAGTTCCCGAACGTTGAGGAAATCAGGGCCGCCGAGCGGTCAGGTACACAGCGCAGCTTGTTGTTCTACAACTGGAAGCCGAGCAGTCAGATCACGTGGCGAGCGATCGCGGATGGCGGCGCCGACGCCAGCATCGCAACTGTTGCGAGTGGTCTCAAGGCCTACCCACACAAGTTGTTCCTGACGATCTATCACGAGCCGGAAGACAACGTCAACCCGAGCGCCGGCTCGGGAATGACCCCCGACGACTATGCTGCGATGTATCGCCACGTGGTCACCAGGCTGCGTGAGTTGGGTGTCACGAACGCCGTGTTCGTGTGGAACACGATGGGGTACTACGGCTGGGAGTCGTACCTCGATGGTCTCTACCCCGGCCACGAGTACGTCGACTGGATGTGCTACGACCCGTACGCCAAGAACGACCGAACCGAGAACCTTGCCGTCCTCACGAACAACGTCAGGAACGACATCGGTTGGCCGGGCTTCTACAACTGGGCGACCGCCAAGGCACCTGGTAAGCCGATCATGATGTGCGAGTGGGGTGTCGATCTGCTCACCAACAGCAACCCTGCGGCGGTCTTGGCGGGTGATCCTGCCCAGTTGCTGAGCAGCTACCCGATGCTGAAAGCGCTCGTCTATTGGAACGACGTCGACCAGGTGAATGCCCGGATCGACGACACGTCCGCCAAGGGCACAGCGTACGGTGCGGCCTATCGCCAACTCGCCAATC
The DNA here is from genome assembly GCA_031390905.1 of Ilumatobacteraceae bacterium. Lineage (GTDB taxonomy): Bacteria > Actinomycetota > Acidimicrobiia > Acidimicrobiales > Ilumatobacteraceae > Ilumatobacter. Next base: position 22,593 of record JANMTV010000390.1, on the reverse strand, counting down.
GCCCGTACTTCAACTCCACGTCCACCGCTTCGGCGCCGTAAGCGCCACGGTAGCTGGCGGTTCGGTTTTCGGTTCGGCTGATTCGATAAGATCTCGAAGGCAGTTCAGGCGGATTGCCGAAGTAACCAAGGCGGGTCACGATGCGCAACCGACGAACACGATCGACTCAGCAGCTTCGCGTCTTGTGCGCGAGTTCGGCTGGAGGTCACCTAGCCCAACTCGTTCGCCTCGAACCGTGGTATCGGAGCCACGAAGTCCGCTGGGTCACGTTTGACCTGCCGGATGCCATGAGTCTCCTGGCGGCAAGTGACGTGGTGTGGGCTTACCATCCGACGACGAGGAATCTCAGGAACCTGCTTCGTAACACCGTCGGAGCGATCAGGGAGATCAGGCGAATGCGGCCAGACGTGATCCTGTCGTCCGGCGCGGCAATTGCGGTGCCGTACTTCTGGGTTGGCAAGCTGCTTGGCGCGAAGACGGTCTACGTCGAGGTGATCGACCGAATTGACACCCGCACATTGACCGCTCGCCTTGTGTCTCCGGTGACCGACCTGTTCATTACTCAAGACCCGTCCCAGCAAGAGCTATTTCCCGGAAGCTACTTCATCGGTAGGTTGCTGTGACGCGTGTCGTGGTGTCCGTTGGAACCGATCATCATCCATTCGATCGGCTGATCGATTGGATCTCAGCAATCCAGGAGAAGCTTGCCATCGATGTTGTCGTGCAACGTGGAGCGACAGGCGCCAAGCCGGGGGTCGATTCTGTCGACTATGTCACTGCGCCCGAACTTGCCGCCTTGATGCAGACCGCCGACGCCGTGGTTTGCCACGGAGGCCCTGGCACTATTTCGATGGCACAGCGGGCTGGCCATCGACCGATCGTCGTGGCACGTGATCCTTCGCTCGGCGAACACGTCGACGACCACCAGATGCGATATGCAGCCAAGCTGGCACGGGAGGGCACGATCGAGGTCGCCGATTCTGTCGACGAGTTAGCCCGGCTCCTGGCAGAGCCTCGACCGGTTCTCGACGCGGTCGACCACGACGCCGCGATCGCAGAGGCGGTCGGACTGTTTGCATCGCTTGTCGACCGACTCTTGATTGGCGAGCTGCCGAAGCGGAGATGGCGAGACCGCTTTCTCGCGCGGCGGCTTCCGTGAGCACGATCGTCTATTTCGGGGCGGTCGGTCGCAGCGGAACGACGTTGCTCGAACGCACGCTCTCGACGAGTCCTGACTTCATTGCACTCGGCGAGATGGTGCACATCTGGGATCGAGGCCTCCGGGACGGTGAGCCGTGCGGGTGCGGTCTCGGACTCCGCGAGTGCCCTTTCTGGCATGCCGTCGGCGAGTTGGCGTTCGGCGGTTGGGATAGCGTCGACTTAGAGGCGATCGCAGCCGACCGTCGATCAGTGGATCGCAATCGGTTTATCCCATTGCTCATCGCACCGCGGCTAGGTCGGCGACGGTTTCGCAGCGCTCACGCACGACTCATCGACGTGTTGAACCGCCTCTACGGCGCTGTCAACGAAGTTGCCGCGGCGTCGGCTCCACATGCGGTGCTGATCGACTCATCCAAGCACCCGTCATACCTGTTCTTGTTGCGCAAGATGCCCGACCATCGCGTCAGCCTGCTTCAGGTAGTGCGCGACCCCCGCGGTGTGGCGCATTCGTGGTCCAAACGGGTCCTTCGTCCAGAATCCGGGAAAGCAATGGAGCGGCTCGGCACGGTCCAGGCTTGCGTTCGATGGGTGAGTCACAATCTGCTCTTTCAGCTTGCCGGGTTTCTCAGGGTGCCCCGGCGGCGGCTCTCGTACGAGCGGTTCACTCACGATCCGTCGGAGGTTGGCACGAGAGTCGATGCCCTCCTGGCGCGGTCGTCATCGACGGAGCTGTCGGTCGATGGCGACACGGTCATGTTCGGCATCGACCACACTGTTTCGGGCAATCCCATGCGGTTCGACGGTGGAACCGTGACGATCCGATCTGACGACGCGTGGCGTGATGAGATGCCGCGAAGCAGACAGTTAATTGTTGGTACCCTCACCACGCCCCTTAGACAGGTCTACTCGCGATGACGACACCATCACAGTTCCCCGCCGTTGTCGCCGTGGTGCCGACTCACAATCGACCAGAACTCCTTCGCCGAGCAATTGATGGGATCGTTGGCCAAGACTACCCAGGTCGATTGGAGGTGATCGTTGTATTCGACCGGGCCGAACCCGATCAGTCGCTCGCATGGAACGACGAGTCGCGATCGGTCAGCGTGATCGCCAACACGAGGACACCTGGATTGCCCGGCGGTCGCAATAGCGGGATCGCGATGTGCGATCACGCGACCTACGTCGCGTTTTGCGACGACGACGACCTGTGGCTTCCCGGAAAGCTGCGTGCACAGGTCGACTACATGGAGGCGCATCCGAGAACCACATTGTGTACCACGGGAATTGTCATTGATTTCGACGGCACGAAAACCGAGCGCCCCTCACCGGTTGACGAACTCACGCTCAAGTCGCTCGTCTATGATCGCACGACCGAGGCACATCCTTCGACCTTTCTCTTCCGCAAGTCAAACCTCGATGATGTCGGTCCGGTCGACGAGGAGATCCCCGGCGGGTACTCAGAGGACTACGACCTGCTGCTCCGCATCGCCAAGGTGGGCCAGATCTGTTGCCTTCGCCAACCCTTGGTCAGTGTCAGATGGGGACGAACATCGTACTTCACCACCCGATGGCGCATGATTGTGGATGCGCAGCGGTACCTGCTGGCGAAGCATCCTGAGTTCGGCGATCATCGACGCGCCGAAGCGCGTGTGCGCGGTCAAATTGCATTCGCTCTCGCAGCGCTTGGCGAGCGCCGCGAAGCGTTTCGCGAGATCAAGCATGTCATTCGCCGATGGCCGTTCGAAAAGCGCTGGATCGTGGCGGCAGCAGTCGCACTCAGAATCATCTCGGCAGAACGCGTCCTTGAGCTCTCTCACCGGGTCGGGCGAGGCATTTGAACCGTGCGCGCAGCTGGTCGACCGCCGATACTTCAGCCAGGCTGGATCGTTTATGCACTTTTCGTCATGAACCCGCTGTTCTGGGTACTTGGCCTGGGCGGTTTCATCTGGTCGATGGCCGCATTGCCGCTGGCAGCATGGCTGTTGCTGCGACCGCACCTCGAACGCCCACCCACAGTTGGGCTGTTCGGCGTCTACGTCCTGTGGGCAGCATTTTCTGTAGTCAAGCTCGATCGGTTCAGCCGAGTCATCACATTCAGTTTTCGGTTCGGCGTGTACCTCACGTCGCTCGGCCTGGCCTATTACGTCTACAACGAGCGCCGCGTACTCAGAGCGACCTTCGTCAACTGGATGGCGATGTTCTGGGTTTGGGCGATCATCGGTGGATACCTCGGTCTGTTGCTCCCAAGGGTCCGGTTCAAAGCAACGCTGGCAAGCATCCTGTTGCCTGGGTCGATCGGTAGCAACGAATTCGTGGGAAACCTCGTACGCCCACGTTTTGCACAGATCCAGAATATCTTCGGTGTGCCGATCCCGAGACCGTCAACGTTGTTCGCGTTCACCAACGAGTGGGGGGGCAATGTCGGCCTCCTCACCCCCTTTTTCGTTGCCGCGACGCTGTACTCGCCGGATCCCCGCCGGCGTCGCCTCGGTGTGGTTGGGCTGGTGATCGGTGTGCCCCCAATGATTCTCTCGGTGAACCGAGGGCTGTGGCTGAGCGTGATCGCGATCTTCGCGGTGGTCGCAGTTCGCAGCTTGCTCAACGGCAGAACCGCCCCGCTGAAGCTGCTTGCCGCCGGGATCTTCTTCGTGTCGATCCTGATGGCCCTCACTCCTATCGGAACGATTGTTGGTGGACGGCTCAGCGACGACGACTCCAGTTCACGCGCCGGCATCTACAGCGAAGCGTGGAATGGCGCCCTCGAATCTCCGATTTTGGGCTGGGGTGGTCCACGCCCTTCGATCAATCCGTTTTCACCTTCTGTCGGTACACACGGACACATTTGGTTCGCCATGTTTTCTCATGGTTTCGTGGGCTTAGGCCTTTACTTGGCGTGGTTGGTGTGGGCCATGTACCGCGTCAGCCATCGACACGACCAGGTCTCGATCATGCTTGCCAGCGTGATTTTCGTCGGCGCGCTCCAGGCGTTCTTCTACAACATGTTCTCTGGGTCGCTCCCGATCATTCTGATCTCGCTCGGATTGGTCTTCCGGCGTGACGATCCAGTTGTGATCGAGTACCGCGATGTCCCCGTCGATGCGATCGCTCGGGATCGCGTGCCCGAACTCGCGAGTCGGAGCACTTGAATGGCGGAGGTGCTTAAGGTCGAGTCAGTGCTGTGGTCCGACGCCGAATTTGGCGGTTGGCGGCCCGACGACGGGAGCACACAGGAACGGTTTGTTGCCACGCCGAGTTCAGTTGACATCCGTCAGCTGCTTCCGTGGCGGGCGTCGAGCGTCATCGCCTCGTGGCGACGCGAGAGCGACGATCGCTCCCGCCGGTCGCGATGGCGTCATTCCCTGGGTGCTGCCGGATTGCTGTCCGTCGGCGCAATGTCGCGTTCACGGCGCGTCGGCATCGCTCGGCGTTCATCGCTCGTTGCCCAAGTTGCCGCATCACTCGGTGCCCCGATGGCAACCGGGATCGTGCTCTGCGGCCCTCCGAGGGCAAATCAGAAGCCCGTGATTCAGCTCCACGACGAACGCGGCCGCGCGATCGCGTTCGTCAAGGTGGCGTGGAACGACTTGACGCACCGCCTGCTCGCGGCCGAGGAGCAGTCACTGATTCGCCTGAACGGAATCCCCGACAAAGGATTTCTTGTTCCGCCAGTGCTCGCACGAGGAGTGTTCGGAACTGCAACCTGGTTGGCGATCGGCCCAGTCACGGTGGATCACCGCGGCCGGCCGGACCTGGGACAGGTCGACGCGCTTGCGTCGGCGGTCGAGCGCACCGGGAATCATTGGGACGGGCGAACGGGCGAGTCGTCGTTCATCGCTCGGCTGATCGACGAATCCAAGGGACTCGCCGCCGGGGAACCTGCGGTGGCGCGCCTCGTTGAACGCTGGGGTGACCGGCCGATCACGCTCGCCGCTGCTCACGGCGACTTTGTGCCCTGGAACATGTTGTCCGGAGCCCCGCAGCCTGCGGTGTGGGACTGGGAGCGGTACGACTCAGCGGTACCCGTCGGATTCGACCGGCTGCACTACAGGGCACAGGTCGGACTGCACCGTAAGCGGCAACCACTTGACGTCGCGATCGGTGGGATTGAACGTGATCTGGACCGGATCCTGTCGGATCTAGCGCCTCCGCAACGACGAGCCCACCTGGAATGGTACGTCGCTGACTTGCTGTGCCGATACGAGCGCGATGCGGGAGACGAACCCACACCGCGACTCTTCGGCATGATCACCAATCTCACCGAGATCCTGAAGGGCAGCTGACAGAGCCATGAGCGTGATTCCACCAGAAGTAAAGCGTCGAGCGGCCCAACTCGGACGCACCGCGAGCGTCCCGTTCGCCCGGCTCACGGCACCGTTGCGGATGCTTCCCGATTACGTGATCGTGGGAGCACAACGGGCGGGCACGACGTCGCTGTACAAGTACCTAACCGAGCACCCAGATGTTGGACGGGTCCGTTTCGGCAAGGGTGTCCATTACTTCGACACGAACGCAGATCGCTCAATGATGTGGTATCGCTCCCACTTTCCGTTCGACCCCTCCAAGATCCCGTTCAGGCGACGTCCAAACCGGGTTGGCGAAGGCGCGCCCTACTACATGTTCCATCCCGAGTGTCCGCGTCGCATCGAGGCCGCCCTGCCCGGCGTCAAGGTCATTGCGATTCTGCGTGACCCGATCGAACGGGCCCATTCCCACTGGGCGCACGAAACGGCACGCGGGTTCGAGACGATGTCCTTCGCGGATGCTTTGCTGGCTGAGGACGAGCGGCTTGCAGACCAGGAGGGCCTGCTCGGGCCGCCATCCGGTCGCAGCTTTGCGCATCAACATCACTCATACGTTCGGCGTGGCCAGTATGACCAACAGATCGAGCGACTCTGGAACGTTTTCGGTGAAGATCGAGTTCTGGTTCTGTCCTCGAAGCAACTCTTCGCTGAGCCTGCAGTGGCGTACGCCAAGTCACTCTCCTTTCTCGGGCTGACGCCCCATACCGCGACCTACGAAGTCCACAATGCCCGCTCGTACTCGAGGATCGACCCGAGCGTTGAGACATGGTTGGCGGAGAGATTCGGTGAGTCGAACGAACGGCTGGTCACACTGCTCGGGTCGGAGTTCGATTTTCGTCGTGGATGACGGTCTCGACGGTCTCGGGCGCCGAAGCGCGCTCGCGCTCGTTGGCGCAGGTGTGAGTGGTGTCGCAACGATTGCCACACTGTTCATTGCTACTCGCTCGCTGACGAGTGTTGGGGCTGGCGAGTTCTTCGTGGCGATCTCGTTGTTCGCGATCATGCAGGGGATCTGTTCGTTCGGCGCTGAGACCGGTTTGCAATACTTCGTTCCGGCGATGACCAAGTTGAGCGCCCGTCGCCTGATCCGAATCGTGTGGATCACCTCGGCGGTGGCTGGTCTGATCGTCGCCAGCATCGTCTGGTTCACTGCGGGTTGGTTCGGGGAACTATTCGCAAAAGGTGAGTCGAGTGGCGATGGCGCAGCGTCTGTGGTCCGCTCGATAGCGATCCTGCTTCCGTTTGCAGGCCTGTACGAGGTGTCGATGGGCGCTCTACGGGCGTGCGATCGTGTGCTGATGTCGACGGTGCTCGACCGAATCCTTCGCCCGCTTGCACAGGTCGCGGGGATGCTCGTCGCCGCCGCGTTCTCGACCGGATCACGTGGTGCCGTGCTGGCCTGGGCGATTCCGAACGCTCTTTCGGTCGTCGTAGCGACATTGCTCCTCGTACGTGTCCACCTACGCCTCGCGGCAGCTCGAACTGAAGAGACCTCGCAGCGCGAATTCTGGCGCTATACCGCCCCGCGCGCTGTGGCGCGTATCGCCCAAACGCTCACCCAACGGCTCGATGTGCTGATCCTCGCGGCGGTGTATTCGATCGAGGAGGCGGGCGTATATGGCACGGTGTCTCGGTGCATGATCGCCGGCGTGATGATAGCCGGCTCGCTTCGACAGACCATCCAACCGCAACTGCGTCGGCTAATCCTTGGCGGCGATCGCGTAGCGGTCAAGACGATGTATGGGGCCTCGACGACATGGTTGGTGATCGTGACATGGCCGATCTTCATCGCGATGATGACACATGCGCCGGTCGTGATGCGCTCGTTTGGACCGGGCTACGTCACCGGCGCACATGCACTGATGCTGCTGAGTGGAGCGATGCTCGTTTCGACTGCATGCGGGCTGGTTGATGTCGTGCTGCTGATGCTTGGTCGGTCGTGGCTGTCCACGATCAACGTGGTCGTGGCACTTGCCTTGAACGTGATTCTCAACCTTGTGCTCGCCCCAAAGTATGGGATGATGGGATCAGCAATTGCCTGGGTCGTGGCGATCCTGGCGACGAACCTGCCGCCACTTGTGCAGACCGCGCGTGTGGGGCTGCACCCAGGGGGTACACCGCTCTTGACGGCCACCCTGGCGTCGGTCCTTACGATCGCCGTGCCGTTGACCCTTGTCCGGTTGGCGTTCGGGGTCGCCGTCGCGCCGTTCGTCGTCGTCTCTGTGATCGCACTCGGCGTATATGCCCTCACACTCAACTCACTGCGAGAGCGGGTGCTCCTTGATCGTCTGATGGGCGATCTACGAAGCCCGCGGCGTCGGGCGAACAACCTGTAGCCTCGTCCGCAATGGTCGGGAGCCGCTTCGGTGCAGTTCGACTCATCCTGATCTCGCTGGGGGCGACGATGGGATGCAGCCAGACGAGTCTCGTCGACGAAGTTTCGTCGACCGCTGCTGATTCGTGCGGCGTCTCCGACCTGCTTGTTCCGGAATGCGGGGCCTGGTTCGGCGCATCCACGCCCTCGGCTGACGGCACGTACGACTACGTGCGTGGACTCGACGAATACGAAGCCGTGGCTCAGAACGAGCCCGACGTTCTCCACCTGTATCAGCGAGGCGCTGGGGCGTTCCCGACGAACGAACACAAGTCGCTTGCCGAGCGCCCAGGCCATCAGCGCAGCCTTCTCTACTTCAGTTGGAAGCCGGCGCCAGCACTCACGTGGCGACAGATCGCTGATGGTGAGGCCGACGCGGTGATCGCCGAAGTCGCACTTGGTCTCGTCGACTACCCACATACCATGTTTCTCACCGTTCATCACGAGCCTGAAAATGAGGTGATCGATGAACCGGGTTCGGGGCAAACGCCGGCCGACTTTGTAGCGATGTACCGGCATGTCGTGACGCGCCTGCGAGCGCTGGGAGTCGACAACGTCGTGTTCGTCATGGCGTACACGGGATTCGGCCGCTGGGCCGACGTCGTCGAAGACCTGTACCCAGGAGACGACGTCGTCGACTGGGTCGCATACGACCCGTACGGTTTCAAGGCTCATTCGACGTTTGCTCGGCTGCTGAATGATCCAGTCGGCGATTGGCCAGGCTTCTATGATTGGGCGACGCAGCAAGCACCCGGCAAACCGATCATGGTGGCCGAGTGGGGATTCCAACTTGGACAACAGCCGGATGCTCCAGAGATCCTCGAAGCTGCATCCAGCACGCTTCGTTCAAGGTTTCCGATGATCAAGGCGCTTGTCTACTGGAACGATCGCGGCGATCGAGTCGATGCTCGTCTGGATCCGACTTCCGAAGTGGCCCGCCGATTTGCCGAAATGTACGCCCATCTCGCTGGCGATCCGTACTTCAACGGAACATCCACCGAATCGGCTCCCTGAGGGGCGAGTGGATCAAACAGTCGTACGTGGAAATCGTTGGAGCACGTCGGCAGTCAGCTCGCGAACTCGTTCGACCTCGTCAGGCTTCAGCCGCTGATCTGATCGGTTGATCGATGCCCGGCTGTCCATCCGCCGAAACGCTGTTCGCGAGATCCCGCCCCTGATGCTCCACGAAAACGCTCGATTGTTGTCTACCGGCGCCGACGTCGCTTGTTCGATCGATGCCCGCGCCCTCGGCGTCCAATTCAGACCGCACGAACCGTAAAGCGCCTCGAACTGTGTCATCGGCTCGTTGGCCAAATCCTCGTAACGCCAGACATGAACACCGCCAACTTCCGTTCTGACGGTATCGATATATCGGTTTCCAACGTTCCACAGACAGCACATTTGGTCGATCCAGTCACCACGTGTGATCCCCATTTCGATATCCGCGCGCATGTCGGTCAGATGGTCTCGCACCAGGGGAGGTTGGGCGAGCAGTGTTTGGAGTTTCGGTTGCCATCCCAGTTGGCGCCAACTCCCGATCATGCCAACAGGATCGCGGACGAGGAAGATCGTTCGCACTCCCATCACCTCCGTGAGCCATCGTGCCGAGAACAGCGCGTTTGGATCATCGAGCATTGCGCGGCGTCCGCGTAATGACCCGACACCGAATGCGCCGGCGTACTTGATCGCCCGCGCCGCTTGGTACGGCCGCCGAATCGACCGCAACTCGCGGATTGGCCGAAAGCGAAGTCGTAGCGTGTCCCGGAAGGCGTTCCTCCATCGCTCATCATCGAGGGGGTCAATGTATTGAAAGTGATGTGTGACCTCTGAGTTGAGCACTCCCAACGAGCCACCAGGTGGCCGCCTTACGCTCATCGGCTCGTTGATATAGACGACCTGTCCGCTCGCCTCGAGCATCTTGCCTGTCCAACTGGTGCCGCAGCGGGGTAGACCAGTGACCAGCAGTGGGACGTTCTGCATCCGGGGAGTGTACTGGCAATGTGAAAATGAATGGGATTATGGCCTCCCGGGAAAGGCCATAACCCATTCATCTTCGGTTCTGTTGGTCTACGGCGCGGCGTTCGGGCTGGTTGCGTTGAAGTATGAGCGATTGGCGAGTTGGCGATAGGCCGCACCGTACGCTGTGCCCTTGGCGGACGTCTCGTCGATCCGGGCATTCACCTGGTCAATGTTGTTCCAGTAGACGAGCGCCTTGAGCATCGGGTAGCTGCTCAGCAACTGGGCAGGATCACCCGCCAAGACCGCCGCAGGGTTGGAGTTGGTGAGCAGATCGACACCCCACTCGCACATCATGATCGGCTTACCAGGTGCCTTGGCGGTCGCCCAGTTGTAAAAGCCCGGCCAACCGATGTCGTTCCTGACGTTGTTCGTGAGGACGGCAAGGTTCTCGGTCTGGTCACTCTTGGCGTACGGGTCGTAGCACATCCAGTCGACGTACTCGTGGCCGGGGTACAGGTCATCAAGGTATTGCCTCCAGCCGTAGTACCCCATCGGGTTCCACACGAACACGGTGTTCGTGACACCCAACTCACGCAGCCTGGTCACCACGTGGCGATACATCGCAGCATAGTCGGTGGCGGTCATTCCCGAGCCGGCGCTCGGGTTGACGTTGTCTTCCGGCTCGTGATAGATCGTCAGGAACAACTTGTGTGGGTAGGCCTTGAGACTGCTCGCGACGGTTGCAATGTTGGCGTCGGCGCTCCCGTTGGCGATGTCGCGCCAGGTCTGGGTGCTCGGCTTCCAGTTGTAGAGCAACAGGCTGCGTTGCTTACCTGGACGTTCCGAGGCTCTGATTTCGTCTGCGGTCGGGAACCTGGCGTTTCCGTTCTTGTAGAAATGCAAGATGTCAGGGGTGTTCTGGGCGACCGCTTCATACTCGACCAAGCCAGCCGTGTAGTCGTAACTTCCATTGCGTGACGGCGTCGAGGCACCAAACCAGGCGCCACACGACGGCACCAACAAACTCGACACCGCGCACTGACCAGACGGAACGGTCGGACGTGGAGGAGGAGTCGACGGGGTCACGGGTACCGAGATGGGTGCCGAGGGTGATGTGAAGTACCCAACCTGGTCGAAGATGTAGTGCGCATCAGTCGACGAGAAGATGTTGACACCTGCGGTCGAGGTACGCGAGACCGCCATATTGGCGATCACCGGCACGTCCTGGAGATTGATCGAGGAGGTGCCCGGATACGCTGATCCGTTCGAGAAGACGGCACCGAAACCGGGCTGTCCGTTCTGAATCATTGCCAGCGAGCCGACGGCTGCGCCTCCGCCGGTCGTCAGGAATGAGCGACTCTCGTTGGGCGCAAGCGACGTCGAGTCGCGCGTATCCAACTGGCGAACGGGGGACATCGGCACGTAGAGACCCTCGGCCGTCGACGGCGCCGACGGCCCGGTGAAGTAGCCGATGAGATCGACGATCAAGGTGCCTCCGTGCGACGAGTACACCGTCAGCTTCCGGTCGAGGAGTGGGACGATGGCTGTCGTCGCTCGCACCGAGTTCGCTGCGGAAACGTTGAGCGTCGACGTGTTTGGGAGCGTGCGTTCGGCGTATGCGGTAAAGAAGCCGGGTACGTTCGGTGATGCCGATGTCAATGTCACGATGGCGGCGATCGAATCGGTCGGAACACTCGTGGGCATCGTGATCGTGGTGGTGCCACCGGGGGCGAGCGGCGCAGTCGACCGGGTGTCGAGCAGACGTCGAGGTGGTTCCGGAACGAATCGGCCGGAGGTCGCCGAAGTAGCGTCGACGAACGCTCCGGTCACGTCGATCACGATTTCCACTGGGTTCAGTGTGTAGATGTCGAATTGCCCGCTGGCACCAAGTCGGATGATTGCGCCCGTCGAATAGGTTTGCCCGGGCTGGTAGTTGAGATTCGATGCGTTCGGCATCGCTTCACCGGTGGGGAAGACCAGCATGTGCCCGGCCCGGGTCGCCTCGGTGGCCACGATCGAAACCGCGACGGCATCGGCATTGGCCGGTACACCGTTGCCGCCGGTCGCTCTCACCCGCCATGTGTTGGCGTTGACCCGAGTCACGCCTAGATCGGTGCGTGTATCGACGAGTCGGAACGGATCGACCGCTACGTACTTCGTGGGAGTCCCAACCGCTGCAAGGGCCACATCGTGGGAACCCGGCACGACCAAGAATGCGGCGAGTAACACGGGGACGATGGCGAACCACACGTGTCGCCATCGTGCGGACATGAACCGATTATGCGGTGGCGTAGCCAGATGTGTCATTATGGGGTTTCTCCTCTTTGCTGCGTGGCCCCGTCTCCAGGGGCCCACATGATCTACGACCGCCGCTCCGTACATCATATGTAACAGTTGTGTGTCGAATGTGTCGGTTATGTAACGAAATGGTGTAGTTACCACTTCGACGCTGCAAACCTCGAACACGTGATTGATGTGGCGATTTCATCGATGATCTCCCCTAGGTATCGGCGGATTGGCCGCTCGTCGTGAGCGTGGCGACGTTAAGTTCGTGTCGAGTGTGTTCAGATCGTCGCAACGACTGGGCGTCTGCCGCCCGGCGAATGCCGGTCAGGTAACAGCACGTACCGATAGCATTCCAACGCTATGGCGGATTTTCGTATGGTCGGGGCATCTCGACAGCTGCCGGGTTCTGACGAGAACCCGGACCTTCTAGCAGCCTTGCGGCGGCAGTGGGCAACCATTCTGATCGCCTCGATCATCGGGACGCTGGTTGGTTGGGCGTATGCAACGTCGCAACCGACGAGATACGAGTCGAGATCAACGTTGCTGCTGATCGCCGCCGGCGACGAGCAAAGCCCTGGGGGCGGTCGCGATCGCACGCTCGACGTCGACACGTGGGCGACGGTTGCCCGGTCGACCGTGTTGCTGCAACAGGTGGCGAATCAACTTGGTCGTGAGCTTGGTGACGTACGTGCCCGAACCACGGCTACCGCGGCACCGACCGGTGACGTCCTGGTTTTCACCTTCGAGGCCGGAGATTCGGACGTCGCCGTGGAAGGCGCAACCGTATACAGCGAGCAGTTCCTGACAGCACGACGGACGTCAGTCAACGCCGTGACAGTAGAGCGGCAACAACAGCTCGAGGATCTCCAACAGGACCTCACCACCCAGATCGCCGATTTGTCCGCGCTGATCGCGACCGAGGAACAAAAGGGCGACAGGGCGTCCGAGAGTCAGTTGGCGGTGCTCACGGCTACGCAACAGCTGGCGATCGAGCGATCGGCGGAGATCAGCTCCGACCTCGCCACGATCGACACCGACGTCGAGGCCGGCCGGATTATCATCGACCCGTCGACCGCAGTCAACCGCGCCGGCCTCAGTCGCCAGCTCAGCGCAATGGGAGGCCTGTTCGTCGGCGTGATGGTCGGTCTCATCTTGGCATTGTTGCGTGACCGTTTTGACGATCGTTACGGCAGCGCGACGTCGGTGGGGGCATTTGGCCTCAACGAAATCGCTCGAATCCCGTTCGCACCCGAGGGAACCCGCGCGGCTCGTGTGTCGATGCACGAGTACAGCCGACTGATCACTCGATTGACGTTCGCCAATCGCGGGGAACCTGAGGCCGGGCGTTCCGTGCTCTTGCTTCCGGTTGACACCGAGACGCTCCCACCGGAGGTGGCCCGTTCCGTGGCGGCCACGCTCGAGACCGGTGCGAAGGCGACGGGAATCCTGATTGGAGTCCTGCCCCAGCAGGAAAACCCGGAGATCAGTCAGGCGTACTGGGATGCAACCGTTTCCGCCGTTCACGGATTGCGTGACGTCAATGACCTTGCGCTCGTGCCGATGCTTGCGCTCGACCGTTCGGCAACAGGCATCGGCCTCGCCGCACTGGTTGACGACACGTTGCTGCTTGTGTCCGAGGCGACTCCGATGCAATCTGTGGTGCAAGCCATCAACGATCTACGGGCGGTCGACGTCGACAACGTGCAGGTGGTCGTCGTCACCGGGGTGCCGAGCGGTGCTTATCGCCGCAAGCGATCGTAAGACTTGGCGGGTTTGCGTAACAGCGTCGCAGTGATCAGGGAGCGGACACCACGACGGTCCACCCGATCGACTTGGCGCCGGCAACCGTACTCGTGGCAGTCGCCCCTGGCCATGTGCCCGCAGCCACTGATGTGTCGCCAGCTGCCGACGTGATCCTTCCGCTGCCGGAGCCGACTGAGTTGGCTCGGGTGATCACGCCACTGGGAATCGTCCAGCCTGTGTTCGCGCTCGTCTTGTCGGCCCAGTAACTGATCACGATCGAGCCTGACGTGGCCACCGTCACCGATGGAGTTGTCAGCATCGTCGATGACGATGGGGAGACTGCGGCGGTCGCAAGTGTGATCGTGGTCGCCCCCGAATACGCAAGCAGCACGCTTGACGACTTGCCGGCGACTCCGAGGGTGGTCTGGACTGTTGTGCCGCCCGTCGTGCCGTCAGCGGTGCGCGTGAATACCCACGATCGCACGTCAGGTGAGCCGGCCTCGGCCGTTCCGAGTAGCGACCAGCCGCTCGGTGTGGCGAGTGTCGTCGCCACGTTGGCCGTGACGAACAGCAGGAGCTGGTCGCCCGATTGCACGGCTGCAGGGATCCCGACCGAGGCACTGCTGCTGTTCTGGTTACTGCTGTTGGCTGTCCGGAAGCCGACGACGGCCAAGCTGACACTGACGGTCGCCCCGAATGTCGCTGTGGTGCCGTCGTCGTCGGTGACGGTCAGCACGACGTTGTACGAGCCGTCAGCGAGATAGACGTGGTTGGGTGTCGCTCCGGTTCCGGTTGCTCCGTCGCCGAAGTCCCACCCGTAGGACACAATCGTTCCATCCGGATCGGATGATCCGGATGCGTCGAATACGCAACTCAGCGAGGCGCACGACGAGGAGAACGTTGCGGTTGGCGGCAGGTTACCCGTCGCCGGTGGTACCACGATCGTCCATCCGATCCCCTTCGTTCCGGCGACGGTCGAGTTGGCTGTCGCCCCCGGCCATGTGCCGATCGGAACGTTGGCGTCGGCGATCGCAGCCGTGATCCGTCCGGAGCCTGATCCGACCGATGAGGATCGCAACGTGACCGACGGTGGGGTTGCCCAGCCTGAGTTGCTGGCCGACTTGTCGGACCAGTAGCTCACGACCGCGGAGCCGGTATACGTCACGGTCGCCGGAGGCGTCGTGAGGGCGGTCGACGAGGCGCCCATTGTCGAGGACAACGCCGCCGTCGGCGGTGTCGCATTCGAGTAGGCGACCAGTGTGCGTGCCGATTTGCTGATTACCCCGAGCGTCAACGTTACCGTCGACCCTGCGGTCAAGGCATCCGCCGCTCGTGTGAAAACCCACGACCGCGTATCGGGGGTGCCGTCCTGAGCGGTCGAGAGCAGAGTCCATCCAGACGGTGTGGTCGCCGTCGTTGCCGCGTTGGCTGTCACCACGTAGACGAGCTGGTCGCCGGGCTGGACCTGAGCCGGTACGACAATCGTGGGCGAGGCGGTTGATGAGTTGGCGCTGGCCGCCGCCCGGAACAACGCCGCCGCGCCAGGTGAGATGGCCTCGATATCGGTTTCTGCAGTCGCCGGTGCCCCATCGTCGTCGGTCACGGTCAGCGTCACGCGGTACGTGCCTGCAATTGCGTAGTCGTGGCTCGTGGTCGAACCGCTGCCGGTGGCTCCGTCACCGAAGTCCCAGCTGTACGAAACGATCACACCATCGCTGTCGCTCGACCCACTCGCGTCGAACGAGCATCCGAGCAGCGCACAGTCAGGGCTGATCGACGCAGTCGGGGGGACATTCGGTGGGTTGGCCACATTCACGTCGACCTGATGTTGGCCCACGCCGCCGCGATCGTCGACCACAGTCAACGTCACGGTGAAGGTACCCGCTGCCGCATATGAGTGCTGCGACGTGATGCCGGTTGCGGTGCCACCGTCACCGAAGGTCCAGTCGTACGAGATGATCGTGCCATCGCTGTCGGTCGAGAGTGCCCCGTCGAACGAGCAGACGTTGATCGAACAGTTGCTTGTGAAGTTCGCAACAGGCACTACGTTCGGTTGAGCTCCGGTCGAACGGAACAACGCCCGGCTTCGCCAATCGATCGTGGCATCGGCGGTCGTCGGTGTTCCCGTGACGAGGCCGTTGACGAACGCCATGCTCAGCAGGTTTCCGGTGGCGTTGTCGCCGAACCAGAGCCGACCCTGACCGAGGAACATGCCGCGCACGCGTGACGGGTTGAGCCCCGCGATGTCGCCGGTGGCGATCGACCGGACGGCGCCCATCGTGTGGCTCTCGGGCGTGAACGATCGGTAGTACAGACTGCTCTGACCGGACACCGTGTAGTAGATCCGATAGGTCGACGGGTCGTAGAAGATCCCGGTCATCGAGGCCATGTCGGTCATGATGTTGTTCGACCACACATCGATCGCCACGCCGGGTCCGAACGTCGACCCGTCGAGCGTCCGCCGCATCACGGCACCATCGAGATGGAACGTATACAGCGTCGAGTTCACCATGAACGCACCGCGGACCGTGCGCCATGGCACCGCTCCCGCGGTGACTGTCGTGTTCGTCGGGGGAGTGACCCCGTCATAGTGGTGCTGCACCACATCGTCCTGAGTTCCGAGCGTGCCGGACGGGGTGATGTCGCGCCGAATGATTTCGATACCGTTGATGAGCGGATTCTCGACGCCGTGACGGAAGAGAATGTTGACCGAGCCATCGCTCACGATGTCGAATGCACGCATCGTCCCGATGTCGTGACCAACATCACCACTGAGGTCGAGATCGTCGATCACGTTGAGGCCGTCGAGGTCGACGTCGAAGATCCGTTCGCCGACATTGTTCGTTGCGGTTGCACGGTTCGACAGATACAGCCGTACCTGGATTGGTGTGCCTGCGGCGACCGGGAAGGTCCACGCCATTTCGCTCCCGGTAGCCGGATCGTATCGCTCGGTGGTCCAGAGGTGCGCTGGCGGCCGATCAAGGTCGCCCTTCGGAACGGTTGAATCGTTCGCCGGAGTGGAAAGGCTTGACGGAGCGGTTGCGGTACTGCTTCCGCTATTACGGAAGGACGATGTCGATGCCGTGTCTGCTGCCCACGCGGGACCGTCGTCGGCGGACGCCAGCAGCGGACCGCCGGCGTTGATTCGGTAAAGCACACTCTGGTCGACGTTGCCGGTGGTGCCGGCGGTGCGGCCGAGTTGAAAGATGTCGTTCGGGAGATCACCGATGTCGTTGGTCGGTACCGAGATTCCGGTGCTCCAGGGGAAGAACGCCAGCCTGAATCGGGCCTCGTCATTGAAGCGCTCGGTGTCGCTGCCTGCCCAAATTCCCTGTTCGGTCACGTGATAGTCGAACAACCCGACTCCACGTTCGCGTCCGGGATCCCACGAGTACGGCAAGCCGTTTGTGACATCGAGCGCCGCCATACCCTCGCGGGCGACGCCGCCGGCGCCGTGTCGGTCCGCTGCGAACGGGTTGTTGACCCAGCGCATGTGCCCACCGACGTAGAGCACCCCGTCGTGGATCTCGGTTGCGTACGTCGTGTCACCGCCGGTGTAGCTGATCCAGGTCGGGCTGAGGTTGGCTTGCTCAGTGCCGAGTTCGAGCCGTGAGATCGTGTCGCACGACGTATCAACGCGGTAAGCGCCGGTTGTCGAGAAGACGGCGAAGGTGCCGTCTTCAGAGATATCGAGGTCGCGCATGAAGCTGTCGAAGGAAGTCGCGCATGTCGACGTGAAGAAGTTTGTATGCCAGGGACTCAGCACCGCCGGATTCGTACTCAGGTTGATCAACGCAACCTGGTCGCGAGGCTGGCCATTGACACTCGTGAAGTTGCCGGTGATCAGCAGACGACTGCCATCGGGAGTGACGTCGATCTTGATCACTTTGCCGACGCCGCCGTTGTGCAGCCCGGCGAGTGTCACGTTGAGGCTCGTGGTCAACGCGCCAGTCTGGGCGTTGAGCGATGCAAGGTAGGTGCGAGACTGCCCGGCGACGGTAGTGAAGAGACCGGCAACGTACAGTGTGCTGCCGACGAGCCGGAGGTCACGCACGAGACCGTTGAGCCCGCCGGCGTTGAACGATGTGATCAACGCCCCGGTTGCGACGTCGATCCGGGCGACCTTGCGACGATTGACGCCGTTCACCGTGTTGAAGTCTCCGCCGACGTAGATCGATGTTCCGTCCGCGGCAGGAATCACGACCTCGACAGTGGCACTGAGCGTCGGTGCGAACGCCGTGTCGACGACACCCGTGGTGGCGTCGAAGGCGGCGATGCCGAGCCGGCTGTAGATTGTGCCGCCGTTGCTGTCGGAGTCGGCTACCTGTGTAAACGTGCCGCCGATGATCACGCGGTTGCCGACCTGCCAAATCGAATTGACCTGGCCGTTCAGGACGTTAGGCGTGAAGTTCGACGGATTCTCAGTCGGCAGCGACGCAATCGAATCGCCGGCAGCCTCGATGATACTGGCGCTG
The DNA here is from genome assembly GCA_031390905.1 of Ilumatobacteraceae bacterium. GTDB lineage: Bacteria > Actinomycetota > Acidimicrobiia > Acidimicrobiales > Ilumatobacteraceae > Ilumatobacter. Next base: position 4,294 of record JANMTV010000390.1, on the reverse strand, counting down.
CGGATGCTGACTCCGGCCGCAAACGTGGCGACCGCTCCGATCACGAGGATTGCTTTCTTGATCGATGTCATGACAAGGGACTCCGTACTTGTGATCTGAGGCGGGTTGATCGGCTGCCTGGGCGCGACAACGAGGGTTGGATTGGGAAGCCATCAGCTGGCTCCGCGGCAAGCGAGGACGACACCGACGGTCCGCATGCAGATCATCAAGTCGTGCTTGAGTGACCAATTGTCGACGTAGAGCAGGTCAAGGCGCTTGTATTGATCGAACGAGGAGTCCGAGCGGCCGCTGACCTGCCAGAGGCCTGTGAGGCCGGGCAGGACACGTAGCCGCTCCTTCGTGGTCTCGTCCCACTGGGTGACCTCGTCGGGCAGTGCCGGCCTCGGACCTACCATGCTCATCGTGCCACGCAACACCGCTGCCAGCTGCGGGAGCTCGTCAATTGACAGCTTCCTGAGGACACGGCCGACGGATGTAATTCTGGGGTCGTCGGCAATTTTGAACAGCGGTCCATCGGCTTCGTTGAGCTCGGCCAATTCGGCCTTGCGCTGTTCGGCGTCAACCACCATGGTGCGCAGCTTCACCATCGTGAACAGTTCGCCGTTCTTGCCGACTCTCGTCTGCCGAAAGAACACGGGACCTCGCGACGTCAACTTGATCGCAATCGCGCTGAGGAGTAGCAGGGGGGCGCACACGACGATGAGTATCGCCGCCACCACTGTGTCGAATACCCGCTTCGCTACGTGCGGGACGCCGTCGCGAATGACCGGCTCGACGTAGAACATCGAGCGTCCGTCGACACTTTGCGGACGCAGCCGGGAGATGTCGATATCGCGCAACGCCGACGAGATTGTCACGTGGTAGCCGGCGTCGGTCAAACGTCGAGTCATGACATTGATCTGGTCATCGGGGACCGAGGCCGGCGACACCACGACACCGCCGATACCGAAGCGCTCCATCACGTCGTCGAGTTCGTCGATCGATCCGAGCACAGTCACCCCACCTCGGTGGCCGAGATCGTCGGATCCGACGAAGCCGACGACGTGGTAGCCGAGGCTTGGATCGCGCTCGTACATGTGCAACAGGCCGACTGCATGCGGGTCAGTTCCGATGATCGCGATCCGGCGCCGGATTCGGCCGCTCGCTCGCATCCCGGCGAAAACCCGGCGGGCAAGCAGGCGCTCAGCGCCGACACTTGCCGAAACACCGATTGCCATCAGTAACACCCACAAGCGCGACAGGTCTTTCATCTGAACGGCGAACGCGAGCAGCACCATCAGGCCTGTGCCGACACATGCTGCCCGGATTACGTTTGTCACTTCGTCCACTCGCCGAACGTTGGCTCTGGCACGGTGGAGATGGTTCAACGAAGCACCGATCGCGAAGCCTGGCAAGCTGGCAACCGCCAGCGCTACGTGGCGTCGGAGGCCGGGCCCTGAGAGGGGATCGAGGGCGAGTTCGACGCCTACGACCCACGCCAAACCGACGAGTAGGGCAACCGCGTCGGCAATCATTAGTCGGCGTCGCAGCGCGATTGGATGAATCGGTCTCGCATCCAATCTCGTGTCAGTGCCCGCCACCTGGTCCAACACCTCTGACGTGGTTAACGTCCGAGAGTTCTTTGCGATCGTCGCCGCCATGTTCCGCTCCATGTCTTTTCGCCATGACCGACCGCCGTCGGCTGAATCACATATAACCAGACTTCACCTAGAATTAGCGAGGACTTACGCGAATCTGGGGAAACTTTTCGATCGATTTACGCCCAACGCGGTTGGCAACACACTCATGGTGAAAGTTGTTGCAGTGGTTGCCCAAATCTGGAGTTCTTGACTGCCGTCTGAAATCCGTCGGCTGTGATTTCTGGGCGGCAGTAGTCGCGTCGGACTAATGTGTCGAAGATCGTGACGGGCGACGACGATCCTGAGGCTGACGAATCTCCGCGCCTACCGGCGCGGCGTGCAGCACACGTCGATCAACCGCGTTCTCGCCCTGACACCAGCGCGGCGACCGTGTCGCAGGTTTCTGATTCAACCGCGCCGACGATCAAGCTGACTCCGTTCGAGCCGCGTCCGCTCGTGTCGACGCGCATACCGGGAGCGATTCTGATCGGCATCAGGGTCGCTATGTTGCTGTGGGCGGTCTACTTGTCCATCGTGTCATGGCATGCCCGTAGCGTCGGGGGTTCCGTCTCGACCACGTTCATCGACCGTATGACGATTGCCGCTGCTGTGCTCGGCGCCTCCTGGCTTGCCGCAGGTGCACTGTGGTCGGAGCGACGAACAAGTAACGTGCATCGACTCGAGGGTCGGTTCCCGACACGGGCGAGAGCGGTCCGGTCGTGGATCTATCCGTTGCTCTGGGTGGCACTGATGGCTGTGACGGCTGTGCGGGCCGAACCACATCCCGAGTTCGACGTCAGGCCGCTGATCATCGTCGGTGGATTCATGATCACCATGCTGATTCCGTACCTGTTGATCCAACGTGTGTTTCGCTCGCTCGTTCGAATCGTGCCGGACGCACCGATCCTCGTGCTCTACGTGCTCGACGTCGTCACGTTCGGCTTGATCTGGTGGCGACTCTCGACGTGGCCGCGTGATCAGTTGACCGTCGACGCCGGCACACTGGACCTGCTCGTCGGATCATCGTTCGCGGCGACGACCGCTCTACTTGCCGGTCTCGGCGTCGTGTATTACTTGAATCGCAGCGCCGACTACTCGCAGGTACTGCGCGAGCTGATGATCAGGACTCGCCACGATCAGCGAATCGCCCGAGTGCAAGGTCTCGATCCGATGGACCCTGGCACACGGTGGGCGTTGTGGTTGGCGCGCCGGGCGGTGGACGAAGCGGAGATGTCGATCGCAGGCGGTGGGCACGTACATGAGTTGCGACCAACGTTGCCGATGCCGTCCGGCCAGCGCGCTCCGATTCGCACGCCGTCGGTGTTCGAGGTGTCCGCCGCGTCGGACCGAACTAGTCAACGATCAGAGGGTGCGAGAGTGCCGGTGCGCTCACTCAAGTCTGGACGGACCGCAGCTCCGATCCAACCCCCGACAATCGAGGCACCAACAGTTGCGCACGTCGAGCCGACCTCGACGAGCGCCAGCCGGGGGAGTCGCTACAGCCCAATCGGAGTCGCGAAGCGCATGTCGGCGCTTGCCGAAACGGGCCGTGCCAACATCGACGCGGCTCGGACGGCGCGCAGCCAGTTTGGCCGGCTTCGGCAGATCGGTGCTGGCGAGTTGACTTCTGCTCGACAATCGGGGGTGGCGTCTGGTGGAACCATCACCGATCAGTTGGCTGCCAGAGTCGGCGCCGACTTGGCTCGCGGGGGAGGGGTGGATTTTGTAGCGGCCGTGCGTGAACTGTCGGAACGGTACGACCCGGCGGAGTTCCATGATCAAATGTTCCGGGCCGATACCAGCGAGATTCACGATCGCGGCGATCACCCGGGAAATCCTGAACCGCCGCGACTGATCGTGGTTGAACTGCTCCGCTATCTGGCGCTGGCGATGATCGTTGTCGCCACCGCGGGCTGTGCTTGGACGTTCCTTGTAGTCGTCGATATCGAACGGGTGCTCGTCGACGGGTCTCCCGAGATTGTCGATCTTGACCTCGAACGACTCCAACAGGCGAGGTCGATGGTCGCCTACGGCATCGCTGCCAGCCACATTCTCGTCTTGGGATGGTTGTTCGCATCGACGTGGTGTGCAAGAAACTCGGGCATATTGACAAACTGGAGGCGATCGAGTGTCTTGCTGTGTTTCGCTGCAGGGGCACAGATCGTGGCCGTGATCGTGGAGGATTGGAGCGCTGGACCATTGACGATGTTGGCCGCCGTCGCCACGACCTTGGCGGCGATCGTCGGGCTTCGCAATCTCGCGGGGCTGGCAAGCTCGTTCGGCAATGCGGTGTCACCGATCAATAGTTGGATCGGGGTTGCAGCGGCGACGGTCGTGCTGCTCCTGATCAGCCCGTTGGGTGGCACGATCACTGGAAACACAGCGTCAGCCGACATCGCAGGGTTCGCCGCAATCGTTGGGTTGATGTTGAGTGCCGGGCTCGTACTGGCCGCTCTGGTAATGAGTGGCTTCGAAAACTCGCTGAAGGCATCGCCACGACTCGCCAAGGAGCGAACGAGCCGACATCGCGGTGAAGACCCGGGGCTGGTTGCAGAGAACTGATGCAAACGGGGGGGGGGGGGTGGTAAAGCCCCCCCCCGGGGTGGGTTGTGGCGAGAGAGGGGTTTTTTGGGAATGGGCACAACAACAAGGGGGGGGACCGGGGGGGGGTGGGC
>JANMTV010000304.1:0-3502 GCA_031390905.1 Ilumatobacteraceae bacterium | reverse complement strand
GTCCGAGATCGACCATGCTGCGAGTCGCCGTTGTGGCACGATCAGATCGCTGTGTGATCAGCGCAACCGACGCGACACCTACGATCAAGACGATCCCAGCTGCGATCGCCACCCATCGCGGGGAACGGTCCGGTCGTAACCCAGCGTGGTGACGTTCCATCCGTTCGCTCGACGGCTGGTCTGGGCGTCGGGTGAGACGAAGAGTGCGCTCCACGAAGATCTCATTGTCGGCGGGCGCCGGGCATGGTCCGAGGTCGGGCGTCGCGTCGATGATGTCGTCGAACGCCCGTCGGACAATGAGGTGCAGGTCGGTGGTCATGTGAGATCCCTTCGGAGTCGATGACGTGCGTTCTGTAGGTCACGGTGGATGGTCCCGCGTGACAGGCCAAGGACGGCGGCGATCTCGGCTTCGGTCAGGCCCTCCCAGTAGGCGAAGAACACCACCGACCGTTGCCGCAATGACAGGTTGGCGAGCGCTCGATAGACATCGATGTCAAGTGGCTCGTCATGATGCGCTGTTGGTCGGACGGCTACGAGGTCACGTCGCCAACGACGACCACGAGAGCGATACAAGTTCTGTGCCTCGTTGCGCACCGCCTGCAACAGGTATGCGCGCCGATCACGGACCTGTCCCCAGCTCGCTTGAGCCGTCACTCGCAAGAACGCGGTCGAAGTGACGTCGTGCGCGTCATGCGGTCCGACCAGCGCAGCAGCGAGGCGCAGCGCATCCAGACCGAGCTCTCGCCACGCCCGGTCGACGCCGTCGATCGAGTCGGCGTCGGACCCCGTGTCGGTTGGCTCGGTCAAATCCATCTCACCCATCAGACACCGCCGAGCACCTCGGCGCGCGAACATTCTTCGCGATCAAGTTCGCCGGATGACCCTCCGTCTCCGCGCAGATGGCACCAGACGTTGGCCAGCGCTTTTCTGGGTGTTCCGAGGAGCACTTCGAAATGGTCTCTTGGCTCGCTGTCACCCGCAGCGTGCTGGCCGTCCGTCGCAGGTCGCGCGGTAGCTACTTCGTTCTGAAGAAGTCGGTGGCGGTGGCGTGGTGAGAAGGGTGTTCGTACGATTCGGGCGGCTGATCTGGCCGGCCTCATCCGGTCGGCCGGGTTCGGTCAGTTGGTGTCAGTGCGGGCTGCGATCTTGATGAGGTTGTGGTTGAACACGCCGTGGCCGCAGCAGGTTCTGGCGCCGTTGATGCCGGTGTAGCGGGTGCGGTTGAGCTCGAAGTCGCGTTTCGCGCAGTTGATCCGTCATTCGCTCCGGGTCCGCCACCTGACGAGTTTGCGGAACGCTCGGCGTTGCTGGATCTGACGACGAGCGGCGTTCGGTTTGCCCTTGATCGGGATCGCCGGGTAGCGAACCCGGGTTGCGCCATCGGGTGTGGTCCCGTCGAGTCGTTGTCGGCACTGCTCGACGACCTTGCGTGTGCGTCCTGCGAGTTGTTCCAACCGGTGGGGTATCCGATAACGACAGCTGGCGGATGCACGTTGTCCACGCTCGACTGGCTGATGCATCCGCATGATCCGCAGCTTCGACATCTGCGTCCGCTGCACGCGTCGCACCGCCGACGTCTCGTTCGTCGCCGAATCGCGTACAGAACTCCTCTTGGCCTTCCATTTCGCTTCCAAACATTCGAGGACGTCGAACCGGCCATCGTTACGTCGGTGGGAGAGCACGGCGATCGCCAAACGGTCGTGGACCGGACGGTGTCATGTGTCCTGCTCGGTTCCCAGGCTCAGCTCGGCGAGCAACTGGAGCGAACGAGCTCGTTGAGCCAACTCAAGGGCGATGTCGTCCGCGAAGTTCGACCATGAATGATTTAACCGATCGACTCGCGCCTGAACCTCATGAGTCGATCTCGTGCCCGATTCCGCGTCGAGTACAGCGCTGTGTGCGAAGACGAACTTGTAGTGCAGGCTTTCAGGCTCCTGACGCCTATCGTCTTGATAGTCCAAGTAGCGGATCGCCGTATCGTCTCCGAGGTGAATTCTCAGACGAGCGCGGAAGCTCCAAGTCGATGCGTTCCACTGCTGAACGAGAGCGAAATACTCCTCGCGAACCTGAACACCGGCATACGCGCCCGGGTCATCTACAGACCAGAGCCAACGTTGAAGCGCGACGAAGCGCGTGCCAGCGGCCGCGATCAGCTCATCGAACAGCTGCTGGCCCTCGCGGTAGCGCTGAAGCGAAAGCTCCCGTCTGATGCTCCGGTTCTCGCGTCTGGAACTGAGTCCGTAGCCGAGGAAGATCCCGACCACACCCAGCAATGGCGACAGGACCAGCGCGAGAACGTCCACCGGACAAGTCTCGCGCACCTACGCTCGTAGTCTTGGACGCTGAAATGAACATCGCAGCGACCGTGCAACTGGCCCGAGGGATCAGCAACTGCCTGCCGGGCGGCACGCCACCGAACGCCTAATACGCGTGTGATCCTGACGGTACCTACCGTTGCTGTCCGAATAACGCAGGCTGTACCAAGTCATGCGAGCGTCCGAGTTCGCCGGCTGACGGACACACGTTGCCGGCAGACGTCGACCGAATCTTCGGCGGGTCGCGGAGATACCGAAGCGCCGATCTGATCGCCCGCTGCAGGTGAGGTCCGCCGTCGTTCTGCGCCGTTGTTCTGTGTGACCGATCAACCCGTCGCTCCCGGGACTCGTCGCGCGAGGCGATGCCGCGCTTCCGGAGTCTCCTGTGTTGAGGGGCATCGCTCATCCTGCGGTGAGCTCTGTCGTTCGACCGTCGCTGGCGATGATCTTGTAGGTCACGAGCGGTCCGGAGTCGATGACGTCCCACCAGATGTTATGGACGGGCATGAAGTTCTCGCCGGACTCGGTTCGGATGTCAGTCACGGCGTCGGGTACGGCTCCGACCACGAGGACCTGGGTGCCGTCGATCGAGTCAATGACTGCGACCGGCCCGCCCAGTCCAGCTCCGTTCGCGATGTCTTGCTGTGCGGCGATGACTTCGGGGCCGAAGCAGACCGCTTCGGAGTCGAATCGGACTTCACGTCCCGCCCAGGTGATCGCGAGGCAGTACTCGTCTTGTCCCGTGCGTTCGACGAGTTGCACTTGGGCGTCGATCCTGATCTGTGGGTCGTCGACGATGGCGACGACATTGCCAGCCACATCTGGGAGGAAGGCGCCGATCGGCCCGGTGTCGAACGGTTCACTCGAGGCCCCCGCCCGTTGCTGGATGGCGCGGTAGTACTCGTCGTGGAGCGCTGTCTCGCCGAAGTTGGTGACCGTCTCGCCATCGCGCACGAGTGCTTCGGCGAACACGGCTCTCGGGAAGCCGCCATCGCCGGTCGTGTTCCAGAACCGGACAGCGACCGCCGGTGCAGTAAGACCATCGATCGTGAACGGATCGCCGGTGGAGCTTGCGAGCCGTTCGCCGGTGACCGCGTCGTAGACGTCGATCACGGTCTGCCCGCCGGCCTCGTTGGAGAACGCGCCGCCGAGTTGCCCCCCGCTGTAGTAGAGCTCGTCGATCGTCA
>JANMTV010000297.1:0-1171 GCA_031390905.1 Ilumatobacteraceae bacterium | reverse complement strand
CAAGACGCCGCAGCGCATCCTCTCAGAGCGCGCTCACGACGTAACCACAGCGGGGATCCAAGATGTCACGGCAACACCGGCGTCGCAGATCGTCGTGCCGGGCTATCCGATAAGAGCGGCGACCGCGAGATCGTCGGACCGTCCGGTACCGTCGGCCGACGGATCGTATTCGGTAGCCTTCGGTCGGTGATCGGGGAGACTGCCGGGACGGGCGATCCGTTGGAGGGAATGACGTCGGAGGGGCTGATCAGAACGGGAGCTTCCCGTGGGAGCGTGCCCCTGCTGTTCGAGCCGGTTCTCGCGGACGTGGTCTCCGCCATCGGGCAGGCGGAGCGAGACGCAGCGATCTACCTGTACGGCTCGGTGGCAACCGGTCAGGCTCGAGTCGGCGTGTCTGACATCGACCTGTTGACGCTCGACCTTCCGGTTGCGACAGCATCGGCCCTGGCGACGGCTCTCTCCGAGCAGTTCGCATCGATCTGTCGGGGCGTCGAGATTGCTCCCGCGCAACACGCTGACGTCAGTCTCCCCACCGACGAGGCCTACGGGCTGCGAGTGTTCCTGCACCACTACTGCGTGCATCTCGCCGGCCCGCCGCACCGCAACGACACCGGAGGGTACCCGGCTGACCGAGCGGCTGCCCGTGGGTTCAACGGCGACATCGCTCGCCACGCGGCCGCATGGCGACAGGCGGTCAGGATCGGAACCGACCCTGCCGCGGTCGGACGACGAGTTGCTCGCAAGACGCTGCTCGCAGTCGCCGGCCTGGTCAGCGTGCACGATCACACGTGGACGACCAATCGACGCGTCGCCGCGCAGCGATGGGCGGAACTCGACCCGGCGCGATCGAACGGACTTGCCGGCCTGTGCTCCTGGCTGGTTGGTGACATCCGACCGACGAACAGTGAGCTCCTGTCCGTGCTCGATCACACCGTCGACGTGATCGTCGCGCGGTTCGCCGACGACATCGGGCTGTGGGCCTGACGACCGCAAGGCATCGACCGCCGACATCGAATCAACGCCGACCCGGGCAGCCAGCGCCAGTGTTCATTTCGCCTGCTGCGCAGTCGAACTCGCGCACCATAACGAGTGTCGCCTCGCGTATCGGCTCGTCTCCGTTAACCAGCGGGGAATCGGGGTGGATATCTGGCACGATTGGGGACCGTGAAAC
>JANMTV010000225.1:0-2462 GCA_031390905.1 Ilumatobacteraceae bacterium | reverse complement strand
CTCGCGCGCAAGCGTGATCGTCAGCACCCGATCCGATACCTCGTAGCGGATTTCTTGAAAGGAGGTCATGCTCAACCACGTTATTCAGGGGTCGGTAGGAGCAACGAGGATGGTCTGCGCAACAATGGACCATGCTCGTTGATTCGTCGCTGCCGCATCAGATCGCCCAGACCAAGGCCAATGCGGCTGCGATCGAAGAGGCCGGTTATGACGGAATCTGGTTGGGGGAGACGAAACACGAGCCGTTCCTGCAGATCCTTCACGCCGCCGACGCCACCGAGCGGGTCACACTCGGCACGGGCGTGGCGATCGCCTTCGCCCGCTCACCGATGACGCTGGCGAACGCCGCCTTCGATATGGCTGTCTACTCGAAGGGCCGCTTCGTGCTTGGGCTCGGTTCGCAGATCAAACCGCACATTACCAAGCGGTTCTCGATGCCGTGGTCGCACCCGGCGGCGAGGATGCGCGAGCTGATTCTGGCGACCCGAGCAATTTGGGCAACGTGGCAGGAGGGTGCCCCTCTCGAATTTCGTGGCGAGTTCTATACGCACACGTTGATGTCGCCATTCTTTGCGCCGGACCCGCACGAGTACGGCCCGCCGCCCGTGTACTTGGCTGGTGTCGGCGAGTTGATGACCGAGGCCGCCGGCGAGGTATGCGACGGCTTTCTGTATCACCCGTTCACCACCGATCGGTACATCCGTGAAGTCACAATTCCAGCGCTGCTCCGCGGTCGGGCGAAGGTCGGCAAGGCCGATCTCGACGGTTTTGTGATCTCCGGACCCGGCTTCATCTGCACCGGTCGGGATGACAAGGAGATGGCTGCAGCGATCAAGGGGACGAAGGCACAGATCGCCTTCTACGCGTCGACCCCGGCCTACCGAGGCGTCCTCGAGTTACACGGCTGGGGAGACCTTCAAGGCGAACTCGGGCGGATGACCAAGGCCGGCCGTTGGACTGAGCTGGGTGATGTGATCGACGACGAGGTCCTGCACGCGTTCGCGGTGGTCGGCGGCCCGGCTGAGGCTGGTCGCGGGCTGAGCCAACGCTGGGGCGGGATCGCTTCGCGGATCACGATCTATGCGACCTACCCATCCGAGCCGACGATGTGGCCTGAGGTGATCGACGCCATCCGGGCGTGAATCGCTTGACGCTCGCGTCGAGTTATATAGTTAGATGATTAAGGACCGGCGGTCTTGCGGCGGTCGGAGTATTTCGGGTGTTCTCCAGAAGAAGGGCTGTCTTGTCATGAGCACAATGTCAACAGCGGTGCGAGCATGAAACCCGCGTCGTTCAGCTACCACGCCCCCGAGCGTCTTGACGAGGTCGGCGGATTGCTTGCGGAATACGGTGATGACGCCAAGCCGCTGGCCGGTGGCCAGAGCCTCGTACCGATGTTGTCACTGCGGCTGGCCAGCTTCAAGCACCTCGTCGATCTCAACCGGGTGGTTGGACTCTCGCAGATCGAACGCAGCAACGGACATCTCAGGATTGGCGCCACCGTGCGCCAATCAACGGCCGAGCACAGTGCCGAAGTTGGCGCCAGCGTGCCGCTGCTGGCCAAGGCCCTGCCGCATATTGGCCACTTTCAGATCCGCAATCGGGGCACAGTTGGCGGCTCGATCGCTCACGCCGACCCCGCCAGCGAGTTGCCCGCCGTCGCGTTGGCACTCGCCGCCACGATCGAGGCGACGGGTTCCAACGGAACCCGTCGCATTCCGGCAAGTGAATTCTTCGTGTCAACCTGGGAGACATCACTTGGCGACGCTGAGATTCTCTCGGCTGTGGAGTTTCCCGTGTGGGGAGCAGGTAGCGGTTTCGCAGTCGAAGAGATTGCCCGTCGACACGGCGACTTCGCCCTCGCCGGCGCCACGGTCGGCGTGCAACTCGACGGCGGTCACGTCATAAGAGCGGCGATCGCGATGTTCGGAGTCGGAAGCACGCCGATTCGCTCGACCGATGCCGAATCCGCCCTGCTGTCTGGTGCGGATGCCGCCGAGGTCGGGCGTGTTGCCGCCGGCGGTGTGAACCCGAGCGACGACCTCCATGCAAGCGGCGCCTACCGGAAACAGGTTGCGGCCATCATCGTCTCCCGCGCGATCACCGCCGCACTCAAGGAGGCTCGGTCGTGAGCGATCGCGTCTCCGTCCAACTCACAGTCAACGGCACGTCGCGCGACGTGACAGTCGAACCGCGCAAGCTGCTATCCGACATGCTGCGCGAAGATCTGCACCTCACCGGCACCCATGTCGGTTGCGAGCACGGGGCCTGCGGTGCGTGCACGATCCTCGTCGACGGATCCGCTGTTCGCTCATGTTTGCTGTTCACCGTCCAGATGGACGGCTCGAATATCACCACCGTCGAGGGCATCGCCAACGCCGATGGCACGCTCAACGCCTTCCAGCAGGCGATGCAGGACAACCACGGTCTCCAGTGCGGATTTTGCACGCCCGGCATCGTCG
>JANMTV010000174.1:0-12430 GCA_031390905.1 Ilumatobacteraceae bacterium | reverse complement strand
CTGACGGTGGGCGATGTCGAGCGCTGGCACACTCGGCTGCGAAAGGGCGGGATGCGCGATGCCGGCATCAAGAATCAGCACGGCGTGCTACGTGCTGCATTGTCCCAGGCGATGCGCTGGGGATGGACCAGCAACAACGTCGCTGCGATGGCACGGTTGCGTTCGACCAAGACGCAGCAGCGAACCGTGATGAGCGTCGATGATGTTCGTGCCGTGATGGCGTCAGCAGCGACGATCGATGCCGCCGCCGAGTTGGCGCTACGGATCGCCGCCGTTGCCGGTGCGCGTCGAGCCGAGCTGGCCTCGCTCAAGTGGAGCGACGAGGCGGGCGGACAACTTTTGATCGACTCGGCGACTGAGATCACCAATCGCGGCGATGGTGCGCCCGAGCTGCGCGAGGCCGCGACCAAGACCGCAAACGCCCGTACCGTGACGCTTGACGACGACACAGTCGACCTGATCGCCAAGCTCCGGCGAGAGCGGGCGCCGTACGGTCCGTGGATGTTCGGCCTCGGTCCCGAGCTGGTCAGTCCCGACCGCATCGGCTGGTGGTGGAGCCGCTCGCGCAAGCTGTCGGGCATCGATGCGAAGTGGCGTCTGCATGACTTGCGTCACTGGTCGGCCACCGTCGCGATCGGCCAGGGCCACGACGTGAGAACCGTCGCCGGCCGCCTCGGCCACGCCAATCCGGCGATGACCCTGAGGGTGTACGCCCACGCCTTCGCCGCAGCAGACCAAGCCGTCGCCGTCGGCCTCGGCGACTTCCTGAAGGGCGACTCGTGAAGCGCCTGCCGTTCACCGATGCGTTCGTCGACGAATCCGTTCGTGGTCGCCGTTACCTGATGGGCTGTGTGTTGATCGAGGCCCGTCATCTCACGAGGGTCCGTCGTGCGACGAACGAACTGGCGGGGGAAGGGAAGCGTCTTCACTTCCACGAGGAACTCGACAGCGTGCGTCGCTCCGCGCTTGAGCTGTTCGCCGCGATGCCCGTCCGGGTCACGGTCGTCGCGTGCACGCGCAGCCACGGCGTGAGCGAGTTCCACGCGCGGGACGCCTGCCTCGCCGAGATCGTTCGGTTGCTGCAGGATCGTTCCATTCCGCGGCTGACGATTGAGAGCCGACAGGACGACCGCGACGATCGCCGGACGATCTCGCGATCGCGGCTCCCGGAACCGTCGTTGGTGTTCGACCACCGTCAGGGCCAGCGCGAGCCGATTCTGTGGGTAGCCGATGCGGTTACGTGGGCGTTCGGAGCGGGTGGTCGATGGCTGCCACTCGTCGAACCCCTGCTCGACAACGTCATCGAATTGCGCCCGTAAAGCGCAGAACCCGGCTCCCCCGCCAAAGGGCGGGCAACCGGGTCCACTTCCTCAAGCGCTTGCCCGAGGCACCACAAGTATGCGCCGCAGAGTCGCGATTCGCAAGCAGATTGGGCAACCGAATCCCGTACGTACGCGCAGAACCCGGTTCCCTACCGCTCGAGGGACCGGGGCGGACGCTCATCGAGGCCCGCTTGGAGCGCGAAGTCACTCAGAGCGAACTCGTTGTTCGTCGCTGGCATCGACCCGATGTATCTCACGCGGATGGGAGAACGGATTCGAGACCACGTGCGTCGGCGTGTGCTGCGTTGCCAGCGCGTCGGCGAACGTTAGTGGCGATCACGAGCCGAGCTGCTGGTTCAGTCATCGCCAACAAGATAGGCCTCGCGGCAGGCTCAGCGTGTGCTGAGGCTGCGGGGTTCCGGACGAGATGTTCGATTCTCGCGCCCGGGAGATGTAGGTCAGGGTGCGGTATACGCCCACGTGATGTAGACGTACTCGTCCGTTGTGTTGGCGCTCGGGAACCAAACGAGGGCAAAGCCCTTTGTCGGCAGAAATCCCGCATGGCCAGTCGCGCTCGATACGCCCCCGAGGGCCGCTGTGTACACGCACACTTTGCCCGATGGAGCCGTTGGAGCAAGTGGCGTCCCGGTGCACGTCGGGTCATCGTCGGTCCCCAAGAAGTCATCGGTGCCGAAGTTCACGGTGGTTAAGGTGAGCGCGACCGGTGCGGTTGCTCCGAACGAAACGTAAAGCCGATCAGGTTCGGTATCGGGTCCGTGGTCGGAGTCGAACATCGCCTCGCCGGTGAGGGTCGTGCCGCTGGGAATCACATCCCACGCACTCAGACCTCTAATCCCTGGTGGCCCCGCTGGCCCAGTAGCCCCTGGCGGTCCTGCTGGTCCAGGCACTCCGCCAGCCACGTAGTAGCCGACGAGGTCGATCAGAAGGTCGGTGGTCGCCCCTGTGGCGTTGCCGAGGTAGTACAGATTGAGCTCACCGTTGTTGGCGGCTGTCGGAAGTTCGACCGTCACCGAGTTGGGGGCGATGTCGGCGGGTACTACGTTGAGATTGCTAGTAGTTGGTTCGCCGGTTGCGTTGCCGGGTCGCACGGAGACGAACCCGCTCGCGGTCGGGCTGACCGCCGTGACATTCATGACGACAGCTGAGGCGCCTTCGGGCACCACGATGGCCGTCGTGCTCGTCGTCGGGCCGGTGGAGATCGCGACGGTGCCGGTGACTTTGAGATTGCGTGCGACGGCGGTGACGAATGGACCGGTAAGCCCAACGCCGTTTCGTGTGTCGAGCACGCGCACTGGGGTGATGGCAATGAACGACGACGCGGGACTGTCGGCGCGCACGGTGTACAGCCCACCAGCGCCGATGGTTACTGCAGCAGCGGCACCGATGGCTGCCCATCGACACCGCACTAAATTTGGTCGTTGATTCATATTGTTGTCCTCGCATCCGTTTTGGGGTCGACCTTATGCGACAGGCGAGCATGTGTCGGCTCGAGCCGTTGGCGGTCATGCGCCATCGTCGTCTTCGTTCGTGATCGCCAATCTCGCGAGACCGGAGCCACCGGGCGATGTCGCGGTCGACGTCGTAGACATTGCGTTCCAGATACGACGGGCCACGCCGAAACCGAGCGCCATCGGTGCAGCGACCGCCGACGACGATCGGAACATTCTCGGCTTTGACCTGAGGCAACAGTGACAGACCGACAACCCGCGTACCGCGATCGGCCTGCGCGGCAAGCATCTTGGGTGCGATACAAGTTTGCCCGAGGCACGAACCAGTGCGCCGTAGAGTGATTCGTGAGCGATTTCGATTCGGACTGCACAGTCCGCACGCGCAGAACCCGGTTCCCTACGGTGCGGTAGGCAACCGCATTCAACATGACGGTCTCGGGCGATAGCGCGAGGTGTGAACCCCGGCCACCTAGCTTGGGGCCGTGTCGACACGCTCGAGGAGGAGCAGAGGTACGCGACTTGCCGCTGTCGCCCTACTCTCATTGCCGTTGACCGGCTGCTCGAAGGCGGGCGGGAGCAAGCCCGCCTTCGTTGTTCTCGAGCAGTACGTCGAGTTCTTGGGCAGTGCCGACTTCGAAGGAGCGATGGCGCTGCGGTGCGGCGACACACAGGTTGACACAACAAATTCTGCGCAGTTTCTGAACCATCTAGATCGACTCGAACAGAGTGCCGGTGTGCCGCTCGAAGTTGTCGACGCGGAGGAAGTCGCTGACGGCAAGCTCCTCGCCTCGAATGGCGCAACTCCGCATCGGGAGATCCGATTCCGACTTCGTACGAAGGCTGGCTCGTCGCTGCCGATCCATGTCGTCACCATGATCGACGACGGCAAGGAGCTTCTGTGTGGGTACTCGGTTGAGGAGTCGTTTGCCCTGCGAGATCGGCTTTCCGAAACGCCCATCAAAACGAGTCGCGTGCACATCGACGATCTGCGCGGTGTGGTCGAGCACTCAGAGGAGAGCTTCACCAATGCCATCGTCAACGCCGGACCGTCGGGGCAGCCGGACGAAACGAAGGAGCATGCGGTGGAAGGGTGGGGAACCTTCTGGAAGGTGGGCGACTTTGGGGGTGTGACGGTTGCCGTCTACCGGTTCGCGGACGCAACGTCGGCGAAGAAGGCGGCTGTTGACTTCCTGAGCCGTCGGGTGCCTGATGGCACGAGGACATTCGCGGTTCCTGCGATGCCCAATGCGATCGGGCTTCGTCACGTCGGCTTTGGGTGGACCTCGCTGCAGCCAGCCGATCTCGGAGATCAAATCGACCTCGTGGTTGGGGTGTACGACGATGTGGTCGTATGGATCGCGGCCAATCCATTGTCGGCCACCGATGATCACGCTCTCGTCAACTCGGTTGCCGACGACATCGCGCCCTGAGTCGAGCCCGAGGTTTGCCCGCCCATGAGGGTGCATCGGGGAGTCCTCGACTGCGATCGGGAACCGAATCGGGAAAGCCGGGCGTCCTGAACCGTGATCGGGAAGTGAGTCGGGCGTGGTAAGGGGCGTGGTGTCGGGATGCCTGAAGTGCACTGTGTCGCGCCATGGACGCGACTTCAGGGACTCCCGGCACCGGCATTGAGCGGGTCGAGACGGTTCACGGGCTGCTCAAGATCGCTGAGGCGGCGGCTGAGATGCGGATCAGTGTCTCGCTCGCGTACCAGCTCGCTCACGAATATCTGAACAGCGGCGGCGCGGTTGGTTTGCCGGTGATGCGGTTCGGAACCTGCATGCGTGTCCCACGCTGGGCGCTCGACGTGCTGATCACAACGGGTCGCGTTGTCCGGCTCAGTGACGTTGCCGGTCCAACCGACTGGCTGCACCGTGCGAGCTGACACCGACCGCGGGCACACCAGTGCGCTGGACCGTTCATACAGCGCGACGGCCAGCAGTCGCGGCGCCACGCTCGCCCACTCGCGCGCCTGCCTCGCCAAGTAACCGCGATGTGCACCTTTCCGACCAACCCAAAAATCAGAACCAGACAGGTGCCCGCGCGAGGTCGGGCGTGGTCATGATGCGGGTCACCACACTGTACGCCGCCACGGCGACGACGACGGCCGGCTACTACACGCGTTACCTGACGCAAGCGACGGGGGAGCAGCCCGGCCGTTGGCTCGGGAACCAAGCCGAGCAGCTCGGACTGACCGGCGAGGTGACAACCGAGGCGTTGCAGCTGCTGTTGTCGGGATGCCACCCGACCACCGGCGCGACGCTCGGGCATCCGCTCGTCGATCGCACGCTTTCGAACGGCAAGGTGATCCGAGCGGTGGCCGGGTTCGACGCCACACTGTCGGCTCCGAAGTCGCTCTCGGTGTTGTGGGCGCTCACCGGTGACGAAGGGCTCGCACGATGTCATGACGTCGCCGTGCACGCCGTGGCCGACTACCTGGAACGCTTCGGTGCCACGACCCGCATCCGCTCCAACGGGCAGCGCATGCACCCCGACACCCAGGGCCTCACGATGGCGGCGTTCCGTCAGACCACCAGCCGCGCCGACGACCCGCAACTGCACACCCACCTCGTCATCTCCGCCAAGGTGCAGACCGTCGACGAGCGATGGTTGGCGCTCGACGCCCGCTTCCTCAAGCGCCACCAGCGCACGCTCGGCGGCCTCTACCAATCGGTGCTCCGCGCCGAGCTAACCCACCGGTACGGCGTCGCCTTCGAGCCGATCATCAACGGCCAGGCTGAGATCGGAGGGGTTCCGATCGAACTGCTCACGGTGTTCTCCAAGCGCACCACCGAGATCGACACCGTCATGGCAGACAAGCTCGACGAGTTCTATCGGCGCGACGACCGCGACCCGACCAGGATCGAGTTCGCTGCGATGCAACGCGAGGCCGCCGCCGACTCGCGCGCCCACAAGACTGGCCGGACCACCGACGACCTTCGAGCAATGTGGCGAGTCGAGGCTGCAACGGTCGGAGTCACGTCGGCCTCGCTACTCCGATCGATCGAAGTCGCTGCCGTCGAGTGCACGCCAGCGACTCCCGAACTCACCACCGGGGCGATCATCGATGCGCTGTCGCTCGGCGCGTCGACCTGGAATCGCGCCGACGTGCTGCGCACCATCTGTGATCTCGCCCGGCCGGCACATGGTGTGTCGGGGGAGCGCTGGGCGGCGTGGCTCGACCGAGCGGTCGACACGGTGATGTCACACTGCGTCGACCTCGACCCCGAGCTACCGGAACACACTCGACGTCGGGCGTCGGATGGGCGATCGATCTGGATCGAACCGATCGCTTCACACGTCACAAGCGAAGCGGTGCTCGCCCAGGAGCAGCAGATCCTCGACTGGGTATCCGAGGCGATGGCGTTCGATCCGCAACCGTCGGCCACTGTCAATGGCGATGGGCTCGACGTCATGCAGTACGCGGCTGCCGCGGCGGTCGCCGGCTACGACCCGCTCACGATCGTCGTCGGCCCGGCCGGTGCAGGCAAGACGACAATGCTGCGCGCCGCTGTGGCCGCGCTTCATTCGCCGCCGCACCAATCGGCGCACGGCTTCGCACCGACGGCCAAGGCGGCCCAGGTGTTGCAGGCCGAGACCGGTATGGCGTCCGACACCGTCGCCAAGTTGCTGTATGAATGGTCGCGCCCCGATCGTCCACCCGACGACTGGTGGCAGCTCGGCCCGCACTGCACCGTGATCGTCGACGAGGCCGGCATGCTCGGGACGCACGACCTGCATCGGCTGATGCAACTCGCGGAGCAGAACACCTGGCGGCTCGTGCTCGTGGGTGACCCGCATCAACTCCAGGCCGTCGGTCGTGGCGGGATGTTCGCCGAGCTGTGTTCAGCGGGGCGGGTGATCGAACTCGAACTCATCCACCGCTTCGTCAACCCGTGGGAAGCGGCCGCGTCGCTGGAGCTGCGACACGGCGATACGCGCTCGCTCGACGCCTACGAAGCCCACGACCGCATTGTGCCTGGCCGAATCGAACAGCACCTCGACACGATCGCCACGTACTGGATCGAATGCCGCGACCGATGCGAATCGTTGGCGATCACGACCACCCGCAACGAGCACGTCGACATGATCAACGACCGCATCCAGACCGAACGATGGCACCGCCTCGAAATCGACCGAACCCGCCGAGTCTCCACTGCCGACGGCATCGGCGCATGGGTCGGCGACCTCATCGCCACCCGCCGCAACGACCGCTCGCTCATCACATCAACCGGCCAGTTCGTCCGCAACCGCGACCAGTGGGTCGTGACCGCGATCGACGAGCGCGGCGACATCACTGCAGCGAGAGTCGACGGAGGCGGGAACGTCGTACTGCCAACCGAGTACGCACGCGACTACGTCCGCCTCGGGTACGCCGCCACCGAACCCGGGAACCAGTCCGACACCCAAGACCGCAGCATCACGTTGGCAACGGGTTCGACCACCGGCCGCGGCCTGTATGTCGGCATGACCAGAGGCCGCCAGTCGAACCACGTCCTTGTGATCGCCGACATTCACGACCTCGGCGCGGCGCGTGACGTCTTGGAGCGAGCCGTGTCGTGCGATCGAGCCGATGTGCCAGCGGTGACCCGTCGCCACCAACTCGTTGGGCACACCGGCAGCGACCGCTCGGTCACGACCCTCCCATCCTGGTCCGAGAGATCCGACGATCGTCCAGCAGTGTCGCCGACGCGCGGAATCGAGATCGACTGATCTGACTGGCCGCGGGCTCCCAATCAGTCGATGCGGTTGGCGCGAGCGGTCGATCGGAGCTGAGGCGCGGTGACTGTCGACGACCACCGTGTCATCGGTATCGACTGAGCCGACCGACGATGTCGCCGACATCGTCGTCGATCCCGACGCCTCCTTTGCCGGTGTTGTCGACGGGGTTGCTGGTCTGCATCAGCGACATCGGACGCCATGACCTTCGTCGTCGACCGAGTCGTGCGCCGTACGTGCGCCATGCAACGTAGGTCGAATGGGGAAGTGGAGGTGCTCGAGGCCGGCAACAAGAACACTGCGTCTTCATCGCCGCGTATCTTCCGCTCGGCGCGGTCACGCTGGAACTCCTGGACCTGGCTGGCGCTGTCGTCGCCGAACATCGCTTGGCCAGCCCGTATCCGCGTCCGAGGGTCGGTGGTGGCCTAGACGACGCTTACACTCATGAGCGGCCAGTAGCTCGGTCACCGGGCGCGTTGGTTGGCGTCGAGCGGTCGGGTCCGGCGCGAGTTCGATCCGGGGCGTACGCCGTCGTATGTCATCGCGCACACTGCGTCACCGAATTCGTTGCGAGGAACGAGTGTCTGACCGGATCGTCGAGGTCGTACAGGTGCGGCGCCTTGCTCGGTTGGTGATCGAAAGTCGGCCGACGGCCGAGAGGGCGAGCGTCTCCTGGTGCGGGCGCGACGACCAGACACACCGTTCGTGTTCGAGCACCGGCGCAGGAGCGCGTAGCGGATGCTGTGGGGCCGCTGACGCCGTCACGTGGCAACACTTCGACCGCAACCCGTTGGAGCCAGGCCGCCGCCGGTGAATGGCCAAACTAGCGGCCGGGCGCGCGAAGGGGTGAGCCGTCGGCTATTTGCATTGAGAGCCACCCGATCACCCAGGTAGGTCGATGGCCTGACCCTGAAAGACGACCTCACGTCCGTCAAGCGGTTCGCTGAGGGAAACGATGAACTCACGCCGCTCACCAATCGCACGACAGCCTTGGGGCGGGTCACCGGGGGGCCGGTAGGCAACGACCTCAACGGTCACTCGTTCGGCGGACTCGGTGAAGTTGACTTCGTAGTACCTGGTGCACGGATTGGTCGGGTCGTATGTCCGCATCCCGATCACCTTGAGGGTGATGACGCGATCGTCAGCGCTCACCGTTGCTTGGAACATAGCGCTTGACGGGAGTTCGAGCTGTTCGACAGTGACGGCGTCGACCGGGCGGGTGGTTCCATCTGGAATCGTTGTCATCGGAGTTCCGTTCTCAGATGTCGGCGAGCTCGATGCGGTCGGCGCAGCCGTCGACTCTGGCGGGCTTGAGCTCTCAATGATCGTCGCCGAGGTGGGGCTGAGCGAGGATCCAACTGACGATACGGATTCTTGCATCGTCGGGTTCGATGGATCGGCGACCGACGCTTCGTCGTCCCGCGACCGTTCAACGATGAGAGCAGCCACGAGGCCGACAATAAGCACGGCTGCGGACGCAACCGCCCAGGACCGGTGTTGGGGTCGCGCCGAGCCAGGTGGTGTCCATGTTTCGAGGAGTTCCTGTCTGAGAAGACTGCGGAACTCTGGTCGCATGTCAACGATCGTGACGCTCTTCCGCAGAGGCAGGATCCATGAGTCGTTCGTTGATTCGTTCATTGCGGTCTCCGTGTTCGCATCTTCGCTTTGGCGCGCTGCAGGAGCGACTCTGCTGCCCGCACAGTGGTGTTCATCGCGTCGGCTACCTCCATGACAGGAAGATCCTCGATGTAACGAAGGACCAGCGCTGACCGCTCTCGCGGTGTCAGAAAGGTGAGCAATTCGGTGGCGTCGCGGTCCGGCGCGGAGGCAGAATCTGGGCGATGACCGGCTGCGGCAGTGATCCGTCTCTGCTCGCGTCCGGTTGACCGCAAGACGTCAAAGTGGCGGTGTCTCAGTGTGGTGATGATCCAGCCGATCGACACCCGTGTGACGCGGCCCTCACCAATGGCGCGTAGGAGCCGCAGGTATGCATCCTGGACGAGATCTTCTGCCTGCGCCCGGTTGGTGCCAGTAAGGAGGACGGCCGCATGGAACACCTCGTCAACGGTGTCGTCGTAGAACGCGGCTAGACCAGCGCTAGAAGTCACATCGTACTCAGTCTGTGTTTGGGTCACGGCGACGCGGTCACCTCCTCACATCTTCAACGTCGCCGCTCCCGACTTTCCGTCGCAGTTGTCGTGTCAGACGCAAACACCGCGGAGGAACCGAATCGTGTTGCCACGACCGCCATGAGTGTGCAGTGCGATCCTCGGAGCAGAATCCGAGCGCGGGTCCGTGTCGTCTGCCAACGTCTCGCAGTATTCGGGTCACCCGTTGACGATCGACAAGCCCCAGATGTTCGAGATCGTCGTCCACTTGTGGTACCACATGCGGTAGGCGCAGGGTGTGCCGCCACTTCCTTCGGCAATGACGATGCCTTTGGCTTGCTGCCGTCCGTTGGCCTTGTGGTACGTGACGGGACCGCCCGAGTCACCGCCGGCAGCGATCGGGCCCCACGCACACGCCCGCTCGTGGTACGCCAGGTCCGTCGTACACCCGCTCGCATCGCAATAGGTACTGACACTATTGCTCAGGTTGCTACATGTCTCAAGCGACGATGCTCCGTTGTTGCAATACGAGATGCTGTAGGTAGGGTTGCTGGCACCCTCCACGCGAGCCCAGGTCGTCTGATCCGGACCGCTGTAAGTCCGCCCGATGTAGGTGGATCCGTTCATTATGAGCAGGTCTGGGTTAGGGAACGAGCGCGCGGCCACGGTGCCGAAGTACTGCGAGTTGTTGCCGTTGTTGAACACCTGAGGGACGCCCCAGGAGCAATGCCCCGCGCTCAACATGAACGGACCGTACGCCGCCGACCACACATAGAATCCGGACGAGCAGTCGTAGCCGCTGCTGCTGCCGTCGTTGATCTGGGCTCCTGCGTAGTGTTGTGCGAAGTCCCAACGGCGATCGGCGCGCGAGGCCTTGGCATTGTCGACGCTCATCTGCCTCCCCGGCATGGCGTAGGGGAGTGCTGCTGCGATCGCTTTTGGATCAAGATTGGTAACAACCTGGATCCGATCGGTGAATGGCGAGTAGCCCGCCGAAACGAACTGGTCGTCGATCAGGGAAATCGCTGCGATTCCCTCATCGACCGCCGCTAGGTCTTGATCCCGCACACAGCTAACCAGCATGGCGTAAGCGAGCGCGGGCCGCGGAACGTCGGGAGTCACGACGACGGTCGGGTTGCCGTCCGAGTCGAAAACCACGGCGCGAACACCATGGACACCTAGTTGCTGCGGCATAACTGTCTTCGGCTCGATCCCCGCGGCGCGAGCCTCGTCGGGCGGCAGCGCATCCACTTCCGCAATCGCGGTCACCTCGTCGTGACCGACGAGTTCGGCCGTAAGTTGCTGAGCCTCGTCGACCAGAGTGTCGTCGAGTTCCACGGTCGGATCGAGCTTGGAGAAGCGTTCTAACGAGTCGCACTCCACAGTGTCGGTCGACTGTGCGGCACTCCCGGCGCTACCGGCCGAGCTGATCAACGCCGGGCACACGATGGCGAGGGCGGCGGCAATGACTCGAAGCTTCATGGGAGTCGTCCTTTCGTAGAGCCCGCTGATTCGGAGCATAAAGGAGGACCAGGAGCTCCACAATGGCTGACGCCGTTATACCCTCGATCCACCGATCGGGGTCGGGTGATGTAGGTCGCGAATCCGCGTGAAAGGTCTGAGCTGGGACGATGTTGGTTCCTACGCCGCATCTTCAAATCAGCTCGAGAGACATCTTCAGTGACGCGACAATCGCAGACCATCGACCGGATCGACGCCACCTTCGATGACCCGAATTTGGTCGCGAACGAGGGACTGCTGCTCGTCGCGACATCACAACGGCTTGGCTCGCCTACCGTGAGCGGCGAGCTGGTAAAGTTGTCGACCTCGACGAGTTGACTGATGCCGATGAGGAACTGGGGCTGAGCAGCTGACTGTGGCTCGGGTCTACGTGCCGGGTGCGCCTGATCGAGTGCGATCCGGTGACAGCGAGCTTCCGTTGACCAGGTCATCCCTACGGTCCTACATCACGTTCTCGATTGCGACGTGCTGTAGTGAATCTTGCTTCGATCTTCGCGGTCGGAGTGCGGCAGCGGTGCCGGATCCTGATCTCGTCTTCGAAGTGGGGAGCCGGTTGCCAGGATCGCAAGCGCTCGGACCAGGCGTTTCGCGCTCCAGGAATCTCCGGGCTCGAGAATCCCTAGTATCCCTAGAACTGGGTGGAAACGGCAGTACAGGGCATCACGCGGCTGTCGCGAAAGTCCTGGTCAGCTGCATTTTGTACCACGAGCTAAAACCAGGAAAACCCTGGAGCGTGAGCCACACGATCTTCGAAGGCACGTTCGAGATCCAGCAGCTGGTCATCGCAAGGGCGATATCTGGCCTGCGTATCGAGTAGTTCTTGACGGCACGACTCGACCGGGTTGTCTGTTGGCAGCGGTTGTCACTACCAGTCAGCCCTAGACGATGTGACACCCTCGGCGCATCGTCGCGTGCATGGCGACGATCCGTGAGAAGCGCCGCCCGGTGTGCGGGAGGTCCGCCTGTTCACGGGCTCCGACGCGCGTGGTCGCCCGACGCAGATGTCGCGCACCGTGCATGGCGGCAAGCGCGAGGCGTTGCGCGTCGCCGCCGAGCTCGACGTCGGCCCCGGCCGTTCCTCGTCTGCCAGCCGATCGGTCAGCGACGTGCTCGACGCGTGGGTCGACCAGAACGTCGACACGTGGGCACCGTCGTCGGCTCGCGATCAGCAGAGCCGTGTGCGCTCGATCAAGAAGGACCAGATCGCTCGGCTGCCGCTCGCCCGGCTGACGGTGGCCGACATCGAGCGATGGCACACGCGCCTGCGGTCGGCGGGCATGGCCGACGCCGG
>JANMTV010000090.1:0-1604 GCA_031390905.1 Ilumatobacteraceae bacterium | reverse complement strand
GCTCACCGTGCCAGATCAGGTGACGACTGAACGAATGCGCAAACGTCAACTCGATCGCTTCGAGCAAGCCGGCGACGATTTCCACCGTCGAGTCGACACCGGGTTTGCCGACATGGCGGCGGCAGATCCGCAACGTTGGATGGTCGTCGACGCCGCCGGCTCTAAGGATTCAGTCGCTCAACTGATCCGCTCTGGTGTTTTGCAACGGCTCGGGGTGTGACTCAATGACGGCTTCAGTTTGGGACGACGTCGTCGGTCAAGAAGTTGCCGTCGGACATCTTGTGCGTGCCGTAGCCGCGCCCGTTCATGCCTACCTTTTCGTCGGCCCAGCAGGTTCGACCAAGCGGCAAGCGGCCCGCGCCTTTGCGGCGTTGCTGATCGGCGGTGTCGATGACCCTGTTTCCCGCGATGCCGATCTTGCGCTGCGCGGCGAACATCCAGACGTGAAAGAGGTCGTGCGAGCGGGTGCGTCGATCACGTTCGATCAGGCCCGTGACATCGTGCGAACCGCATCGCTCGCCCCGTCCGAAAGCGACCGCAAGGTCATGATCCTCGACGAGTTCCACCTCCTTCGGCCAGAGGGTGCGGCACTGCTGTTGAAGACGATCGAGGAACCGCCGGCGTCGACAATCTTCGTGATCCTCGCTGACTTCGTTCCGAGCGACCTGATCACGATCTCGTCGCGATGCGCCAGGATCAACTTCCGGATGATCGCTGACCGTCACATCATTGATCGACTGATCGACGAAGGCGTCGACCCGCTGGCGGCGGCCGAAGCTGCCACATCGGCGGCAGGAAATCTCGATCGTGCTCGAGTGCTGGCCGCCGACCCTGAACTCGTCGCCCGGCGTGACGCCTTCGCCGCCGTGCCACACCTGCTCGACGGCAACGGTGCGACCGTGATGAACCTGGTCGATGATCTGATGGCGCGAATCGAATCCGCCGCCGCTCCACTCGCCGAACGCCACATCGTCGAGATTGCCGAACTCGACGAGCGAGTCGCCCGCTACGGCGAACGCGGCAGCGGTAAGAAGACGCTGGACGAACGCCACAAGCGTGAACTCCGGCGACATCGCACGGACGAACTGTTGGCCGGACTCACGACGATCGCTGGCAGCTATCGCGACGTGTTGGTAGCTGGCGGGGTCACTCATCCCGAGACATTG
The DNA here is from genome assembly GCA_031390905.1 of Ilumatobacteraceae bacterium. GTDB lineage: Bacteria > Actinomycetota > Acidimicrobiia > Acidimicrobiales > Ilumatobacteraceae > Ilumatobacter. Next base: position 438 of record JANMTV010000090.1, on the reverse strand, counting down.
GCGGCCGCTGTCAGTGAGATCCACGAAGCGATGGAGGCCTTCGAACGAAACCCAAACGAGGCGTTGCTACTGCAGTCCCTGCTGTGGTCACTTCCGGTCCTGTAGGCAGGTAGCCCGGGCCCGAACGCCCGTTCAGCGTGAGGGATGACGTCATCCCTCAGCTTTTTCGCTCACGCTGAACTCCGCAACCTCCATGCCGTCAAGCGCTCGACGGCGCTAGCCTTTCGTCCGCCGCCCAGGTAGCTCAGTCGGTAGAGCAACGCACTCGTAATGCGTAGGTCAGGGGTTCGACTCCCCTCCTGGGCTCCACAAAACACCAGATAGATCGATAGTTTTGGATCGAAAGCCAGTCTCGATCGAGGGGCCATCCAAGATCCATCCAAGATTTCGGTGTAGCATCCCAGATGTGAAGGGATCGATGCGGGAGCGCCGAACCGG
>JANMTV010000078.1:0-6801 GCA_031390905.1 Ilumatobacteraceae bacterium | reverse complement strand
ACCCAGCCGGCGAACCGAACCAGCAGAACAACAACACCAACCAACACTCTGCTAACCAGGCAGCCCAACACAAGCAACCACCCCGCGAATGCGGGCCATTTTGGCGCGCCTGTGACGTCAGTGCGAGATGGCGGGGTGTGGATTCGTCGAGATCGTTCACGCCATGAGGTTCAAACGTGCCTTCTTGAACTCGAAGCAGTTGCGCCCTTGGACTCGTACCCAACGCGACCAGCCTCTATCGGTGTGCCAGATACGTCGAGGTCGCCGCCTTCAGCGATAGACGCCTCGCCCACCGCTGGTTCGAGAGGCAACTGGAACCAACGGGCGCGGGCCGTGCGTTACCTGAATGACTCGAACGGTGCGTGCAAACATGGCCGGTTGGTTCTCCCGATCATTCGTGCGAGAATTGTCGAAGACACTGGCCGATCCTTCGGCGAGAGGAGAACGACATGATCGACCGAGTCCGATCTCACGGTGATCAGGAGCCACCGCTGTTCGCGCTCGACGAAACCGACGAGCCTGACGACTCGGAGGAACTGGTCAGCCGAGGAGGGCCGATCAGATCCGAAGGCGTCCAGATTCCTTCAGACGTCATCGACTACGGGAATGGGCTGCTTCCAGACTCGCTGCTGCAGCGGATCGGCATCGGATCACATCGTTTGCATTCGACGGCCGCTGCTGCGTTCGGTCGATTGAGGGATCAGGCAGCCGCAGCGGGCATCGATCTGACATGCACGGATTCGTATCGGACGTTGAATGAGCAGAAGGAACTCAAGCAACGCAAGCCGACATTGTCGGCAACGCCGGGCCGCAGCGTTCACGGATGGGGATTCGCCGTCGATGTCAGCATCGGCTCGCCGCCCAAGCCGTTCGGGATGACCGTGCTGCGGTGGTTGAAGGAGAATGGCCCTGTCCATGGATGGTTCCTCGGCCGGCCACGGGACGAACCGTGGCATTGGGTTTACCGCGGCACCGAAACCAGCATGCTGCCGGCGGACAACGCCGGACTGGGAACGTACATCGCTCCTAACAGCGATCAGCCGACGACGACATCGGCGACGACGCAGGCGGGGACGACACAGGCAAAGATCGTCCGCGGCCTGCTTGGCCTGCCACCGGGCGATCAGTTCGACGATGCGACACTCGACGCTGTGCGCGGCTTTCAACAGGCGAACGGACTCGTCGTCGACGGAGTCGCAGGACCGCTGACATTCGCCGCTTTGTGCCGCGTCACGGCCCCGACCGACCGGCCAGAACTGGCCGTTGACTCGACTGGCGAGCAGGTCCGCTGGTTGCAGCGCCGACTCGGACGCACGCCGGATGGCGTGTTCGGCCCGCGAACGGAGTCCACCGTGATCGAGTTCCAACGTAATCGAGGCCTGACCCCCGATGGCAAGGTTGGTCGTCGGACGTGGGCTGCCCTCGTTGGCTGACGAGCACGACTGACGAGCATCGACCACTGACGTCACGTCAGAAACGCTTGATCGCCTCACTCAGGATCGAGGCGTGCGGCGGCGGCGAGTCGCGCACTCTCGCCCGCCAGCCGGCATCGTGCCCGATCCCGTCGAAGCTCGGCATCACGAGTTGATCGAGTTCGTCGTCATCCAGCGCCCTGACGCCGACCTCGCCCGCCGGAGGAAGCTCTGGCACGAACTCAAATGGGTCGGCACCAACGCTGCGACGTGCACGCGCCTGGCGCACCGCCTGCGCCGGATCGGCCCACACACGGGCTAGTTCAGAGAGGCCGTCCGCCCACGACTTGGTGGCCTGCAGCACGAGATCAGGTTCCTGCGGCAACAACTCCTCCGGGAGTCTCATCACGATGCCACGACGAATTCCGGCAACCGTGATCGGTTCGACATCGACCGCTCCGGCCGAGGCCAACAGTGTCCGATTCCCATATGCGGGCCGTCCGCCCACGATCACGAGCCGCACATTGCGCTCGGTCGCTGCGAGCACCGACCCCCATGGATCGCCGTCGTCGGCCCCGAACACGGTGATGTCGGCAAGTGCACCCGGCACGAGCCGGCCGACCTGCACGCCCCATGCTCTCGCAAGCGTGTCGCCGGGGTTTGCTGTCGCCATTTCGACGATGTCGGCGTTGGTCAGCACATCGCCCAGCGACTGACGGTTCCATTCAGCCGCGATCTTCAGTTCCCCCAACACGTTTCGTGTTCCGGACGGCGTCCAGTCCGAGCCGAGGCAGACCTTGATGCCAGCCGCCCGCGCGGCGAGCACGTCGGTCGTACCCCCATACAGCCACAGATTCGAGAACGGCGACCAAACAACCGCTCCCGCACCGAGTGCTGCCCAATCGGCGAAGTCGGCGGCGGTGAGCGCCGTCGAGTGGATTCCGATCAATCCCGATCCGACACAATCGTGTTCGACCAGTTGCCGGAACTCGTTGCGCAACTTGGGTGCGACTCCCTCGCCGAGGTGGTAGATAAACGCCCGACCGAGTTCTAAACGGCCAGCAGTCGTATCGAGCTGTTCGTCGGTGGCAGGGAGCACGGATTGGAAGATCGGTTGCTTCGAACCGATCTCCTCCTTCTCGATGTTGCGAACCATCCAACCCGGAAATGCACGCGTCATCGGGGGCGAACCTTGGATAGCCGTGACACCACCGACGATCGCCTTGACCTCGGCGAATCGAAGCGCCGCCGCCGGCGCAGCGATGCCGAGCGCTTGCGCCGGGTTCGAGACATCGCTTTGATACGTCGGCGCGCCTGGCCACTGGTAACGGGTTTCGTAGGCGTGGTCGCGCCCAACCCAGAGCGGCAGCGTGTTGTATGCGAGATGATTGTGGAGATCGATCAACCCGGGAGCGATGAGACCACCAGTTCGGACGCGACGAGCTGTCGTGAATCCAGCAGGAGGCGTCGTCGACTCCGGTTGCACCGCTTCGATCAATCCGTCATGTAGATACACGGCACCGGAGGGAACCACACGACGATCACGGTCAACCGTCAAGATCCTCCCGAACAAAACGATGTCGTCCATGTCGCTCCTTTAGGGCGGTGTCGCCGCCACGTACCTCGGCACGAATGCGCAAACGAGTGGGCCAGCCGAGTCGACGTTGTGAGTGATGTCGAGTGGGCGATCGGTTCGCGCCGTGTCGAACGAAATCGTTACACGGTCGTTGCTCGGCGAATTCGGGTCGTACACCCACACCGTCAGCCGGGTTCCACGCAGTTGATACGCGTACGCCAGGACTTGGTGATGATGCGACAGGTCGTGGAGTTCATCGGACTCGAGCATCACGAGTCCGAGCGGGCACGGATGGCCCCGATCGATCGATGACTTGACGAGCGGCCAAGTGCGTCTGGCGAAGATTGCCGCCCGGCTTGGCACCTGCGCGATCGAGGCAAGCAGGTCGTTGTCGTCCGCCGGGTACCGGGTCGACATCAGGGTCGCGTACGGTGCCACACCGGCTGGTAGGTCGAAGCTGTCGATCAGTCGATCGACCACGTACTCGCGAAGGACGCTCCGGTCAGGTGGTCGAACGGCCATCGTCGGAATCGCCCGCCTCGCCTCGTAGTAGTCGCGGACGGCGAAACACATGCCTCCGCACAGGCCGTTGGATGCTTTACCAATTGGCAGCGTGCCGATCAGCAGTTTGATTCGCTTCAACGGTTCGTCAGGCCATGAGTTGGTGAAGCGGAAACCGTGCGTCGATGGCCGAAAGCCGGGCACACCGACCTTGCGAGATGAGACGAGCGTGAACGTAACGGTCGTGTTCCGGTCGTCGTCGTCGCCGTCGCACACACATCCGATCGAGTCGCCGACGGTCTCGATTCGATACGAGTTCACGCCTGCGAACGGATTTCGCCAGCTGATGGTGACGGAGCCGGTGGGAGTCGCGCACGTGAGGCTTCCGTTGGCGCTCCCGAACCGACCCGACGCGAGATTGACGAGTGTGGCCATTCCGTTTGGCGCAAGCTGACCGCCCGGGCCCTGACCTACTAGGCGCCCAGCGCCGAGTTTGCCAGCAGTAAGTTTCATTGCAACGCCGGTGGCATTGACCACTCGAACGGTCGTGCTTCGGCTCATCTCAGTCGTCCTCGATGTTGGCGACGACAACCGGTGACGTCACGGTGTTGTTGCCACCCCGAGCGCTGACGCGCAGCGCATATCGCCCAGGTGCCAGGTCGTCGAATCGGACCGAGTACGCGTTGTCTCCGTTATCGACGGCGATCGCCCGTGTAACGATCGAGCCGTCGGCGTCGTTGACAACTGCTTCGACAACCAGATCAGACTCGGCCTCGATCGTCACGTCAAGCGCTTGACCAGCAATCAGTAGATCGTCACAGACGACGCCGAGATCGAAATCGATACCCCTCGCCACGAGGTGGCGTGCTGTGAGGACTCCTTCCAATTCGACGAGGAGCGGATCGTTGGCCGGCAATCCGCCGTGTTTCTCCATCACATATCGATGGATCGGATTTGAAGGGACTACGCCGTACGGCGACGCCGACAGTCGTGGAACGGTCCCGTCACCACCCTCGCTGCGCCCCTCGATGGTTCGCAGCGTCTTCACTTCGCCCCCGACGATTCGCACCGTGGTGTCGGTCGGCTGCGTCCGGGCGAGGATCGGATGAGATTCGTACGCGGCCGAATGCGCAGCCGCTCCGACACGCAGTTGATCATGAAAACGCATCGCATCTTTGAGCTGTACCGAGTCGAGTTCTGGCACCACGACCTCGGTCGTCTTGCGCAACCCATTCGACGTCTCGACGCATGCGTATTCCGGCAAGAGTTGGTGGAGCGACGGCAGGCTTCGAGCGAGATCGGTGAGATCGATCTTCAATGGGCCAAAGCCCTTGGAAACGCCGTTCACCAGGGAAACCAGGGCATTGACGGCACCCCGGTGGGGGGTTCCCAAGGTGATCACCTTGCGAGTGATCTCGTGGCCGCCCATGACATCGACGAAGTATCGAGCCACGAGCCCACCCATCGAGTGGCCGATCAGTACGAGCTTGCCATCGGCATGACCGGGCCTGGCCCGGAACTGCTCGAGGATTGGTTCGACCGTGGCGCCCAATGCTGCCGCACTCGCCCGATTGGAGAGCCGCCAGTCGTACGCGAACTGAACAAAATTCACGGGACGGGACGGGCTGCTGTGACCCTCCTCAACGAGGTCGAATGTCTCGCGGAACCACCTCGTCATGCTCTCGTAACCGACCGACACCGACCAGATACCGGGAATCACGTGAATATCGGGAAGCAACGCCGTTGCGACAACACCGTCGGGAGCGCTGGCGTCACCGATGTCGTCGGGGAGCCGCAGACGCTTGATCGCTTTGCCGCGAGTCAACACGCCCTTGACGACCGAGCCCATCGACGTTCCCCAGACGACGCGACCGTTCTTGTCACGAAGCTCGCTCCCCATGACCCCCGGTAGAACAACCACAACATCTTGCAACGGATGCAACATTCCGAACTCCCTCAGCCGATGGGCGGACTTGCGGCATCCACGGTAGTTCGATCGTGGCGGGCCATGCGACGGAATTTCGCGACAGTCAGCGTGCGATCGGGTGGTGTTCGAAACGGGTCACGATGCGGTAGCAAGGTCACGCCGCTCGGCAGTCCCCGCGTCGCCGAAGAACACGGCACCCAAGCCGGTGAGATCTGCCTCGTCACCGAATCGTTGAAGCGCTCGGAGGCGGGCTGTCTGCACCGCGGTGCCGATGTTGTGATCCTCGATCATCGTCGTGTAGAACCTCTCGCTGAACTCTGCTGCGGACGCGTCATCGACCAAGAAGTAGTGACCGAGATATGCCTCGACGCCTCGGCCCAGGAACGCCGAGGCCAAGCCGTTGCTTCGTCGATCGTTCGACACGACCCGCTGGCCTGGACCGGCGCGGCCAGATTCGCAGCTGCTGTTCACGACAACGAACGGTGGGCGCGCCCATCGCAGTTTGAGTACGTGTTCGTCAGTCAGCACGCCATCCGCCATCACGACCGCATTGTCGTCGGGGCGTTCGGCGTCGAATCGACCGTGGCCAGCGAAATGGATGATGTCGAAGTCATGCCCGGTGACGGTGTCGACGAACCGTGCACGCGTCGCCCGCTCGCGACTCAGAACCGTTACCTCGAATTCGGCGTTACCGGTCGCCGATCCGAGGCCCTCGATCACGTCGATGACACGTTCCGTGGCGACCAGATCCTGAGTCGGATTCTCGACCGCCAGGACCCGAATCTTCGGGTTTTCGGATGCAAGATCACGGCCAGGTGAGGGCATCACCCGAGTCGTGACGACTCGCCCGAATGGCGTGAGCACCAACGGACGATCATCTCCATCCAGCATCATTTCCCACGGCAGGTGGATCACGGTTTCGTCAACCATCAAGAGCAGTGCCGTCGGTTGCAGCGCGGCCAGCACTTCGCGACCTCGTTTCCCGAGGAAGACGTCGCGTAGCGTGCGACCAATTCCCTTGGCTGCAGACTGTGCCGAGCGCCTGGTCAAGCCGAGCCCGGCACTCCACAGCCGGAGACCCTCGATGAGTTCGAGGACGCGATGTTCGTCATCTCGGGAGAGCGTCGCGTTTCGATGCCAGGTGCTGGCGGTGCCTTCCATGTGGATCGCCACGAGGAACTCGAGTGGCTCGGCTCTGCGAGGCAGTGTCCGCGAGTAACGGCTGATCTGGATCTGAACGACACGGGGAAAATCCCGCTCTCGAGAACCTCCCGGACCACGAGAACGGCCCCGCAGGATGATGATTGTCGAGCGGTCACGAGATGTGTTGACGGTTCTTGTTGGTCTTCGAGCGCTCGACTTGCGGCTCTTGGTCGTTTCCCTCT
>JANMTV010000064.1:0-9607 GCA_031390905.1 Ilumatobacteraceae bacterium | reverse complement strand
GATCGCGATGGCGTCGCCGACGGAGAGGTGGGTGCCGGCGAGCCCGCCGACGGCGACGGGGGTGATGAGGAAGGCGACGCGCATGCCGGCGGTCATCCCGCCGAGTCCGGCGCCTCGGCGTCCGGGGAGTCGGGCGGCGTCGTCGTAGAGCCTGGGCATGAAGGTGGCGACACCGATGCCGACGAGGAGGAAGCCGACGATCGATGCGCGGTCGTTGGGGACGAGCGCAGCGATGATGACGCCGGTGGTGGCGATGCCGAGGCTGACGCGGTGCAACCTCACACGGCCGAGGCGAAGTTGGAGCCAGTCGCCCCCGAACCGTATCGTGGTCATCCCGACGGCGTAGGCGACGAAGGCGAGACTTCCCAGCGCGGCGGACGCATCGAAATCGTCGGTGAGGCGGAAGGTGGCCCAGTCGCCTCCGGTGACCTCGGCGACGACGGCGAACATGCCGGCGAGCACGAGCAGGACGACGGGCGCCAATCGCGTTCGTCGCGAGGCGTCCGCCGGAGGCCGTGGGAGGGTGCCGTCGCTGTGTCCTTCCTCGTCATTCGGGAGCAGGCTGCGGGTGACAAGCGCGAGGGCGACGGCCATCACGGTGGCGACGATCAGGAGGTGGGCGGAGGTGGACAGCCCGGCGGCGTTGGCGGCGACCGCGCCGAGTCCGCCGGCGAAGGTGCCCAGGCTCCACACGCCGTGCAGGCGGTTCATGACCGGCGTGTGCCGGCGGGCGCTGATCCACGAGCCTTGGAGGTTCATCGAGATGTCGACCATGACGTCGACGAACATGTACGCGAACATGCCGGCCAGCCAGACCGCGGGGCTGCGGGCGGCACCGATGATCGGCAAGCTCAGGACCATCACCACGGCACCGGCTTGAAGCACTCGCCGTGTCGTTCCGCCGTGGATGACGCGTCCGGCGACGAGGCTGCCGAGGAGGCCAAACACGGCGGCGACCGTGAGGAGGAGTCCGAAGTCCTCGACGCTGACGCCGATGCGATCTCGGATCTGTGGTGCACGGGCGATGAACGACGCAGTCATCGCGCCGTTGACGAAGAACTGGCCCGCAATCGCGACGAGGGCGCGCTGGTCCCGAGGGTCGAGTGTGGTGCCGTTCATGAGGTCGCCGACGATATGAGTAACAGACGGATCCTTGGTGGATGGGCGATTCGTGCGAGTAGAACGGCTTGCCTTCACGGCGACACGACTCACGGCAGTATCGCCCACCTTCGCGCCCAGAGGCCGGCGGCTGAGCTGCCAGTCCGCAGGGACACGCCTGATGGGCACGCGCAATCTCCGGCGGCGGCGACGCCGGATCTCACCGATCAGCTTGAACCACCGGTCGCGCAGTTCGGCCGATCAAGGCGATTCATCGAGGTGTCGAGCGCGTCGTTCATCCGGTAGGTCCGTTCCCTGGCGCACCCGCCCGTCGCATAGCGATGTCCGAATTCGTCCCGCCGAGGAGCTCAGATCGGCGTCTCAGCGTCGCGATGGTCGTCGTAACGCAGGTCATGGTCATCGGTCCCGAGCACTGGTCGATGTGCGACCGACCTGGAGATCATGCGCCCGAGAGTGACTGACCACGGACGTTTTCGCCTCGGGGCCGGCAATTGTCCCGCCGTGGGACGGCTGTGGGACGAAACGCGGCAACATGCGGCAACATTGGTGGGTCGGGAGTGGTTCGGCGAAGCTACGTCGATCGCATCCCAGCAGTAACATGACTATAATCGTGGTCATGTTGGAAACGCTGCCACTCGCCAACGTGAAGTCCAGGTTCTCCGAAATGGTCGACCGCGTTGAACACACCCACGACCGGATCGTCGTGACGAGGAATGGACGCCCCGCCGCGGTCCTGATCAGTCTCGGGGAACTCGAGTCACTCGAGGATACCCTCGAACTCCTCTCCGATCCTGAGGCGATGCAGCAACTCGATGACTCCCGACGGGCGTACACAGCAGGTGACTTTGTCACCGGCGACGAACTCCGGAGCCGGTATCTGGCCAAGTGAGCAACGACGCCCCTGACTACGAACTCCGAGTTACTGCGCCGGCGGGGCGTCAACTGAACAAGCTGCCCGAAGGCACGGCTGCAGCGATCGTCGAGTTCATGCTTGGAGCACTTCTCGACAACCCGCATCGAGTTGGAGGGACGTTGCAGCGAGAGCTCGCAGGAATGCGGTCGGCGCGACGCGGCGCCTACCGGATCGTGTACGAGATCGAAGAGACGGAGCGACTCGTCATCGTGTACCGAATCGACCACCGCTCGGCCGTTTATCGACCTCACTGAAGAGCGACCGATCTGCACGCGCCGAAACCCGCCCGAGAAGCACGTTCGGCCGCCCGGGAACCGGCGGTACCGGCCGAGGCAAGTCAATCCAGTTGGAGAACGAGTCGAAACGCTTGATCGAGCGCTGCGAGTTCGTCGTGGGTCAGCCGTCCCACGAACTCTCCAAGTCGCTCAGGTGCAACGGCTGAGGTTTGTTCGATCAAGACGAGGGCATCGGAGCCAACGCCGAGACGATCCCTCCCGGCTACGCCATCCAGGCGCCAGGAACGATCCAGGCCCTCGAGCGCGCAGTCCACGTCGTAGTCGACTGGGGCAACGGTCAGGTGATACTCCGATGCCCGTCCCTGCTCGGCGCGATCATCGCCAAGGCGGCCGGCTCGACCGAGATCATCTCGATCACGCTCGACGAACGTCTCAAGCACCAACGGGACCTCGTCTTCCTGCTCTCGCTCGCCGCGAATCGGCCGGTCGACGACCTCGAAGCGATGTCAGGCGAGATGTCGAAGAAGGACCGTAAACGGCTTCGGGCCGCGACCAGCCCGATCTTCGACGATCTGACCCACCGCGCTCGTTTGACGTTGGCGAACATTGACGATGTCGTCGACGTGGCACGCATGCTGCTGGGGTAGCCGGCCGGCGCGCACCTGCCCGAACGGCGACTCGCTTGTGTCAAGGGCCAGTTTCGGGATGCTTTCGGGTGCGTCACGTAGGTCCCGCTGGACTACAGAGTCGCCCCTGATTGTCGTCCCGGGTCCCACCGTCAGACCCGTCGCGGGCGTCGATCTGGAGCTGAGGCAGCACCTTCAACGCGGTTAACGGGTCCCGACTTCGCTGGGATCGAACCAGGCGAGCTGGGTGCTGTTGCCGGTACCCGATACGAGCAGGGTGCCCCACACGTTGCTGTCTGCGACCCACCATCCGTCGGGTAGTCGGTACCAGGTGCCGGTTCCGTCGGGCATGAGTGCCGCAATCACTGGTGCGGTCGGTGTTGCGACGTCGAGGTCGTCGCCGATCGCTGGGCCGATCCATGTTGCGTAGATCGCGGTGCCGCCAGCGCCGGCGCCGACGTGTTGGATCGCGGTGTTCGCAGCGTTGGGGTGGCGTTCGATCACGAGCGGCCAGGTAGGGCCGTCGAGTTGGGTCATGACGTCATTGGTGAAGTCGTAGCGGACTAGCGGCCAGTCTGTGTGTTCTGGCGTGAATCGTTGTCCGGCTGGGTCGATGAAGTCGGTGATGACGGTGTCGTCGTGCCAGGTGTCGATCACGCCTGCGGCACTGTGGTCGAAGATGTCGTCGCCGATCGGATCCACCGGGTGTCCGAGCCCCGGTATCTCGAGGATCTTCTCGCCAGCGCGCTCGCCGTCGAGCGCGATCGCGACGAATTGTTGATCGGGATCAGGCCGGTTGGGATTGTCGATGACGAGTTCGCCGTACACCACGCGCCCCGGCCCGGCGAGCAGGGCACGAGGCAGGCGTTCGATATCGAGCGTCGTCATGGTGTTCGTGGCGAGGTCCAGCACGATCAGTTGGTCGTCAGCAGCAGTGGTGTTGTCGCCGCCGACCCCGGCTACCACGAAGCCGTCACCGAGACCGAATGAGTACGTGGTCGTGTCGAGCTGCGCGAACACGTGCGGTTCGTACAGCGGTGGCGGGTTGAGATAACTCACGGACAAGCCGTCGTTGACCGCCGCAGCATCGAAGTCCGCGAGGGCGAGTTCGAGTTGCTCGCCGTTTTGCTTGCCGAGCACGGTGCCCCACAGATCGCTGGCCACCACGGTCCAGCCCGCTGGGACAGACCACCACGACACAGAACCGTCGGGTGCCAGTCGAGCGACGACCCACATCGACGGCTCCCCGAAGTCTATGGCGGGAGCGAGATTTGGTCCAACGTGTGTCCAGTAGACACCCGCCCCACCGGATGTCGGGGCGGGCGGTGACGGTCCGACATACGTCCCCGCCCGGTCCGGTGCCGCTTCGACATCGAGCTGCCACGACGCGCCGGCGGAGGACTTGACCCGTCCGCCCAGATCGTCGACACGCAGCGCTTCGTCCGCGGCATAGAACGAGGGTGCCGGTTCGCCCAGTGTCGTTGGTTGGCCGTTGATGTCGACGTATCCGATCGCCGTAGCCCCGTCGTCGCGGCGCATAATCACGCCGGTCTCGCCGTGTCCGAACGACGATGGCGGGTACTCCAGGTAGCGGTTGATGTTGGCAGGCTCGTCGGCGACCACGCTGCCAGCCAGTTCGCCCGACAAGGCCACAGCAACCAACGCGAAGTCCTCGATCGAGTCGCCCTGACGCGTAAGGTAGGCGACGTCACCGGGGCCGTAGGCGATCATGGCAGCGAGATCCGCGTCGACATCGACGGTCCGAGCAGTTCTGTCGAAGCCGAGCACCTGGATCCGGTCCTGGCCGTCCGCGCTGTACGACCAGGACCCGATCGCGACGCCGAGGTCGCCGATCGCGACGCTGTAACCCCCGACCATCGGCTCTGGCACCTCCACCGTCCCCAAGATCCGCAACGTCAGCTCGGGCGGGGGTTCCCGATAGGTCACGCCATCCGACCTGCGGTCGGCCGGGACCGACGTCTCGGCGGACACCGCCTCCGTCGTCGACGGGGTGCCGGGTGCTGACGTCGCAGCGGCCGAGTCAGCGACCGTGGACACAACAGCCGGGGACACAACAGCCGGGGTCGTCGCCGGCGCACCGAGTTCGATGGTGTCGCCAGGGCGTAAGAACGCGACGCTGCCGATTAACGCAAGCACTATTGCTGCCGCGGCGACCGCCCACGACCAGCGACGAGACCGCGGCACCCGGCCCAACGACAGTTCGCCCATCAGATCTCCGACCCGCGAGTCCAGCCCTATGAACGCTGCCCACTCACCGTCGCCATCGATTCGCGACTCGACATCGGTGCGTGTCGCATCAATCAACTCCCGAATCGGATCATTCATCGCCAGACTCCTCCGCGAGCCGGCGCCGCAGTGTGCGGCGGGCCTTGAACAGCCCGGTCTTCACCGCTCCGCTCGTCGTACCGAGGAGGTCGGCGATCTCACGCACCGAGCAGTCCTGGGCGTAGTACAGGGCCAGGATCAGCCGTTGCCGATCGGGCAGCGGCGCAACGAGCTCATTCCACCGGTTGAGCGACAATACCGACTCCGTCGCTTCGGGTTGTTGCCCGAGACGCTCGACGGCACGCTGCTCAGACACCGTCGTTCGATGTTGGTCGATTAGCAGGTTCGTCATCACCACGTGACACCACGCCTCCGGTGACTCGAACCCGGAGATCTCGTCCCACCGCGCATGGGCCCGCAACATTGTCTCCTGCGCCAACTCGCGTGCGATGTCGACACGGCCGGTCTTGACCACACCCATCGACACCAGGCGCGGAAAGGTGGCCCGGAACACCGCCTCGAACTCCCGCTCCACTGCCACCGTCACATCCTGATTCACGGATCGCACCCCTTGACGGTTACCCGCGATCTGATCTGCAGGCTAACGATAGTGACGCCGGCGCATGCGGCCTCCCAGACCGCACACTCCGCGATCTGATCAGACGGCAGGTATCCGAGATCGGGCGGCCCTCGCCGCCGCGCCGCAACGCCGAGCATCGCATCCGGCGTCGCGGCGGCTGCGAGTTGAGTTGACGGCGGCAATTGTGACGTCCATGGGACGTTTTTCGGTGTCGATCCAGAATTGCCCTTCGGAAAGTGCCGGCCAACCGTTCCATCTGGCGTTCCAACCCGTTACCGGTCGGCCGCGATAGATCGGCTAATACACGGGTGATATGGATGTCGTCTGGCCCAGGTTCGTGGTGCTGTGAGCATTTTGCGGATGAGCACCTTTCCTTGTCGTGTTCGATCCGCAGATCAAGCGTTCGACGCGTCGTGCTCGTGGCTCGCTTAGCCGATTCCGTGACCGAGGTCATGCGCACCGGCGCCCCGGAAGTGTTCCTCCACACCATGGGCGTGTAGAGCTCGATCAAACGAGCAACCTCTTGCGGGAGTCGTCGGCTGGTCGCGCGCGATATTGTCGGGTGACGCCAAGCCTGGAAGGAGCAATACAATGTCATACGCAATCGTGATCGTGTTCGAGGGTGTGACCGAGGCGGACTATTGGACGGTCAACGCCGACATCGGCATCAACCGCGACGGTTCCGGAGACTGGCCCGACGGGATCCGCTCACATGCGGCGGGTCCAACCGCCAACGGCTGGGTGGTCATCGAGAAGTGGGAGTCGAAGCAAGCCCAAGAGGCATTCATGGCCGGCAGGCTGGGCGCCGCCCTCTCGGCGGCGGGGGTCCCAGCGCCCTCGCAGGTCATCGAGACCGACACGGTCAACGATCATCACATCGACTAGTCGCGGCACTCGGGTCGGGCGAGCATCCGTAGAATTCGTTGTGCGTCTTGTGCGCGGTCGTCGCTGTGAACCCCCGGTCTGATGACTGCCACGCACAGAACGCGCGAGCCGAACGACGTAGACGACGCGACCGACGATGGACTACATATCGCATCCGCGGTCTTGGAGGAAAGTACTTTCGGGTCGCCCTTCACGATCGGTCACCCGCAGCCGGTGCATCGCCAACGACGACCCGCCGCGCATGCGCTCGACCGATTGAAGCGACGTCACGGCAGCCGCGCTCGTCACCCACGCCAGCGCCTCCGCCGGCGGATCCGCCGACAACGTGCTCGACGATCGGCTCCGATCCGCGTCACCGGCACGTCAATCACGTCACCAGTGTCGCCGAAAGCCACGAACCATCGCTCAGCTGAGAAGGGCTGCTCGCGTCTGCCGAACTGCAGACGCGATTCTGAGCGCACGTTCTGAGCGGATCGCGTACCTCCGAAGGGGCGCGAGATCGGCAGTTCGGCGCTCCCACCAACGTTCCGTGACGAGTCGCGACGGGGCTCGGGTCACGACCTGGGCGCGGCGATCAACGCCTTGGCGCAACAGTGCGCACGTGACTCATGCCCGCTCGATGCGGATCGAGTCGAGCAGGGCGGCGAGTTCAGCGTGAGCCTCCGCCGGTTGCCCAGCGTTGACCCTCGTTTCGAGAATGATGACAGTGCCGTCGAAGTCAAGGACCCACACGGTCTCGCTGTCGCCCGGTGGGTAGTACGACCAGCCCAGGTTTGTGCCGCTTCCATTTTCCCAGCTTGGGAAGTCGGGGTAAAAGCCGCCGGTGGTGCAGGCCGAGAAGTCGGCTGGGGTCGTGCGTTGGAATGCTTTGCCGGAGTAGCCGTCGATGGAGATGTCCGACGGGGTAGTCACGTCGACCCATCCGCCCTGCTCGCTCAGCGCGGTAACGAGGCCATCAAGGGTAGTGAGAGGCCCCGGGTGATAGCCATCGGCCGGGTGGCAGGCGTCTATAAACACTCGGTCGGGTCGGCTGAACGTCATAACTTGTCCCTCGCCCTTGCCTATGCTCCAGCTGCCGTCGCTGCCCCACCCGGCACCGACGGTTACGAGAATCTGCGGCGTCGGTGCTCCGTCGACCACGTCGACGTAGTATGTCCCCGGCGCGAGCTGCTCGTCGGGT
The DNA here is from genome assembly GCA_031390905.1 of Ilumatobacteraceae bacterium. Classification (GTDB taxonomy): domain Bacteria; phylum Actinomycetota; class Acidimicrobiia; order Acidimicrobiales; family Ilumatobacteraceae; genus Ilumatobacter. Next base: position 1,782 of record JANMTV010000064.1, on the reverse strand, counting down.
GTGCCGAACAGCGCTTGCGGAGGCGTCGTGGGGAGCGCGGTCGCGGTCGTGGACGGTTGGTTGGCTGGGCTCACGGGTTCTTCCTCGCGGATCGCCACGAGGGCGATCACGACCACGGCGGCGGCCGTCAGGAGCCCGGCGAGCAGGACCCGCTTCGGGCCCTTGCGGTGTTCGTCGGTTTGGCTTGGAGTCTCTAGATCGATCATGGTCGCTTCCTCCTCGGTGAACGGAACGGGTATCTGGTTGAGAACATGGCGCTGGTCGTTGAATCGGGAACGCGTCGCCAACGATCCGGTGCTTTGACTCGACGCACGTTGGAGAATCTCTTCGGCCGTGATCACCTGTTGGTGCTGGTCGGCGCGACGGGCGATATCGCGCAACTGGTCGTCGATCGTCATGCCGTCACCCCCATCCCCGCCCGCAACTTCGCCATGCCACGCTCGGCATGGGTCTGCGCCGTGCTCTTCGACACGCCCAACAACTCGGCGACCTCAGCCAGCGACCACTCGAAACCGTTCACCAGCATCACCGCGATCCGCTCTCGATCCGAGAGCCCTGCCAACTGCGCCGCCAACGCCGGCTCGCACCACGGTTCGGGGTGATCAGGCGCTATCTCGAACACAGTCTTCGCGAGTCGGTGGCGGAATCGTCGCCGATGCCGGTCGCGGCCGACGACGAACAGATAGCCAGCGGGGTTCGCCATCGCCCCAACCCGGTCCCAATGTTCCCACGCGTACACAAACGCATCCGCCGCAGCCTCTCGACCACGGTCCACGCCGAAGACCGCCGTCAACGCCTGACGCAACCGACGTTCGTGAGCCACCACGAATGCTTCGAAGCCATCGAGCGAAGACACCGGATGAGTCTGGTCTGATCGCAATGGCCGCGCCACACCCTATAAAAGACGTGAACAACCAATTCGTACGACAAGGTTTGCTGTTCTCCGACTCAGCCGGCACGGAACAACACTCTTCAACTCCGATCCGACGAGGAACAGCGCATAGCTGCCGTCCCCAACGGCGAGGCTTGGAAGTAGCACCGACATCGCCGGTTTGCCACCCCCGTCGCGTCGAACCTTCCCCAGCGACCAAATTGATGTTGACCCGGCTTCTTGGACACCTGATTACGCGGGGGCCGTGTAGGAAGGAGGCCCGTATGGTCGTCCAGCGAAGTATCCGGATGCGTTCCGCAAGGACGCTGTCGAGTTGGTGCAATCGAGCGGTTCGTGCGATCGCTGAGGTCGCTCGTTCGCTGGGTGTCAACGAGCGCACCACCACATAACGCGCAGCGCAGAACGACGGCTCGCCAGAGCGTGCTAGCGCGCACCAACGGCGCTTCGGCATCCTGTCGCTCGCGGCCCTTCGCGGCTCAAGCAGAAGCGCGTCCGAAGTCAGACATTGTCGTTCGGGCTCGTTGATGGGCCAACTCTGTCGTCGAGCAATTGCGACGACACGCGTACCTACAGACCGGGAGGTCGCGCTCGAACTCCTCCGGATGACGTAGAGGCTCTGAGAAAACGACTACTGGCGCTCGCCTCGGCGACTCATACAAGGTTGAATCGATCGACCGCTCGGCGGGGTGTGATGACGGGTGACTCGAGGTGTTCGTCGGTCAGGTCGGCATCGCCAGTGATGATGTTCGGCGCTGACCTGGCGGGCAAGGTAAACGAGGTAGTTGTCATCCCGGGTGCACACCAGGTGCACAGCACCAGTTGGCACAGAACACGATCAAACCGCACGCGTTGACACCAGCCGACACAACGTCGTTGTATATATTGGAGAA
>JANMTV010000011.1:0-12766 GCA_031390905.1 Ilumatobacteraceae bacterium | reverse complement strand
CGATGTTCGAGAAGTGCACGAAGACGTCTTCGCCGTCGTCTCGGCTGATGAAACCGAAGCCCTTCTGGTCGTTGAAGAACTTCACAATGCCGATAGTCATTTTCTGTACTGCTTTCTGTAGTCGCCTGACACCACCTTGGCACCGGGCATTAGCCGCGACGCTATCTACGACGCGGTTCGATTACACAACGCTGGAGCACCGTGTTTTAGTCCAGCCAACGCGTACTTGTTTCGAGGATTTCGATCCCTGGATGTGACCAGATGAACCTGTCGATCGAGTCGACGACTTGTTCGGCAAGTCGCGCCTCCGAGGCGACAACGGCGAACCCGAGGGTAGCTAGTTGCCACGTGTCTTGTCCCCCGACCTCTGCCGCCGATACCGAGAACCGATGCCTGGCACCATCGAGTAACGCTCGCACCACTTGACGTCGATCCTTGAGCGAATGCGAGTCAGGGATCCGGATGTTGACCTCGAAACCGACCACGTGCACATCGGCACAGTACCGTCGGATTCGTGCGTGGCATCGCAGTACCGGACCGGACAGAGGACTTCACCGCCGACCCGGTCGAACTGTTCTTCGATCTTGTCTTCGTGTTCGCCTTTTCCCGCCTTGTCGTGCATCTGGTCGATACTCCGACCTGGAACCGCGTCGGCGAGTTCTCGCTCCTGTTTCTGATGATCTGGCTGCCGTGGACACAGTTCACATGGTCGACCAACGCGGTGTCGAGTAGCTCCCGACCGGTGCGGCTGTTGATGTTGGTCGCAACCGTTGCCAGCGTGCCGATGGCAGGTTCGACGACGGCCGCGTTCGACGACGGCGGGCCGGCGTTCGCGATATCCGTCTCGGTGATTCTGGCGATGGGCTTACTCACCATGATCACAGGCCTCGCCGACGAACCCGATGTCCGCGCCTCGATCGTTCGATACTCCGTTCCGAACTGGTGCGCGATCGCGCTGATGATCGTCGGCTCGTTTCTCGAACGCGAGGTTCGGATCGGCTTCTGGATTACCGCAATCGCCATCGTTGTCGACGGAACGATCCGAGCGGGGTCGAGCGAATGGCTGGTACGGCCCGGTCATTTCGCCGAACGACACGGGCTGATCGTGATCATCGCCTTCGGCGAAGTAGTCGTCGCCCTGGGGGTACCGGTCGCCGCCAACCTCGACGACGGAGGCAACCTGTCGGCACCTACGCTCGCTGCCCTGGTGGCTGCCGGAACGTTTGCCGGACTGTTGTGGTGGGGCTACTTCGACCGGCCAAGTCCGGCGATCGAACACCGTCACACCGAGCATCACGATCCGATCGATGCGGGACGCTTCGCTCGCGATGTGTACACGTACATCCATACCCCGATTGTTGCCGGAGTGCTGGTTTCGGCGGCGGCGCTCGAGCAGATCACGCAGCATCCGACGGAGCCGCTTCCGTCGGCGTTCCGTTGGATGCTGTTCAGCGGGTTGGCGTTGTACCTGCTCGGCGTGTCACTTGCGGTGGCCAGAGCGTTCCGAGTCGTCGCCGTCGAACGCACCGTTGCCACGGTCGTGATGGGTATCGCGATCGCGTCAGCCAACGATGTCGACGCCCTGGTGCTGATCGTGATCGTCGATGCGATCCTCTTTGCGATGCTTGCGATCGAGCACCAACGCGTCGAAGTCAAATACCGAGAGCCGGTCGTCGGCCAGCAGGTCTGAGCGTTCCAGGTGTACCGTTTACGCCATGCCAAGTGATCGATTCCTCAAGACCGGCAATGCCATCCATCGGGCGATCCTGAAGCTGACGGGCGGGCGGATCGGTTGGAACGTCGGCAAGATGCCGGTGATCGAACTCACGACGATCGGCCGCAAATCTCAACAACCACGGACGGTGATGCTTACCTCGCCATGTAGCGAGGGCGACGAGATCGTGATCGTCGCGTCGAAGGGTGGCGAGGACACGCATCCGATGTGGTTCCGCAACCTGCAAGCCAACCCAGCGGCAACCGTGAAGTTGCAGGGCAGGCCCGAACAGAAGATGACCGCTCGAGTCGCCACGCCCGACGAACGTGCCCGTATCTGGCCAAACGTCACGAGTAAGTACTCTGGCTATGCCGGTTATCAGAAGAAGACCGAACGCGAAATCCCGATCGTCCTGCTCAAACCAGCAGGCTGACCAGCCTGGCTGACTACGACGTGATTACGGCCTGACGGCGTGTAACGCGGCGAGGGCGGCGCCTCTGGCTCCAGCCATGTCGAGGTCGGAGACGAGCGCGAACGTGGCGACGGCTGTCTGCTCCTCACGCAGGTACGTATGCTCTCGGACCTTAGCGATGAACCAGTCGCGGAAGTGCTGCTCGGACTCGATGATGCCGCCACCGAGAAAGTAGGCGTCAGGATCGGTGAAGTTGGCAGCGACCGTGAACAACCGACCGACCGCCATTGCTTGCTGTTCGAAGATCTTCAACGCCATCTCGTCGCCGCGTTCGCCGAAGCCCCGAACCTGTTTGGCTGCTTCCTTGAGCGACGTCGCAGCCGCCAGCGGATGATCGGGGTACCGCGTCAACCAGTACGGCAACAAGTTCTTCTCGATTCCGGTCAACGAGGCAACACTTTCGGCATCGCCGAAGAACCCGCAGTTACAGCGAGGCGCCGGCTGACCTTCGGCAAGTAGGCCTTCCATCGGAACGTGTACGTGACCGAATTCTCCTGCCATCCCTGACGCACCGCGGATGATCTGACCGGATTCGATCACACCACCACCGAGCCCGGTGCCGACGATTGCCGCGATCGATGAGCGATGAGACGCATTAGCACCGAACAATTGGCCATGTGCGTAGAGCGCCGCCGCGTTGCCGTCGTTGTTGTAGATCACAGGGAGATGCAGGTGGCCTTCGACTGCTGACCGAAAGTCGAAGGCCCACCACTCACGCTGCGAGAAGTTCGTCGCCCCCTTTGCCGAAATCACGCCTGTGGCGCTGGCCGGGCCCGGCGTATCGAGTCCGATTGCCCGGACTGCAACGTGTTCCACGTCGGCGGCGATCAACACCAGCCGGAGCGCCTCGCTGATTGCTTCGAGCGCTGCTTCCGGCCCTTCGTGCACCCGACTTGGTGTCTCGACCATTCGATCGACGAGGAACGATCCGTTCTCATCGAGCACCGTTGCGTTCGTCTTGGTTCCCCCGACGTCGAGACCAACCACGACTGCTTTGTGTTCCAACGTCATCCCCAGGGCCTGTCTCGTTTCGAGTTGTCAAGATATCCGGCGATAAGCGGCGACGATCACCCTGACGTCGCCCATCTCGCCGTTCGCCGGGAGATATGGCCGGGGTTCGGAGATCTGAAGCTGCTGCCACAGGTGTTGATCGACCAGCCGGTTGGTGACCGACAAACAGTCCCGATCGACCCAGACATCTTCGCGTTGGGTGAACACGATCGTTCCGTTCCAGCGCACGACACGGCAGAACTCGCGGAGTATCGCCTCGGTGTCGGGCACGTAGGTCATCACGCCGACACAGACGAGAGCGTCGAACTCGCCGTCGTCGAACGGCAGCGGGAGTTGCTGGAGATCAACTTCGAGAGTTCGTTTGTAGACGCCGGTCGAGTCCGCGTGCCGGAGTGATACAGGCGACAGGTCGCAACCGACGATCGATCGGAATCCGGATGCGTGTAATGCGCGCCCCGATCGCCCGGTGCCACATCCGACATCGAGCACGTGACTCGCGTCTGGTTGCACGGCATGGAGTAGTTCCGCGACATCGATCGGCGTTCGGTATTCCCAAGCATCTAGGTCTGCCTCGTAGCCGTCGGCCCACTCGTCGTAGAGCGCCCGTATCTCAGCCGGGTCAGACGGCCCGTTCCGCAAGCGCCCCTCGGCAACCGATCGCGCGTCGTCCTGACGATCGTCGGACCCAACTGTGATCATGCCCACATCTTCTCACGCCTCCGAAGTTGAACTTCAAGTAAACACAACCTGAACACTTGGGTGGTCCGCCTGCAAGCCGACCTCGCGGTCGCGACACTGGTCGGGATGACAATCGCTGGTGTTTTCTTGAATGCGAAGGAACGGCGCGAACTCGATCGCGGCGAAGTGTTCTTCCACGCCGGCGATGTGGGGGATGAGATGTTCGGCGTGATTGCAGGTCAGATCGAGCTTCGGCGCGGCACCGAGGTGCTCGCCCAAATCGGGCCAGGCGAGACTTTCGGGGAAATGGCGATCATCGACGACGCACCGAGGAGCCTGACCGCCGTGGCGGTCGACTCGTGTGTGATTGCGGTGATCACCCGAAGCACGTTCCTGTTCCTGGTGCACGAGACACCGACGTTCGCGATCCAGGTGATGCGTTCGCTGGCGAGTCGGATTCGCGAACTCGACGATCGCATCTGACGTCGAACGTCGCGTCACCGAAACCGTCGGCACGTTATGGTCAGCCAGTTATACCGAATTCTGCGCACGAAAGAACGAGGCATGAACACGATCGACGATTGGCGCACACGTGCCCGCCCATCGGAAACGGGGTCACGCTCCGAACTTGTCAAGCTATATCTCGCAGAGGTGTTGTCAGGGGCGGGCGACGGGATCTTCTGGGTTGCCCTCGTCGTCACGCTGTCTGACGAGCAACGGTTCGGTTTCTGGCTCATGCTCGCGGTCCTGGCTCGTCTCGGACCACGTGCAACCTTGAGCATCGCATCGGGCACCCTGATCGACCGCAGCGGGCTCCGTCCGCTGCTCGTTTCGATCGATTCGATCAGAGGCGCACTGATGATTGGCCTGGGCCTCATGAACACGATCGGCGTCTCTCCGACGCCGCTCCTCCTGTGCGTACTCGCGTCATACGTGATCGGCGTTCCCACCCGACCGGCGCTCACATTGGCGATGCTGCGAATCAGCCGGGAGACGCGACTCGCTTCGGCGAACGCAACAATCAGCACCCTTCGACAGGTGATGACGTTCGTCGGCCCGCTCCTTGGCGTGGCCGTAGTCGCAGCCTCGTCGCCATCGATCGCGTTCATCGTGAACGCAATGTCATTCGCAGGGTCAGCGGTGTTGGTCTTGTCGATCGGAGGGCTCCGGATCACGAACCCGCTTTCTGCCCGACTGCGACCGCCTGTGGATCCCAGCCGGCCGTCACAACGACGATTGGTTGGCGCGTTCATCTCCGGTTTCGAGGCCCTCGGGCGGGCACCTGAGCTGATCGGTCTGGTGTCGCTCGTCGGCGCGATGTACTTCGTACGCGGTACGGAGCTGGTGATCCATGTTTTGGTTGTCCGCGACCTGCTTGATGCGGATCCCGGCGCGATCGGCTACCTAGCCGGTGCCGTAGGACTCGGTGCCGTCGTTGCGATGCCGATCGCAAGCCGTTCAGCGAACTCTGACCATCCGGTCCGGCCGCTGTTGGCATCGGTTCTGCTGACCACGGCACCGATGGCGTCGCTCGCCCTGATCGGTGATCTCGCCGAGGCGTCGGCGCTCTTGGTTCTCGTCGGTGTCGGAATGGTGGTGTTCGAGGTGGTCTCGGTCATCACGATCCAACGCACTGTTGCGGCGTCGGATCTTGGGCGAATTTTCGGAGCACTCAACAGTGCGAGCAACACCGGCAAACTCGCGGGCGCGATTGCTGCACCCGCTCTGGTCGCGATGTTCACGACCGCTGGAGCACTCGTCGCCATCGCCCTCTTTCTGGCACTGGCGTGCGCCCTGACGGTTGGTTCACTGCGCAGGATCGGACACGTAGCGGCGACTCGACGCAGAGCGCTCGATCCGATCATCGACGTCCTGGTTTCACTCGCCCTGTTCGACGGAGCTCCGCGCCCAGCGCTCGAACAACTCGCCGCCGCCGTCGAGGTTTGCGACGTCGCCATCAACACGGTCTTGATCTGCGAAGGAGACCAACCCGATGACCTTTTCGTCGCCAGGACCGGGCAGTTCGACATCACGGTCCGCGGGAGCACGATCAACACGGTGGGTCCCGACGCCTGGTTCGGCGAGATCGGTCTGGTCCAACGGGTACCGCGAACCGCCACCGTGCGGGCGATCACGGATGCGACGGTCTGGCGGATTCCCGGACAGACGTTCATCGACGCCCTCGAGGAGTCCGGGGCGGCACCCTCTGCACTCGTCCAGGGCATCGCCGATCGGTTGGCGATGATTCGGTCAGGCCAGCCATCGGCCTAGGTCCTTCGAACTGACCGACCGGATCACACCGTCAGTCGGTACAGCCAAATCGGTTCGTCGACACCCTTGACGTGGGCCGGGCCGATCGGTGAGAGTTCGTTCGGCGGCGGCTGCACGCCGTGCGCGTGAATCACGCTGTCGGAGACGAGCAGCTCACCAGGCCCTGCTAGGTCGCTGACTCGCGCCGCGATGTTGACGGTCTGGCCGACGAGATCGTCACCGCGAACGATGGCTGCGCCATGATGAATGCCCATTCGCATCGCCAGCGGAAAGGTGCCGCACGCACGAGCCGCGTCGACCGCGCACAGAATCGCGATCGAGCACGCCAACGCCTCGATCGCCGACCCGAATGACAGCATCAAACCATCGCCGATCTCTTTGACGAGCCGCCCACTGGAATAACTGGCGAGCGCATCGAACACGATCTGGCTCTGCACGTCGAGAACGCGGGCGGCTTCGATGTCGCCCACTGCTCCGTTGAACTCCGTGAATCCGACGAGGTCGGTGAACAGGATCGAGCTGACGACGACGTCGGAGTTGGCGGATTGCGCCGTCATCGCGACGAGATGTCGATACGGCCGGTAACCGATCGGACGCTGACCGTACAGTCACTCTCGTCGTCGGTTGAGGTGATTTCACCGGGCAGAGGTGACTCGCGAACCCTCGAGCCAGCAGGCATCGAGACCGACACTCGGCCGCTCACCGTCTCTGCCTCGACATCGTTGGCGTCGTCCATTTCGATATCGATTCGGCCGCTGACGCAATGCGCCTTTGCCGTTCCAATGACACCGTTCAGGTCGATCCGGCCGCTCGTCGTGGCGACGTCAGCGTCGCAACACGCCCCAACTTCGACGTGACCGCTGGTCGACCGGATTCGGCAGTCTCCATCGACGCGCCCGATCTCGATCGAGGCACTCGACGTGCGCACATCCAAGGATGCGGCGTGTTCGACCCGCACCCGACCGGACTCGGTAACGATGCCGAGGTTGCCAACCCGTCCGACCACGTCGACTCGACCCGACGTGGTGCCGACGAACACGTCGACGCCGATCGGCACTCGCACCACGTGCCGGCCACTGTCGCAGCTGATCGTGAGGATCGATCCTTGACGGCTCAGCTCGGTGGCTCCCGGTGCGGCGACGTCCGAGCGATCTTCGGCCACGACCTCGACACGCCCACTGGTCGTCGAAATCCGAACTCCTGTTACCCCGTCATCGTTCCCGACTGACCCCATAGCGTCACGATATGACCCGCTGCCTCGTGCGGCACGCATTGTGTCGGGTGTCTCATGCGACAACGGTGCGGGTTAGACCGATGTGAGTTCGTCGCTGTGTCGAGTGTCGTCGTCGCCGATGGCCTCGGGGCTGATCTGATGTCCCTCGACGTCGATGTGCGGTAAGACTCGGTCGAGCCACTTGGGGATCCACCAGTTGCGGTCGCCGAGTAGTTCCATCGTGGCCGGCACGAGGACCATGCGAACGATCGTGGCGTCGATCAGCACGGCGATCGCCAGTCCGAACCCGAACAGTTTGAGCGATCGGTCGTCGCCCAACACGAACGCACCGAACACGCAGAACATGATCAACGCCGCGGCCGTGATCACGCGTGCGGTGACGGCGAGACCGTCGGCTACCGCTACGGCGTTGTCCTTGGTTCGGTCGTACTCCTCTTTGATGCGCGACAGCAGGAACACTTCGTAGTCCATCGACAGGCCGAACACGATGGCGAACAGGAACATCGGTATCCAGGCATCGATCGGACCCGGTTTGGCAACGCCGATCAAGCTGCTCGCCCAACCCCATTGGAAGATCGCCACGATCACCCCGTACGCCGCACCGATCGAGAGGAGGTTCATGACGACCGCCTTGAGCGGGACGAGAACACTACGGAAGACCGCCATCAACAGCAAGAAGCTGAGCAGCAGCACGACGCCGATCAGGATCGGCATGCGGCCACCGAGGAACTTGGCAAAGTCGGTGGATGCGGCAGTGAGGCCGCCGACCTTGGCGTCGACACCGGTCGCAGGTATCACCGTGTCTCGGAGGTCGCCGACCAGCGTTGCCGTTTCGGCGTCCTGTGGAGCGCTCTCGGGGTACACGATCACCAACGCCAGCGAATCGTTGATCGGCGTCGGGACGGTGAAGGCGACATCGTCGGCGGCATTGATCGCTTCGGCGAACGTCGCCAGAGCTTCCGGATCGGCTGCCGTCTCACCCTCGATCATGATGAACAAGGGGCCGTTGGTGCCAGGCCCGAAGCCGTCAGCGATCAGGTCGTACGCACGTCGCACGGTGGTGTCTTCCGGATAGTTGCCGTAGTCACCGAAGCCGAGCCGGATCGACAACAGTGGGATCGACAACACCAAGAGAACGACGACCGCACCAATCGCGCTCGGCCATGGCCGATGCTGGATGAAACGGCTCCACCTGTACCAGAAGCGCTCGGCCTTCGGTCGTTCGGGGCGATGCGGTACCCGGCGCCGCAACGGCTTGACCGCGAAACTCGCCACGAAGAACACGATCGCCAACACGAGCCCGCCGAGGAATACGGCACCCTGACCTGTCACGATGCCGACGATGATGGCGACCAGGGCGACACCAATCGAGCCCATCGCCGCCCATGTCGTTTCGTCGACCCGGTTGCCGACCCAGCCCAGCAATGCCGGCAGCAGCGTCAGCGAGCTTGCCATCACCAGCAGCACTCCGGCCGACGAGGCGGCAGCGACGCCTTGCACGAAGTTGAGGCCCATCAGGAACAGGCCCATCAGTGAGATGATCACCGTGATCCCGGCGAACAGTACCGCTCGACCACTGGTGTCGAGCGCGTCGACCACGGCGTCCTCGACGGACGCGCCGGCATGCAAGTTCTCGCGGTAACGAGTCACGATGAACAGCGCATAGTCGATGCCCACGCCGATGCCGATCATTGCCACCATCGCGGTCGTGAAGTCGGGCATCGAAATGACGTTGCTGCCGAGCGAGACGAATGCCGAAGCGACACCAAGTCCGAACAGGGCCGTACCGATCGGCAAGCCCATTGCGAGCACCGAACCGAAGGCCAGGATCAAGATGATGACCGCCGCGATCAGGCCGTAGATCTCGCTCTGAGGCATCTCGAACTCGGCGAACAGGTCACCTCCGTACTCGACGTTGAGACCGTCGACCGCCGCCAGTTGATCCCCGAATTCGATGATCTCATTGCCAACATCCACCATTTCGGGGAACGTTCGACTATCGCGGATGTCGAGCTGCGCGAATGCGATGGTTCCATCCTGGCTGATCTGCTGTGGGCTGTCGTATGGGCTGGTCACGCTGATGTCGCCCTTCGACGCGGTGTACTCGTAGATCTGCTCCAACGTCGAACGCACCGCCGGGTCATCAAAACCAGCCTCGCTGCGGGCAACGATCTGGGCGGTGAAACCGGCGCGGTCAGGGTCGCTCGCCTCTAGCACATCTTGGACCTGCTTGGACTCGCTGTCGGGCAACGTGAAGTCGGTGCGATAGTCGGGTCCTACGACACCGGCGACAGTGTTAATGCCGACCAGTAGTGCCAGCCAGACACCGATCACAATCCAGCGATGACGAACGCAGCCGCCCGCCAAACGAGCTAACAAGCCCACAGATGAGCCTGTATTGGGAGTTCTCACGATGACCGCTCCTTGTAGCGCTGAGAGAATCCCGAACCCTAGTGGATCAAGGAATACGTCGGGCCTCACGCACCGGGGCGCCGACCGCGCTGGTCGGCACCCCGGACGCAGGCCCGCCGGATTATGCGACGCCGCGGCGGTCGCTGGTTGCCCGATAGATCAGCAGGGCGACTATCGAACCGATCACCGAACCGATCAAGCCCGACGCTTGTAGAGCACCTTCACTGAAGTCCGTGCCGAAAATCGCCCAACCGAGAAATCCACCGACGAACGACCCCACAATTCCGAGCAGCAGGGTGGCACTGATCGACATCGAGTCCGGCCCCGGCACGAGGGCACGAGCGACGAATCCAGCGAGGAGGCCGATGACCAGTAGGAAGATGATGAAACCGAGCATGTCTTCTCCCATCTTTGAGGCGCCGTGGTGGCGCCGTGACTTCACCTGGTCTACCCTCGGAACGAAATGCCAAACCAATATGCGAGAAATTTCTGCGTGCGAATCGTGCTCTCCCGATGATCAGGCTCACCTATCTCCGACAGTCCAAAATGATGTTTGGGTGGTTAAATCGCCGGGGTAGCGACACCCCGCCGAACGAGCCCAGGCTCCAACTCGGTGTCGATCCTCGAGAATGGTGATTAGACCACCAACCACGAGTCGATCGTCCTCGCGATGTTCGATCAGATGAACCTGGATCCGTCCACCGATACACCTGGGCGTCAGGTTGTGCGCCACATCGGACAGTCACTGGTCGCAGCGATGGAAATGGCACTCGCAGCTGGGAATCCCAATGCCGCTCAGATCGTCGCTGGAGAGTGTGTCGTACTGGCGGAGACGAAGGATCATCTGAACTGGGAGCTGATCTCCACCGTGGCCGAAAAAGCTACGGGCACAGAGGGGAAGGCACTCCGCTAGGCATGCTCCCAAGTCGAATACGAACCGGCGTAACCGCGAGCGCACGCAGCGAAACTGATCGTCGAACGATCCCAGCTCCAGTGACACCGAGCAAACCACCGACGCTCGAACGTTTCCGCCCGGTCGGCCAGGGGTCGCCGCAGGGTTCGAGCGCTCGTCCTCAGTAGTCGGTGCCCACGCCATGACGGTGCGCCACAACGACCGCCGCCGTCCGATCCTGGACGCCGAGCTTGTTGAGCACGTTCGAGACGTGGTTGCGAACCGTCTTGGCCGACATGCCGAGGTGACGCGCAATCGAGTCCGTGGTGCGGCCGAGCGCCAAGGCCTCGAGGACCTCGAACTCCCGGTCTGTGAGCTCGAGCAGCGGGCGCTGATGGCCCTTCCGGGAGAGAAAGGCCAACACACCATCGGACAGCACTGCAGCCCCCACCGCGACGGCGGCGATCGCCCCGGCGATCTCGTCGGGGCCCGCACTCTTCAGCAGGTAGCCGTGTGCTCCGGCCGCAAGCGCCTCGGCGATGGATCGGTCGTCGTCAGCCGATGTCAGCACGAGGATGCGGATCGTCGCGAAACGTTCGACCAGCGCGGCGGTCAGCCATACCCCGTCGCCGTCGGGCATACGGAGGTCGACGACAGCGACGTCGGGTGGGTCCGCTTCAGCGGCCGCGAGGGCCTCGGCGCCGCTGGCGACGGCCCGCACCTGTGTGACGCCGGGACGACCGCCGATCAGAGCGGCGAGTCCCTCGCGGAACATCGGGTGGTCCTCGGCGATCAGGACCTTCACTTCGACCAGCCCTCGGCGATCGGGAACGCCGCGACGACTCTCGTGCCGTGAGGGGTCACTGGGTGGATGCTGAGTCGACCGCCCATCGAATCGGCCCGGGATTGCATCGAATGCAACCCGAGTCCAATCCAGTCGTGACCCTCCGAGAGGCCGACTCCGTCGTCGGTGACGTCCACGACCACCGCGCCTTCGGCGACACCGACTCGCACTTGACAGTGGCGGGCCTGAGCGTGGCGGGCAGCGTTGTTCACGGCCTCGGCCAGCGTTCGGTAGAGCGCTACCTCGACCTCGGCAGCGAGCGGGGGGAGGTCAACGGTGGCGGAGAACGACACGTCGAAGGTGCCGGGGCGGTCGAACGTCATGGCCCGCTGTCGCAAGGCCCCGTACAACCCCAAGTCGTCGATCGAGATCGGTCGCAGCCCGGCGAGGATCTGGCGAATTGTGTGCACCGACTCGCCAGCCTCGGCTTCGATTCGAGCGAGTAGGTCGTCAGTGACGGGATCAGCCGCGAACGCGACACGAAGTCGCTCCCGGATGCTTGCGGCGGCGAGCCGCATGCCAGCCAATGACGGGCTCAACTCGTCATGGAGGTCGGCCTGGAGTCGAGATCGTTCTTCCGAACGCGCCGCCAGGAGCCGGTCGTGTGACCGTTCGAGCTCAACCACGAGGTGGGCGGACTCCAGCGCGGCCGCGACATATGGCAGCACCAGGTCCAACGACCCGTCGGTGGGTTCAGCAGCGCAGAGCCGCAGGCGGCCCACCGTCCTGCCTGCCTGTACCAGGGGGAAGGTGGTGCCCATCTCCGGGCCGAGCTCCACTCCCCACCGCGCCACAGTGTGCCCTTCGATCTCGAGTTCCACGCTGTCAGCGTCGAAGGCCTCGCCAAGCGTGGAGGCCACGATGATCGGTACCTCGGTCGGCGCGACCGTTCCGGCCAGCCGGACAGAGAGACCGTGCAACGCGGTCTGCCCCGGACCGACGCGTGGCAGCAGTGCATCGACCGGCCGCCGCACCAAGTTCCGCAGCGGACCGGCCAGCACGGCCACCGCGACTGCGGGCAAAGCCACCGCAACGGAGACGCGTCGGGCTCGCCCATCGCCGATGACACTCCCCCCGAGAGGAGCAGGGTGCCGGCGGTCACGATGCCGATGAGGAGCATCCAAGACAGTGCCCTGTTCAATGCCCCGGCCAGCGGACCAGGTCGCTCGACGAGGACACCGAGGCCGACTGCCACCGGCAGCCCACCAAGAATGATGACGAAGTTGAGCGACTCGAGC
>JANMTV010000153.1:0-11555 GCA_031390905.1 Ilumatobacteraceae bacterium | reverse complement strand
GCGGTCGCGATCTCGTTCCTCTGGACTGCGTTCGCGACCTACGGCTCGTTGGTCGATGCGAGCCGACTCAATGCCGGCGTCGCGACTCGGTTGGCGATCAGCTCACTCGACTCCACCCTTTTCGGATCGCCCGGCGTCAGCGGAACGTGGCACCGTTGAGGCGGAGTTCCCGTTCGGCCGACTCGATGGTGGTCGACTCGTCGATGACCAGCAATTCCACACCTGTCATCGTGGCGAAGTCTTGCACGGGGCGCGTGGTGATCTGGTTGCTCATCGCCGTGTGATGTGACGCGCCCGCCGCCAGCCAGGCGGTCGCGGCGGTGCGGAAATCGGGCTTCGACCGCCACACCGCGTGACCGACAGGCAGGTTGGGCATTGCCGCGGGGAGCGGCACGCATTCGACCTCGGCGGCGACCAGCCGGAACCGGTCGCGCATGTCACTGAGCGCGAGCACGATCGCCGGGCCGGGATCGGCGGTGAACACGAGTCGGACGGGGTCCTCCTTGCCGCCGATCGCCAGTGGCGCGACGTCCAAACGGGCTCGCTCGCTCGACAGCGACGGGTTGACCTCGAGCATGTGGGCCCCGAGCGAGAGCTCCTCCCCCGGCACCATATGGTACGTGTAGTCCTCCATCAAGCTGGCCCCGCCGGGACGTCCAGCGCCCATCACGGCGACGATCCGCACGAGCATCGCCGTCTTCCAATCGCCCTCGGCGCCGAAGCCGTAACCGTCGGCCATCAGCCGCTGCACCGCGAGTCCAGGGAGTTGCCGAAGGGTCCCGAGGTCTTCGAACGTGGTCGTGAACGCAGTGAAGCCACCGTCCCCGAGGAACTCCCGGAGCCCGATCTCGATCGCCGCCCCGTGCCGCAGCGAGTCGTGGCGCTCGCCACCGGGCACGAGGCTCGGCACGACGTCGTACAGGTCGAGATACTCTTCGATCAGGGCGTCGATCTGGGCATCGGCGGCCTTGTTGACGAGCGAGGCAAGGTCCATCACACCCCACGTGTTGATCTGCGAGCCGAAAATCGCCTCTGCCTCGGTCTTGTCGCCCTCGGTCACGGCGACGTATCGCATGTTGTCGCCGAAGCGGGCGACGCTCATGTGCCGCGCCGCCAGCCGACCGGCGGCCGCCCGGCACCAGTCTCCGACGCGCGAGGTGACGGTCGTGTCGGACGCGTGCCCGACGACGGTGGTGCGGGCGACGCCGAGGCGGGTTTCGATGTAGCCGAACTCACGGTCGCCATGAGCGGCCTGGTTCAGGTTCATGAAGTCGAAGTCGATGGTCGCCCAGGGCAGTTCGGTGTTGGCTTGCGTGTGGAGGTGAAGCATCGGCTTGTCGAGCGCGCACAGCCCGGCGATCCACATCTTCGCAGGGCTGAAGGTGTGCATCCAGGTGATGATGCCGACGACCTGTGACGCCGTGTTCGCGTCGCGGATCACCTGCACGATCGCGTCACGGGACGTGAGCACCGGCTTCCAGACGACACGGCAAGGGATGTCGGCGGACTGGTCGAGCATGGCGACGACCTGCTGCGACTGCACCGCTACCTGGGCCAACACCTCGTCGCCGTACATCGTCTGGCTGCCGGTGAGAAACCAGACCTCGTGGTCGGCGAGGTCCGGCACGATACTGCGACCCATCAATTGACTCCTTTGGTTGTCTGTCCGTAGACGTTCTGGTAGCGGTCGAAGAGTGCTTCGATGTCCGACGACGCGATCGGGACCGGTGTGCCGAGTTGGCGGGCCAGGTGCACCGTTCGGGCGACGTCCTCACACATCACGGCCGCCTTCACCGCGGAGCGGCCGTCCTTGCCGATCGTGAACACCCCGTGGTTGGCGAGTAGCACGGCGCGCGAGTGATGGCCTGCCAGGGTTTCCACGATCGCCCGTCCGATCGACTCATCGCCAATCATCGAGAAGGGGGCGACCGGGATCTCTCCGCCGAATTCGTCGGCCATGCCGGTGATGACGCACGGGATCGGCTCGTGGCGCGCCGCCCAAGCGGTGGCGTAGGGCGAGTGCGTGTGCACGACGCCGCCGACGTCGGGCATGTGCCGGTACACGTACGCGTGCGCGGCGGTGTCCGACGACGGCGAGCGCTCGCTGCCGACGGCGCCGGCGATTGGGCGACCGTCGAGATCACACAGCACCATCGACTCGGCGGTGAGCTCCTCGTAGTCCACGCCGGAGGGCTTGATCACGAAGTGATCCGATCCTGGGACTCGGGCGCTGACGTTACCGGCGGTCCACACGACGAGCCCGTGCCGCGGGAGTTCGGCATGCAGCGCGGACACCTCGGCACGCACTCTTCGCACGGCCTCGTCGAACGCACCATCGAACTGGCTCACGCGATCGCCTCCTGCCGCGTCTTCTTGAGTCGCTTCATCACGTCGTTGGCGCCTCGCCCGAAGTAGTCGTGCAGCAGGCGGTACTCCCCGTAGAGCCCGTCGTACACATCGGCGGCGCACAGGTCGGGCGTGTAGACGGCGCGCTCGACCCGACCCATCGCTCCGCTGGCGATGAGCACGTCGGGAAACACGCCGGCGGCGACCGCCGCATGGATCGCCGACCCGAGCGCCGGGCCCTGGTCGGAGGCGATCGTCGAGATCGGCAATCGCAACACGTCGGCGTACAACTGCATCAGCGGCCGGTTCTTGAGCAGACCACCGGCGACGACGAACTCACGAACCGGAACACCCGACGCACCGAACGTCTCGACGATCATCCGCGTCCCGAAAGCGGTCGCCTCGAGCAGCGCCCGATATCCGTGCTCGGCGCGAGTGTTCAGCGTTTGGCCGAGCAGCAACCCGGACAGCGACGCGTCAACGAGCACCGAGCGGTTGCCGTTCACCCAGTCGAGCGCAACCAGCCCGTGAGCGCCAGGCGGCTCGGCGAAGGCAAGCTCGGTGAGGTGTTCGTGGATCGACACGCCGGCCGCCTTCGCCGCCTCGACGTAACGGTCGGGAACCTGGTTCTCGACATACCACGCGAAGATGTCACCGACGCCTGACTGCCCTGCCTCGTAACCGAACGAGCCGGCAACGATGCCCCCGTCGACGACGCCGCACATCCCTGGCACCTCGACGAGTTCGTCGTGGTTCATCACGTGGCAGGTGGAGGTGCCCATGATGGCGAGCATCTGACCGGCCTCGACGGCGCGGGCCGCTGGCGCGGTCACATGAGCGTCGACGTTGCCGACGGCGACGGCGATCCCGACGGGCAGCCCGGTCCACCTGGCCGCATCGGCAGTGAGGCCGCCGGCGCGCTCGCCGAGCATCCCGATTCGATGTTCGAGTTTGGTCTTGGCGAACCCGCCGAAGTCCGGATTGAGCGCCTCCTCGAAGTCGGCGGAGGGGTAGTCGCCGTCCTGCCAGATCCCCTTGTAGCCGGCCGTGCAGGCGTTGCGGACGTAGTTGCCGCACAGCTGCCAGACGATCCAGTCGGCGGCCTCGACCCAGTGGTCCATGCGATCGTAGATCTCGGGGTCCTCTTCGAGCAGTTGCAGGGCTTTGGCGTACTCCCACTCGCTGGAGATGAACCCGCCGTACCTCGGCAGCCACGGCTCGCGACGGTCAGCGGCCACGGTGTTGATGCGATCGGCCTGCGGCTGTGCGGCGTGGTGTTTCCACAGCTTGACGTAGGCGTGCGGTCGATCGCTGAACTCGGGCAGCTCGCACAGCGGGGTGCCGTCGGCCAACACCGGCAGCGGCGTCGACGCGGTGAAGTCGGTGGCCACGCCGATGACATCGGTCGGGTCGATGCCCGCCTCTGCGACCGCCGCGGGCACGGCGGTGCGTAGCACCTCGCGGTAGTCGTTGGGGTCCTGCAGCGCCCACTCGGCCGGCAGCGCAGCACCCGTCGATGCGAGCGTCCGGTCCATCACCCCGTGGTGGTAGGCATGGACGGCGGATCCGAGTTCCTCGCCATCGCGGACCCGCACGACAAGGGCGCGGCCCGACAACGTGCCGAAGTCGACACCGACGACATACCGGTCCGTTCTCGGTTCGCTCATCCGCGCCTGCCCTTGATCGCTCGCTGCAGGAGCACGAAGACGAACAGGATGCCGCCGGTGATGATGGTGGTCATCTCCGGCCGGACACCTCCGTCACGGGTGATGAGCACGTTCATCAGGCCGAGCACGAAGGCGCCGATCACCGAGCCGATGATCGACCCCGATCCCCCAGTGAGGAGTGTGCCGCCGATCACGACCGCAGCGATGGCATCGAGCTCCCAACCGATGCCAGTGATGTTCTGCGCGCTGCCGAGCCGCGAGGTGTACACGATCCCGCCGATGGCGGCGAGAGTGCCGCTGATCACGTACACCCACAGCTTCGTGCTGCGAACGGGAAGACCCATCAGGTCGGCCGACGGTTCGGATCCGCCGACTGCGTAGACGGTACGGCCGAAGCGGGTGCGATGGATCAGGAACAGTCCGACGACGACGACGGTCGCGGCGATGAGCACAGCGGGGGTGACGATGAGATCGTTGACCTTCTCGCCGTCGACGATCTTCCACTGGTGGGAGATCTTCTTGATCGGCGACTCGGGGTCGAGGCGTTCGGGGGCGGTGGTCAACGTCGATGCGAGGCCCCGGGCGAGGAACATCATCGACAAGGTGGCGATGAACGGCTGCATGCCGAAGAACTCGATGAGGCAGGCCGAAACGAGACCGATTGACGAACCGATCAGCACCATGATCACGACGACCAGGTATGGGTTCCATCCCGCCTGGGCGAGCATCACGCCGGCGACGCTGGTGAAGGCGATCACCGCACCGACCGACAAGTCGATGCCTCCGGTGAGGATCACGAACGTCAACCCGACCGCGAGGATCACGAGGTGGGTGTTATTGATCAACAGGTTGGAGATGGTGCTGTACTGGACGATCGAGCCGTACGTGACCTGTCCGTAGATCAACATGGCGATGAAGATCAACAACGCCGCGCCGGTGGAGGTGGCGTCGCGGTGGCGGGCGGCGTAGCGCTTGAGCGGCGACGGCTGCGAGTCCTGCGCGGCGGCGGTGCCCGCCGGCTCGACCGGCTCGGTCGACTCGAGCGTCCTGGTCGCGCTCACGACGCCACCACCTCGCCAACATCCTGTCCCCCGGGCCGCGTCGCTCGCGCCACCCACGAGCGAAACCGCCGCGACTGCGCGATGTAGAGCACGATGATGACCGCCGCTTTGAACGCCGGGGTCGCCGAGGCGGGGACGCCCAAGAACACGACCGTCTTGTCGAGCGTGGCAATCAGTAGCGCGCCGATCGCCGCGCCCGCGAGCGAGAACTTGCCACCGGCGAGCGACGTGCCGCCGATCACGACGGCGAGGATCGCGTCGAGCTCGAACTGATAGCCGGTCTGCGAGACGTCGACGGTCATCACGGTGCCGGTGGAGAAGATCCCGGCGATCCCGGCGAGGAAGGCGCCGACCGTGTACACAGTGATCAGCAGGGCGCGTCGGTTCAGGCCGGCGAGACGGCTTGCCTCGGCGTTGATGCCGATTGACTCGATCATCATCCCCAGCGCCGAGCGGCGGATGATCAGCGCGATCAACACGGCAATCGCGACGGACGTCAGGAACACCACTGGGACACCGAGCACGTAGCCGTTCGCGACCCATCGGTACTGCTCGTTGACGGCGGTCGTATTCTGACCCTCCGTGATCACCTTCGCCAGGCCGCGCCCGGCGAGCATCATGACGAGGGTCGTGATGAACGGCTGCAGCCCGACGACCGAGATCAGCACGCCGTTGATCGCGCCGAGCCCGGCACACAGCACGACGGCGAGCAGGATCGCGACGCTGGCGGCACCGATCGAGGCGGGTGCGTTGGCGTTGCTGAGGTACTCCATCGCGATCGCGCCGGCGACGGCCATCATCGAACCGACCGACAGGTCGATGCCTCTGGTGGCGATCACGAGGCACATGCCGGTCGCGATCATGAGTAACGGCGCCATTGCCCGGGCGATGTCGACGAGGTTGCCGACGAAGGCCCCCGTGTTCGAGCTGTAGGTGACGCTGAGGTAGCCGGGATCCTTGATCAGGTTGATGCACAGCAGGCCGGCGATGGCGGCGATTGCCCATAGGTGATCTGAGCCGAGGATGCGGGAGAACCATCCCTGCGTGCTCCGTGCCGTCGGAGTCTCGCCCTGGCGGGCGCCGGAGGGATTGTCGACTCGTTCGTCGATCGTCATGTCGCACTCTCACCGGCGATGATGCGGACCACCGTGGCCGTGGTCGTGTCGGGTCCGACGTCGATCTCTTCGATCTTGCGCCGGTCCTTCAAGATCGCCACGCGATCACTGAGGCGGACGACCTCGTCGATCTCCGACGAGATGTAGACGACGGCGACCCCTGCGTCACTCAGCTCGACGACGGCGGACTGGATCTCGGCCTTGGCTCCGACATCGATGCCCCGCGTCGGCTCGTCGAGGATCAGCATCTCGGGCTGCGTCGCCAGCCAGCGACCGAGCAGCACTTTCTGCTGGTTCCCGCCCGAGAGGTTCTTGACCGGGATCTCCGGGTCGGCCGGCCGGATGCCGAGCTTGGCGATGTACTGCTCGACGATCTGGTTCTGCTCGCGCTTGGGTAGTGGCCTCATCCAGCCGCGTCGGGCCTGGACCGCGAGGACGAGGTTCTCGCGAACGGTGAGGTCGGCGATGACCCCCTCGTCTCGCCGGTTCTCGCTCGAATAGGCGATGCGGTGTGAGAGTCCGGCGGCGGGAGAGTTGAGCGAGACCTTGTGGCCCTCGAACTCGATGGTGCCTGCGTCGGCCTTATCGGCACCGTAGAGCAGCCGAGCGAGCTCGGTGCGGCCGGATCCGAGCAGGCCGGCAAAGCCAACGACCTCGCCGCGGTAGACTTCGAGGTCGGTCGGGGCGATCGCGCCTGTCCGTCCGAGGCCGGTCGCCGCGAGCATGGGTTGCTCGTGATGGTCGGCGCGGATGTGCATGCGCTCGGCGTCAATCGAGCGGAGCAGGGCGAGCTCCTTGCCGATCATCTTGGCGATGAGTTCGGTGCGGTCGAGCTCGGCCGTCGGGTACTCGCCGACGAACTGCCCATTCCGCAACACGGTGATGCGATCGCTGACCTCGTACACCTGGTCGAGGAAGTGCGCAACGAAGAGGATCGCCACGCCCTGGTCGCGGAGCCGACGAATCACGCCGAACAGCCGCTCGACTTCCGGGGCGTCGAGGCTCGAGGTCGGCTCGTCGAGGATCAGCACCTTGGAGTCGGTCACCATCGCCCGGCTGATGGCGACGAGTTGTTGCATTGCGAGTGAGATCGACGACAGCGGCAAGCGGGTGTCGAGGTGTTCCAGGCCGAGCTTGGCCAGCGCCGCCTGGGCGCCGCGGTGCGTTGCCTTCCAGTTGATGCCGAACGGACGACCACGGATCTCGTGGCCGAGCATAACGTTCTCGCCGATCGTGAGGTTTGGGCAGAGGTTGACCTCTTGATAGACCACAGAGATACCGGCCGCTTGGGCGTCGGCGGTACCGTGCAGCCGGCGCTGCTCGCCGTCGATGATGATCGCGCCGGCGTCGATGGGGTAGACCCCGGTGAGCGCCTTGATGAGCGTGGACTTTCCAGCGCCATTCTCCCCCATCAGTGCGTGGACCTCGCCGGGTAGGAGCCGGAAGTCGACCGCGTCAAGGGCCTTGACGCCAGGAAAGGTGATCGAGATGCCATGCATCTCGACGATCGGTGCAGGTGTCACGCGAAAGCCTCCATCGTCTCGGGAGCGGGTTGGCGGGACATCCGGAACCCCAGACACAGGGAGTGGACCCACCGCGGTGGGCTCACTCCCTGCCGTCCAGGGTTCGGGTGGCGGTTCGTCGACCGGTTCCAGGGATCATGCCCGTCTCCGCGGCTCATAGGTCCATGGCGTTTCACCGTAGGGTGCGGCCGGTCAGAACTGGCGAGTCGGGAGCGCCTCCTGTGCGGCCTCCGGTGAGTCGAACGTGCCGCTCGGCACGATGATGTAGGACTCGACGGACTCACCGGCAAGGGTCTTGTTGACCAGATCGAGCGCCGTGTCACCGAACAGCGGGTTGTACTCGGCGACGAAGCTGAGTTGCCCTGCGGCCAACGCCTCCATCGCGCCCTTCGTGCCGTCGATCGTGGCGATCAAGACGTCCTTGCCAGGGACAAGACCAGCCTCGACGACAGCGAGCGCCGCTCCGAGACCCATCTCGTCGTTCTGGGCAAACACGAACTGGATGTCGTTGTCGTTGGCCTTGAGCACGGTCTCCATGACGCTCTTGCCTTCTTCAGCCGACCAGTTGGCGGTTTGCGCGCCGACCTTCACGAACGCGGGATTCGAATCCATCACCGAGTTCCAGCCGTTGTTGCGCTCGTTGACGACCGACACGCCTGCGGGACCCTCGAGGACGAAGTACTTCCCTCCGTCGGGAAGCGCGCTGACGGCCCACTCGGCGACACCCTTGCTGACCTCGAAGTTGTCGGGAGCGATGCGCGTCACATAGAGGCTCGGGTCATCGGGATCGATGCCACGGTCGATCAGGATGACCGGGATCTCGGCCTCCTGAGCCCGCTTGAGCGAGTCCTCCCATCCGGCACCTTCGGTGGCCGAGAGGAGAATCACGTCGACGCCTTCGTCGACGAACGACGTGAACGCGTCGATCTGCGACTTCTGGTCGAGGTTGGTGGCAGGTGCGTACTTGAGATCGAAGCCGTTCTCCTTGGTGAACGTCTCCTGCATGTTTGCTTCGTTGGCGGCGCGCCACGCGCCTTCGGGTCCGACGGCGACGAAGCCGACCGTGATTAGGTCGCCCTCCGCCGGCGCCTCGCTGGATGCCTGGCTGGATGCCTCGCTGGATGCCTCGCTGGATGCCTCGGTTGGGTCCGCAGCGGTCTCGGTCCCGTCGGGTGCCGAAGTGCCTTCGGAGTCGTCGTCGCTGCCGCAGGCGGCCAGACCGGCCGACACGGCGACAACGGCGGTCAAAGCAACCAGCCGCTGGAAGCGTTTACGAGTGATCATATGGTTCCCCCTCAATGTTGTCTTGCTTGGTGCCTGTATCCCCACAGGCGCCGCAACCGCCGATGTGAGCGGTCACATTTAGTATGTTACCGATCACATTCGACCTGTCAAGAGTTTTTTTGCCGAGCCGCCAAGGCTGGGCGGATGTATTCGGCGATCGGCCGAATCAGCTCGGTCGCAGCGGAGCGGTCGACTCGCGGATGATCAGGAGCGGTGCGATGATCGACCGCCGATCGAGCTCGTTCCCTTCGAGCGCGGCGCGAAGCACCTCTACGCTGCGCTCACCGAGCGCCCGGAAGTCCTGCCGCACCGTAGTGAGTGGTGGGAGGAAGTGCTTCGCCTCGGGCAGGTCGTCGAAACCCACGATGCTGACGTCGTCGGGCACACGGATGCCCCGCTCTGCGAAGCCGTGGATCAGGCCGAGCGCCATTTGATCGTTACCGGCGAAGATCGCCGTGCACTCGGGTAGTCGACCTGCATGACGGGCGACCTCGTACCCGAACGCGGCCGACCAATCGCCGACGACGACGTCGAGCTCCTCGATGCCGGCTGCTTTCACCTCGCTCTGCCACGCCCGATGGCGCGCCCACGCATCGAGCCAGTCGAGCGGCCCGGCGACGTGGACGATCCGCCGATGACCGAGGTCGATGAGATGGCGGACGGCGAGCGCCGCACCGAGCTCCTGGTCGACCGACACGGTCAGGAACGTGTCGTCTTTCGCGGACTTGACGACCACCGCCGGCATGTGCAGCGTCGATTGTCGCAACCTGTCGAGGGACGACGAGCGGGGAGCGATCACACACAGCGCGTCGATTCCTTGCGCCATCAGATGCTCGAAGGCGACGCTCGGGCCGAGCGTGTCGTCGCCGACCGTCGCCGACGTGACGGAATAACCAGCCGCCCTGGCCGCCGTCTCGAGGCCACGCAACGTGCTATTCGGCCCGTACTCAACGGTGCTGTCGACGATCACGCCGATGCGGTTGGTCTTGTTCGTCGCCAACGCCCGCGCCGCACCGTTCGGGCGATAGTCGAGTTCTCCGATCGCCTTGAGGACTCGCTCGCGCGTCGCCGGACGGATGTTCGGGTGGCCGTTGAGCACTCGGGACACGGTTTGGTGTGACACGCCGGCAAGCGCTGCCACCTGCCGGATATTCGCCCTTCCCCGGACCACCCCCATCGAGCTGATGCTATCGGCCAGGATCGCGCGGTTCATCGAACCAAGATCACGATTGAAGGACCCCGATCGGTGCGGCTGCGAAGATCGTTGTCAAAGTTCTACGCGTAGAACGCGGTTCGCCGATGAGCTTGAGTCCCGTCTCGACTTTCTCGACATTCCCGATACGTCGGAACTCGAAGACCAGCTGCGGCGCGTCAGCGACGAGGTTCGCGACGGTAGTCCACGCCGGAAAGTGTCGGTTGGAGTGTCAGGCGACTCGGACCTTCCAGACGCGAAGAAACCCCAGGCGATCTACCTAGGGTTTCGGGTTGTGGAGCTAAAGGGAATCGAACCCTTGACCTCTTCCATGCCATGGAAGCGCTCTGCCAACTGAGCTATAGCCCCGACGGGTCGCCACGATACCGACGAACGGCGGCCGAACACAACAGTCGAACCGACTCATGCGGTGGCTGGTACGGCCCAATCGATCTTGGGCACGTCGGTGTACAGCCGCTCAATCTCGTAGAAGTCACGGATCTCCGAAAGGAACACATGCACGACGACATCGCCGTAGTCGATCAACACCCACTGCTGCTCCTTGACGCCTTCCATCCGAAGCGGCGCACGACCCGCCTGCTCCTTCAACTGAGCTTCGATGTCATCCACGAGCGCTCGCACGAGTCGACGGTTCGACGCCCCAACCACAACGAAGTACTCGGTGAGCTTGAGTACTTCGCCGACATGCAGGACCAGAATTTCGTTGCCCTGCTTGGCGTCCGCGACCCGGGCTGCGATGCACGCGAGGTCGAGCGCCTCTTGATCAATCATGTTCAGCCATCGTTCCCAGTCGTATCGCTTGTTGCAGTCGAATCATCGTCCTGAGAGCCTGCCACGTCATTCGACAGATCACTACGGAGGGATTCGAGGTACGACCGCCCGACCGTCACGACAATGTCGACGCCTTCGATGACGACGTCCGCGCTGCTCACCTCGATCTCGCCGAACAATGACGCATAACTCTTCTCGACCACAGAAATCACGGTCGGATCGGCAACCTCGATCTGCGTCACCTCAGGAACGGTCCCTTCGACCTCCGTCGATACTGAGACGACGTTGACCTGGATGAAGAGCAGGCCGTCGATGACCCGCCTCGTCACATCAGCGTTGTTCAAGCCAAGTGCTGCAAGATCGGCCTCGCCAAACCCGGTCACAACTCGGAAGGTGGGAGCACTCGACGGAGCTCCCACTCGACCTGGAGCGATGGCAGCTACCACCATCAGCATCTCAGCCCGATCGTGAACGACAACGGCGTCAACCGTGCCGTCACCAAATGCGTCACTCAACGACGGTTGCAGTCGATCGGCCACGCGTTGATCGTCGAGCGCCCGGAATGTCATCGACCG